>JAKSAW010000507.1 GCA_022361455.1 Pseudomonadales bacterium | reverse complement strand
TGTTCGTTGTGTTTCACAGCGTTTCTGGGGCAACAACGCCAGCGGCAGCAAGCACAACGCACCACCAACCGCGGCGCAGCAGCAGCAAGCCCAACAGTGCACACGAGCAGCAGGTGCGCGTTTCTGCGTGGTGCCAGCGTTCTGCATGCGCACAACTCTGAGATGTGAACGTTGCAGTACCACGGCTTGCTGTTTCCTGCGAATGCCCCGCTGTACCTGTGAAGCGTGCGACGACGCACTGCAAAACTTCGTGTAGCGTCGCCGTGTTGCTGCAAACACCGCACTGCGCGCCATCACTGTCACACGCGCTGCACAGCGTGCGCACATGTTTGAACCCACGCGTGTGTGTTAATGCGCGCGCACCAGTGCAGTGCAAGTGCACCAGCAGCGCGGCAGCGCGCACAGTCCGCAGCTGCGGCGTGTGGCACGTGTGAACGCCATCTCGCGCCACACCATGACTCTGCATCGTTTGCACGCTGATCACGCCGCTGTTCGTTGTGTTTCACAGCGTTTCTGGGGCAACCACGCCAGCGGCAGCAAGCACAGCGCGCCACCAACCGCGGCGCAGCAGCAGCAAGCCCAACAGCGCACACGAGCAGCAGGTGCCTCCTCCACCGTTACCCTGCCAGTCGCAAACGCGTTGCCCGGTGTAGGAAAGGTGTGTGCAAGACGCGGTTGGCGGCGCCCTGCGAGTTTGCTGTGTTGTGGGGCGGTGCTTGGCTTGCTGTGCCGCGGGGTGGGCAGCATCGTTGTGTGGAGTCGGCTGTGGAGAGTGGGGATGACGTACAGTGTGCAAAATGACAGGAAAGAAGCGGACAACGGCGGAAACGGCGGTGCGCAGGGGCTGGACGGTATAGGAGAGGTGCGTGGAAGATGCTGCTATCGCTTGTCGCAAATGTGGGCGGGACGCGCGGGAAGGGGGGTGGGGCTGTCGGCGCGCGTGCTGTGCTGTTGTGCCGCTTTGTGTGGTGTTCTTTGGGGGCTGTTGTCCCGCGCGGTGCGCCCTGCTGTTGTGGGGATAACAGCTACAGTGGGGATGTCTAGCTTTTCAGGCTCCCCTCGCAGCGAAATGCCGACGAGGGCCCAGGAGATGGAGCGGCGTTGGCTGTGGGGCGGCAGCTCGCGTGCCCACGCGGCGCTTGTCCGTGTATCGTGGCAGTGGCGCCGCTACGTTGAGGTTGATGGCGGCCAAAAAGTGTGAAGAGCAGCCCGAAGCGGGGGGGGAAGAGAGCTGCGCTGGGCTGTGCGGGGCTGGGTGCATGTTTGCATCACGTTACGAACGTTTTCCCTGCCAGGGGTGCCTACAGCCCGGGACGGACAGGCGGGCCACCGCCGCCTCTTACGGCGGCCCCCCGCGGGGCTGTTAGCGCGAGAAAGGCATTTTCGGTAGCTGCTCGCTGCTTGGCGCTGGAAATCCGCTGCCGTGAGGCGAACAAACCTTTGTCCGCCGCTTG
>JAKSAW010000013.1 GCA_022361455.1 Pseudomonadales bacterium | reverse complement strand
CCGTGCCATACATATCCAATGCAAAGGCAACATATCCCTCTTTGGCTAAATCTTTTCCGCGCTTGTGTGCATAGTCATTAGCACCCCACCATTCATGCACCACTATTACACCAGGACGTTTTTCTTTAATCGATTGGTCGTAGGCCAAAAAGCCAGTAAAAGATTGGCCATCGATATCGTACGCAATGTTTTTTGTAACGATATCCGCTGCATTAGCGGTTAACGATAATAAGATTAATAAGCCTGCACTGAATCCAATGATATTTTTTAACATAATGTCCCCCTATTAAATTCCATATAGATAACCAAAAACTGCCGAGTTGAATTACTCGTTAATACCCAACAACTCAACATCAAATATTAATACTGATCCCGGAGGGATCTGACCTGCGCTTCTATTCCCATAACCCAATTCACTGGGAATAAAAAATCGAGTTTTCTCACCAACGACCATTAACTGCAACCCTTCGGTCCAGCCTTTGATCACTTGATTCAAACCAAAGCTAATCGGCTCGCCACGAGCGATGGAACTATCAAACACAGTGCCATCAATTAAGGTGCCTTGATAGTGTACCTTTACTTTGTCAGTTGCCGTGGGATGTACGTCGCCATCACCTTCTTGCAGTACCATGTATTGAAGCCCAGACTCAGTCACTTTGACGCCATCCCCTGAAGCATTCATTTCTAGAAATTCTTTGCCCCTTTCAATATTTTCAGCTGCCGCCTGACCACCAGACACCTTACGCCAATAGAGAAATACCGCCGCCAACACTAATAATGCAAGAATAATTTTCACTGCTGTTTTCCTATGATCCGCATACTTAACAGTTTGTTAATCTTAACTGAATACCCTATCTATGTATTCGTTTTCCCACTTATAATAGCTCGCTCGATTGACTCTACCCGAAACCAAGGAGATATCCTATGAAAACTGTGGTTATAACTGGCGCCTCATCAGGTATAGGATTGGCCTGTGTAGAAGCAAGTTTAAGTAAAGGATATCGGGTAATCGCAACAGCAAGACAGCTAACGGACTTAGATCATTTGCAATCTCTAGGGGCAATACCGGTTAAGTTGGACTTGCTTGATCAATCCAGCACTGAGAACGCCGCAACAAAAATACTCGAACTGACAGGCGGTTCCATAGACGCTCTTTTCAACAATGCCGGATACGGT
>JAKSAW010000014.1 GCA_022361455.1 Pseudomonadales bacterium | reverse complement strand
TTGAACTTTTGACTCTATATGAGCTGCTAACTGCTGAGCCTTTTGTTCCAACGCAGATTTAGTTTTTGCAGAAAGCAAAAACAACTGCTCGGATTTTGCTTCACTAGTCTCATCAAGCTCAGGGGCTTCTTCAAGAATAATATGGGCGTTGGTACCACCAACACCAAGGGCACTGACGGCTCCGCGGCGTGGTCCCTTCTTGGGTTCCCAATCAATTAACTTTTCGTTAACGCTAAATGGGGAGTTCTGCCAATCAATTGCTGGGTTATGCTCACTAAAATTAATACTAGGTGGAATCTGTTTATTCTTAAGCGATTCAACCACCTTGATTAAGCCTGCAGTACCTGCAGCGGTATCAAGGTGACCTATATTTGACTTAACCGAACCGACCTTACAGAATTGTTTCTCTTTGGTTTCTTGCTTATAAGCTGTGGTTAGCGCGGTAATTTCTATTGGGTCACCGATGGGCGTACCTGTACCATGACATTCAACGTAATCAATGGTTTCAGGATCAATTTCAGCAACAGTTAAAGCTTCATGAACGGCAGCTGCCTGACCATCAACGCTAGGCGCCATGTAACTGACTTTTCCGGAACCATCGTTATTTACTGCTGAAGATTTGATTAACGCGTGGATGGTATCGCCATCATCAAGCGCATCTTCTAAACGTTTTAAAACGACAACACCAGCACCGCTACCAAATACAGTACCTTTCGATGAAGCATCGAAAGCTCGGCAGTGACCATCCGGTGAGAGTATTTCACCTTCTTGGAATAAATAACCTCTTCTATGAGGCATTTCTATGGTGACACCACCAGCTAATGCAATATCCGACTCATGACTCATCAAACTTTGCACAGCCATATGTATGGCCACAAGCGATGTAGAACAAGCGGTTTGTACGTTAACACTTGGCCCTTTCAGATCGAAACAATAGGAAGCACGGGTGGTTAAGAAATCCTTATCGTTGCCAGTATGCCTAACCAAGAACATACCATGCTGATTCATAAACTGCGGATTGGTGAATAAATTATTGGGCATATAGGCGTTATGGCCTGAGCCCGCAAATAGGCCAATGGCACCATCAAAACGACTAGGATCATAGCCAGCTGATTCTAGTGCTTCCCAACTACATTCAAGGAAATGACGATGCTGTGGATCCATCATGGTTGCTTCTAGAGGGCTGAAGTTAAAGAAACCCGCATCAAAGCCTTCCATATCATCTAAGATGGCTGCTCTTTTCACATAATTAGGATTTTTGATTAAATCGTCTGAAACCCCTTCAGCTTTTAACGCGTCGTCATCTAAGGTCGTAACGGACTCAACACCATTTTTAAGGTTGTCCCAATATTGTTGCGGTGTATTGGCGCCAGGTAAGCGGCACGCTAAACCGACAACAGCAATATCGGAAGTGTCGATGGATTCGTTATCTAAATCTTCGTCTTGCATTGTATTTCCTATTTGTTCGATCTATTGAGCTCTTAGCGACGACGCACGCGACGCTTCTTGTTCATGGCTGCTTTACGGGCTGCACCACGGCTCTTTAACTTACTATTTTCGTCAGACTCAGATTCATCACTAGCAAGAAACTTAGCGATAGCGGATATGGTTGTGTACTTAAACAAATCCGTCATTTGTAACGATTTTTCGGTGATCTTTCTAAATTCTTGCAACACTTGTAGGGCCAAAATTGAGTGACCACCAATATCGAAGAAATTGTCATTAATACCCACAGAACTCACACCAAGTGCGTTTTTCCAGATTTCTGCCACTTGCTTTTCTAGTTCGTTAGTTGGCGCTACAAACTCAGCTTGAGAGGCAACACCCGAATCATCTAGCTTGTCTTTCGGTAATGCTTTGCGGTCTATCTTACCGTTAGGAGTTTGCGGTATAACACTAAGCTCTTTATAGAAAGCAGGCACCATAAATTCAGGCAGCTTAGCGCTCAAGAAGTCTTCCAATTCTTTTGAGGTTGGTGCATTGCCAGGCGCTGCTCTGAAGAATGCTGCGAGCTGTTGTCGCTCAGTGAGCACATCAACCGCAGCTTCTAGCACTTGCGGATGTTCACGTAATAAAGATTCGATTTCACCTAGCTCTATACGATAACCACGTATCTTAACTTGATGATCTTGACGGCCTAGGCACTGTAAACGGCCATCGTCCATCCATTTCCCTAGGTCACCGGTCCGATAGGCGCGATAGGTTTCCCCTTCGATATCAAGTGAGATAAATCGCTCTTCATTAAGCTCAGGACGCTCATGATAACCACGCACAACGCCTTTACCACAGATCACAATCTCACCGACAACACCAATGGGTAATGGCTGATCATGTTCATCTAAGATAAAGATTTGCGTGTTAGCAATTGGCTTACCAATAGGAACAACGTCTCCAGTATCGCCAACATCTTGCGTTGATGACCAGATAGTAGTTTCTGTAGGGCCATACATATTAGTGACACGACCATTAGTTACCGATTGAGCCATTTCACGAGCAAGCTTCGGTGGCATGGCTTCGCCACCTACCATCATCTGCTTCAACTTTTGCAAATGCGGCTGCATGGAAGGCTCGTTGACCAACATCGTGGCCATAGAAGGCGTGCATTGAAAGTGCGTCACATCATGATCGCCAAATTGCTTTTCAATGGAATCTGGAGAATTATCCTCTTCCACTTCCACCACAATATTTTGAGCTTTATCTAGCAACTCTTTTAAGTATGGAAGATGCTCTAACACCACATCGGTTGGCATACCAAAATCAATCAAACAACCGATCTCGTTAGCACCGGCTTTCTTAACAGCTTTTACCATTTCCAGCGCTGAATCGGGTGTTCCAAACAAGCCACTGGTTCCGTAATAACGGTCAAACGCGAAATCTAGAACTTGATCGTAATCTTCATCAGATAAAGTGGCGAACAGCTCATCTAAAGTCTTGCCCTGCTCTTCGCTCATCTTCTTATAGATTGGGAAATTCCAAGCAGCCTGCTTAACCAAGAACATGGCACTCTTAAGATATTCTTTCATCGGGCCACGAGCAACTTGCTCTACTTTTTCCTCTGAAGGACCGATCAAAGTATGTAGCATTACAACTACATTACCTTCACCAGGATGTCCGCACTCTTTCCAACGTTTACGGTAAGCGGCAACTTTCTCACCGACTTCTTCGATGGTTTGACCTAACAAGTGGGTAAGAATACCCGCGCCATATTCAGCAGCCTGAATATAGGAATCAATATTACCTGCAGTTGTTACCCACATGGGTAGATCTTTTTGAATTGGTCGAGGTAACGTAAAGACCTCTACTTCACCCTTGCCACCCTGGAAGGTTTTAGTTTGGCCTTTCCAAAGATCGCGCACGGTATCCATGTATTCAAACATGGTGGCTTTAGCAGTAGGGTATGTTTCGGGTTTAATCGCAAAATCCTTAGGTGCCCAACCCGCAGCAAATGCAACACCAACACGACCATTGGAAAGGTTATCGATGACAGACCAATCTTCAGCAATCCTAATGGGGCTATGAAGAGGTGCAACACAACTACCGGCTCTGATTTCAACATTCTTGGTGATAGTTGCAAGTGCTGCTGAAGTTATCGCTGGATTAGGGAATAACGCGCCAAAAGCGGCAAAATGTCGTTCCGGTGTCCAAACGGCTTTAAAACCATTCTCGTCACCATACTTCGCACTTTCTAATAACAAGCGATATTTGTCCGGCTCGTTCTCTTGGATTTCACTGGCCACGTTCCAATAGAACAAAACGAAATCCATTCCCGCATTCTTCGATGCCGCAGCTAGCGCTTTCTTCTCATCTTGGTAAACGACAACCTTGAAACCACGGGATAAAGTCCAGAATAATTCCAGAACAGATATGTCGAAGGAAATACTGGTTACCGCGAGCCATGTACCGGCCTCTGCGCTCTCGATACGATCATCCATACCGACAAAGAAGTTGACGGCATTGCGATGTTCAACCATTACACCTTTAGGCTTACCCGTAGAGCCGGATGTATAAATGGTATATGCCAATTCAGAGTTAGCCACTGCCAAATCTAAATTACCGGTATCATGGCTATCGATAACTTCTTGCTCAGCAGCATAATCGATCCATGCTACAGATTCGTTAGTTTCAAATCGACTGTGATATTCAGCCTGACTCACGATAGCAGCCAGATGCGAATCGCTGATCATGTATTGAATACGATCCACTGGATAGGATGGATCTAAAGGCACATACGAACCACCCGCTTTCCAAGCAGCAACCATGGCGATGACCATGCTTTCACTACGGTCCATAAGGATGCCGACACGATCGCCAATACCTACGCCCTTCTCTACTAAGCAACGGGCAACTTGGTTAGCTTTGCTATTTAATTCTGCATAGGTTAACTGCACCGAACCGCAAGCTAACGCTGGTGCGTCTGGCTTGTCTTGAGCTTGTCGTTCAATTAACTGATGAACGCATATTTCTTCTAACTCAACATCCGTGCTGTTCCACTCCTTTAACAAGGAGCGGTCTTTGGCTGTCAATAAAGTCGCTTTTCTCGGCGATGCACCTTCCAATACTGCTGAAGCAAAGGCTTTGAATTGCTCTAAGTATTGTTCGACATCTGCATTCTTAATCACGGCAGAGTTATAGAGCCATGACAAAGTATCTGATTGCTTGTCATAAACCACATTAAACACGGCGGGTAATTGATTACGGTCGACTGCACCATCGCTCACCACGAAAGCTATAGAATGCTTTTGCGTGACCCAATGCTTTGGTAGTGATGCAAATTGAGGATAACGAACGAACAAATCTGTAGTGTAAGTTTCATAGCGCTCAAGTAACGCAACTTGTTGGCTTAGCTGAGACTCTATAGTTTCAGCATCTGGGTCACTTGTTAGGTCTACGGTAACTGGAAGCGTATGACTAAAGCCGGCAGCTACAACAGAATCTGGAGCTATCGAACCTATTTGAAAAGGTAAATCGACAACGTCTGATTTTCCTAACCTTGCCCAGAAGGCTGCCAACAAGCCAACCGCACGGTGAGCTGAACAAGCTGAAATTTGAGAATCAATATTCAGTTCAACGATATCACTGTCGTTAGCAACAGGGAATTCACCAGCTAAGCGAATTGGTGAGTCGAATTCGTGGATGGACGCGAAGCGTTTTAACCAGGTGGCTTCTTGTTTGGCAACACGACCGACGATATCGTCTAATGCGGCTTTGTTGGAATCATCTAGTAGCTGAAATTGCTCGCCAGCAGAAAAAGAGGCTAGATCAATACTTTGGCCTGTGTGGTTATCAAGAAGCTCTTTTATAACGATGCTTCCGGAACCAGTCCCTACTTTCACGCCACTAGCGTCGGCGCTAATGACCTGACCCGCTGAGCCAGAGCCATCAGCCGAACCAGAGCCATCAGAAGCCTCTGCTTGAGATAAGATGACAGCACGCCCAGACACTAACGCTCTTGGAGTTGCTACGGGATTTTCGTAAGTACCATGGTTTAGCGCGCTAACTAATCTTGCAATATCTTGGGCTGATTGAGACCAATCGATCCAGGCTCCATTTGCCGGGCGGTCACTACGCAAGCAAACATTAACTTCGGAGAGCGCTATTTTCGTCCCTGGCAAGGCATTTTGCTCAATGTGATCAACTACGTCTGCAAAGGCGTCAAATGCAAGCTCAAAACACTTCACGTCGAGCGTAAATGAAGTTTCTTCAGGAGTGACTGGAAAGCGAGTTTGTTGATATATTTCGCTGCTGCCTTCCTTGTCCCGCATACTGTGCCAGGTAACACCATGCTCTTGCTCGCCATTAAGCAAAGACCAGGTGGTAGTATTCAATCCTGCATATTGAGGAAGAGGACCATCGTGGAAGTTGACGGCATCTATCTTGGCCGCATTAATCACATCCGCCGGAGTGACTTGCAAGTTCACAATACTAAATAAATAGTCAAAATCTTTGCCGACTACGGTGGCGGCAGCATCTTTGATAGCCGCTAAGGGCAATCCCTTATTTTGTGCCCAACTAATTACTTCTGGATCGTCACTAATAACGCCGCGGACATCATGTCCCCGGTCCAATAGTTTCTCGCCACACCGGATGAGTAGAGACCTGGCACCTAGTAAGTAGCAGCTGAACCTAACGTAATCTGACATAGTTGACTCTTCTTAAAGCATTAAACTCATTGGTAAGTATAGAGGTGATCGGGAAAGACCAAAGTACTCAAATGTGGAAACACTAATTGAATTTGATGACAATCTTTCGAAGCTGCCTGTTTTTTACTCATCAGCCAACTTTTTACCTCAGCAACCCGTTGTAACTACCCGTCAGTTCATGAAATTTTGAAAGAATGGCAGCATCTTTTGGGCCGCCAAATTTTGACGCTTATCGCATGTTAAAACAAGTGAGATTAGTCACTGATTGGTTTAAAAATCGTAACTTAAAGAAAAAAAAGGAATAAGGACCTAAACTAATGAGATATGTTCTGAAAGCGGCAATCTTCTGATTCTCTGAGCTGTCGCCGCATCAATTGCATTCGCAATTGCAGGTGCCACACTCGGTAATGCTAACTCGCCTACTCCCCCTGGCTTGGCGTTACTTTCGACAACCTCAATCACCACTTCAGGGGTGCTTTGATTGCGTAACAAAGAATAACCGGAAAAATTTTGCTGGATTGGCTCTCCGTCGATGAAGGTTACCTGCTCACCGATCGCCGATGACAAGCCCATTAATGTCGCTCCCATCACTTGAGACTCTACGTTATTGGGATTTAGCACTACACCGCAATCAGCTACACAGTATATCTTCGCGACTTTTAGATCCTGTCCCACCTTTTGTAGTTCCACAACATGACCACAGAAACTACCATAGCCAGAAAACAAGGCCACACCCTGCATATTGCCAGAAGACCACCCAGACAAAGCCTTCAATCTGGCAAGTACATGTCTGAGGCGTTTATGCTGGCCCAGCAAATCCTCCCTATAAGCCAAGGGATCTGTTCCTTGCTGTTTTGCGACTTCATCAATAAAGCTCTCAATGGAAAACACATTGATGGAGTTACCAACGGCTCGCCAATAGCCGACAGGGACATCTAGCGCTAAATGGTGATGGGTAAGCTGATGATTAAAACCTTGGTAAGGCAACCGGATTGCACCATCCAACTGCCCGCTCTTTCCACTCAGATGACTATGGTTGCCATAAAATGGAGTACTACCTTTGACCAAGGTTTTGACACGATCGGCGATGCCCGCACCGACACTTTGAGGATACTGGTATCTTAAAACCCCCGGTGTCGCTAGCTCCACATTCATGGCGCCTTTACCACCATTCCCATCATGCCAATAAGATAAGCTTGAAAACGCGGCTGGACGGTATAAATCCTGTTTTGTTTCTTGCTCTCGAGACCACAAAATTCGAGTTGGCCTTTTCGTCATGTTGCCGATCATCGCGGCTACAATGATGTAATTTTGCGAGGCGCGCCTACCGAAAGAACCGCCGGATGGCGTCACAGTCAGATCGATCTGTTGCTCTGTTAAACCAAGGGTGCGAGCGATAAAGTAAAGCGCTTCCGCGGGATTCTGAGTGGGTCCAATAAATCGACAATGGTCTCCATCGACACTCACATAACAAGCGGCGGGTTCCATCTGCGCGTGCGCCAGATACGGTACGTAATATTCTGCTGAAAGCGTTGCGGGGTTAATGCTATTAACTAAATCTTGCGCCCCTTCTGAAGCCCAGGCAACAGCATCGCGTTGTTCGATTTTCTGCTTAGCTAAGTGGGTAAAAGCTTCCTCATTCATAGCTAATGACGCGCCTTGCCACTCAACTTGTAGCAAACGTTCGGCCTTAAACACTGACCAACTATTACTCGCCAAAACAACCACGCCCTGATCTAACTTTGTAATACTCACCAGACCAGGAATTTGATCTTCGAGTTGGCTTTGGTTTTTTATCGAGATATCTTGAGTTCCTATTGGCGCCTGCAAAAAGCTCGCAAATAGCTCTGGCTGCTCTTCGTCAGCGGCATATTTGTATGTGCCAGTGACCTTATCCTTCAAGTGCGGATGAAAATCGATAGGCTTGTGGGGATAATTCATTGAAGGCGCATCGGCAACGAGATCAAGATCCGCTATCAATTCGCCAAAGGCTATTTGTCTATTTTCGGTGTTAGAAATAATGCCATTGTGATAACTAAGGGAGTCAACTGACACGTCCAACCTTTTAGCAGCAGCGGCAAGTAACCCACTCATGGTTTCCATGACGAGAGCTTGAACTGGCTGCCAATAGGATCTTACGGATTGACTACCACCAATAAAGCTTGTGTTGAATTGGTCATTATCTTGATGAGCGCCTAGTTGAATCGGGCGAATATTGATAATCTCTGGCTCGCAATTTAGACCATTACAAATCATCGCCAGTAAACTCTGGGTAACCCCTTGCCCAATTTCACTGCGATTTAGATAAAGGCTTAAATCATTCTCTGGTGAAATTTCGAAAAAAGCGTTGCGATATCTTTGATCCGTATTTTTTGAATGCGATGCAGCGGCCTCTTCCCCTTCACTGCAAGCCATTAACATGGGTCCTATTAGCAAAGCCCCACTAGTAGTAATGGTTTTTTCTAGAAACTCACGCCTTGTCGCCATAACCTTCACCAAAAAGCACTCATTTATACGGCCAGTAAAACAGCTGGCATTAGGGAGATATAAGCCTTGTTAAGGTGACTTTGCTATTCATCCATACCATCAAAACGCCACCTTAACTCGCCTGACATATTATTCGTACGAACTAATTGAAAAACAAGATGTGCTGGGGAATAGTTTAGTAAAAGCGTTAAGCTGGCTTTGCGAAAGCTGCACATTCGCAGCGGGCATTATTTACAACCAACAAAAAGCTAAGTGAATTTTATTTTATCTTTAAAGCCGAGAATTGGTGATTCGATCAACTTCCACGAAAGCGCAGAAAGAATAAACGTAGCAATAAACACTGCTACAACATTAAGACCACCCGCTAAAACAATCCCTATCCCCTCATAGTTAGCAGGGTCTAATCCATAGTAGGCTCGCCACAGGTCTCTAACAGGCATATGAAACACGTAAAGAGCGTAGCTGTACTTCCCTATCAGCGATAGCCAAGACCATGAGAGCACCTTTGTTAGCCAACTACTTTGATCTTGAAAAAGCAGATAACAAATTAATGCAGCAAACAATAAGGCTGCTACGGTTTGATTAATAACGCCAATTCCAACGGGTGTAGAGTTAAAGTTTTGGGTTACTCCTATCAACCCAAGCACCAAGAAGATAGAAGCCCCCAACAACTTTAAATAATGATTAGATAACCATTGAAATAGTTCAGCATCTCTAACCATATAAGCAAGTAAAGCACCAAAAGCTAGAGAGTCCCATCGGGCCACAGTAAACATATAAGCCACATCGTCATAAAGAACGGGATCTACCAACATCATTCCAACCCTAAAGATTAACGCTGATAGGATTAAGAAGAAAATTACCCGTAGAATATTTTTATCAACGAGCAAAATCACGACAAATGGCCAGGCTAGATAAAACTGCTCCTCAATAGCTAGTGACCAAAAGTGTGTTAAACCACCGGTTTCTTGCAATGGCTGTGCCCAGTTAATTAAATAGGTCCAATACCAAATCTGATGCTCTCGGGCGGTATCAACAGTTGCAAAGCTAATCCCTAATAGTGGCAACAGAATAAAACTAACGATCAGCACAAAATAATAAATAGGAAAAATTCTTAAAGACCGGCGCCAGTAAAATTTGGCTAACTTTCCTTTAACGGTGATACCAAGATTTCGTTTTTCATCTAACAATATCCCAGTAATCAAAAAGCCGGATAAAACAAAGAAGAGCTGTACGCCTAACCACCCCATATTGGTAAACAACGCAACCAGCTTGATGAAAAAAGAACTTAATGGGAAATCTCCGAAAACGTTATGCCAGATTACCCATAGCACCGCTATACCCCGTAGCCCATCGAGCCCAGGTATCTTAGATTTAAGTTTCGTCTGGATAGCGCCGTAGGAAATCATCCGACGATGATTTCCACTATTGTGTTGAGCATCAAATCAATCTGTTTAGATATATGAGCTATTGAGCTTTCTTGAGCCCATCAGGCTTATCCAGGATATAATCGCGGTATTCATTTGGATTACCAGTTTCTCCAGCCTCAGCCGCTTTAATGATGTTATACATCTCGCGTGATGAAACAAAGTGCATTACATAATCTTTACCGTCATTGTATTTGGATGCCAAATATTCGTACATTTTCACCGTGGGGGGGCCTAATAAGGTATCCATATCACGCTCTTGAGTACCATGCGTATGGATCTTGATGAAAATCCAATTTGGTCGCCCTTTAACATGGATATGCTGATTTACCCATGCATCCACACGATGTTCATCAGGTGGCATCGTTGTTTTCATATCACCATTATCTATACCTGGCATAAAGCCCATTTTCTTCTTCCGCCAATCTAAGGTTAGAGGGCCTTGGATGATCATGAGATCTCCTGAAGCAGGCTTACCCACTTCTACCATCACACCTTTATCGTGAGACTTTGGCTTATCTGGGTCGTCGGTAGCATAATAAATCGAGTTTACAGTCGAGGTTTGCGCTGGGTTTGGTGCTGATGGCAAAGTAAAGTCCGCATAGCAGCCAGTTTCGCGGAGTATAATCAACTCATCGTTAACCCCACAATACCTTCCAAGGGGGTCAGAGTTATCTAATACCCAGTTACCGTGAATAAAACCATAGGACGGCAAACCAGTCTCTGGGTGCTTTGGTAATGCACCGTGATTCACATGCAACGTGTTGGCAAAATTGGTTAGTAACTTGCGTAGATTTTCGCTAGTGTCATCTTCGTGGTGGAGATGGATTTCGATTTCACCGTAACCCATTTCACATAATTTCTGAATTTTATCTAGATGTTCCTGACGGTATTCTTCTTCTGGATAAAAATAAGTATGCTTTGGCAAACAACCGTCGGCGTCAGTGATGTGACCAAACAAACCGGGGTATTCGTTCAACCACCGATCAACCCGTTGACGCTCAAGCTCAATGTTATCAGGATTAATCCACATCGGTTCGTAATGATCCACAAAACAAAACATGATGTGGAGGGGCCCGTCATACTTTGGCTTACCCTTAATCATTCGCCAAATATAATGTGGTAGCCAGATATGCATCTCTTTCTTGCGGATTATAAAAAGCCCGGCAACGCCTACCAACGCTGTCAGCGCTAAAAACATCCACACTAGCATTTCAATACTCATTTATCTTATCGACCTTTTCGTTAAAGTTAACAGTCTCGGTTTAGAGAGACGGCTATCGTTTAAATTTCGCTACAATCTTAGCCATCGCCGCTCTTTCTTCTTCTGTAAATATTTTCAAGAAGTAGGCCAAAGCTATGAACAGACTTGCATAGATCACTGAACCCGTGATTATTTCTATGAACAGCGGCAAATTCAAGGGGACGACTTTCAAAACGCCGATCGCGATGGCAGCCGTTATACCTGTTTTCAGGAATAGCATAGGATGCGCAACACTGCGAAAATCTCGGATCAACATGACAATTAAACACAGGGCTGTTGCAGAGTTTGTAACCACATAAGAAATAACTGCGCCTTTTAGGCCGTAATTAGAGATCAAAAAATATCCCCAGGTCACCGATAGTGCTAACACAGCTGCATGCACCTTAAGCATATCCCCTTGCCTATCTTTACTCACAAAATATGCGACTGCTGGGTAAGTAAATGCCGTTGCGATACTGGCAAGTAGCATCATGAAAAGAGGAAAAACAGCTGACAGATACTCAGTACCATAGAGCAAGTTTATTAATTCATCGGCATAAAACGCAGCCGGTACAGCGACGAACAAGGTCAAGACCAACATGTGGCGAATTGTTCCAAAAACAAAGCGCTTTGAATCTTCTGTTTTTTTACCTTCATTTTCTACCGAATTCTTAACAATCGCCGGCATTAGAATAGAATTGTAGATTCCCGGCACTAGGCTAACCGCGGCAGCGGCTATAGTTAAACCAATGTTAAAGAATCCGATTTCAACATCCAGATTAAAGTACTTAAGGAAGAATATCTCTATATAACCAATAATAAGAGCCGCTAAAACAGTGTTCACAGTAACAACTCTAATATAGCTTTTTGCTCTACTTTCGAAGTTATTTGCTAGCTCAACATCGCCGCGCTTAAAATGTTTCTTAATAAGTAGAAATGAAACTAACCAGAACAAAAAGGATACAAACAGATAGACCAAAGAATAGTATTCAATATCGTATTGGTTTTGCCAACCGACAACAACCAACACCAAATATAGAGGACATACCAGTATCACCATCCAAGCTAAGCTATCAAACCGCTCCAATCCTTTGAGCGCCCCAACCCTGAACATGTAATAACTTTTGAAGACCACACCAGCCACAAACAACAACATTAAATATTCGTTTTCGGGCTCAATAACCAGGTCAAATAGCTCATGAAAGATGACGAAAAAGCAAGCTAGAACTACCAGGCATTTAAATAGCTGTATTTTGCTAAAAAATTTATAAACGTTAAACGCTACAATCTTAGGCTGTTCTACATTGTGGGTGTATTCAGCAAGAAATCGTAATACTCCCGTACTCACACCACCATTAACGAAAAGCATCAAAACAGCAGATAGTTTAATCAAATAACTATAAAGGCCATACTCTTCTGGCCCTAGAGAACGGGCTATTAAAATAGATGCTACCAAGCCGATAAAAAACTCGATATAAATATAGATGGCGGAATAGCCAACTTTGGATAAAAAAGAATTCATAGCTTGTTCTCAAACAACTCGCTTAATCTCAACCTAACTCGCAGCAATCCATGTACCCAACTCACATTTATTAATCTATTGACAAACCAGCTCTATGACTTAAAGAGCACGATGAACGCAATAAATATGATAAATGCAACAGACGCAAGAAATAGCGTTACTTTTAGATCTTTAATTTTATCTTCTGGCAAGAGGTCTCGCATGCGATAAAAACTAGCGGTACATAGGCCAACATAAATGTAAAACAAAATACTGTAGGTGCGGCTTAAAAAGAATGCGCTGACCATCGCGGCAACAAACGCATAGAAAATAGCCTTAGCCATCATGGCTTCTTGATTCACAATCTCTGCATTGGGCAACTTTAAGGTTTCTTCTTGATTGTGCTTTTTAGAATAATGATAAACCGCATACAGCGCTGTAAACATCATAAGCATCCAGAAATAGAACCCAATTAGCCCTAGCTCCGCATATGCCAACACCCAGGAGTTATGTGCCGTTTTGTGGTGATGATCGATAAAATTTCCCATCCCCACACCTGTTATTGGATAGGACTTGAACATCTGATATCCAGCGTACCAGGCATCTATTCTCCCCTGGCTCGACTCATCATTAGAAATAAATACCCTTGAAGGTAAAATTGCTATTGCAACGGGTAACGCCATCAACATCGGAACAATGGCTTTGACAACGTTGTAGCGTAACGCCAAGTAAAGACCAATCGGTGCCACTGCCGCCAAGATTGTTCCTCTTGAGTTGACGATATAAACTCCTTGAAGAATGAAATAGCCACAACCTAGCCAGAGCACCTTTTGCATAAAGTTGCTGCTAGTTTTGTAAAGATAAAGCAGTATTGGTAAAGAGCTTGCTAACAGCATTCCCATATCATTTGGATCGGCAAAAGGACCACAATAACGAGCCTGCCAAACAGGTTCGTCTCCAGAATCATGCCTTACCATTGCTCTAATACCTGTCCAGCCAGTTTTGTCCGGGTCCGCTAGCTGCAATATCCCGTGGATAGCCATCGTTGCTGAAGTAATAACTAACAGCATCAACATTAATCGAGCTTTATTCTTGCTATCTAGAATATTTGAAATTAACAGTACGATTAGAGATTGATTTACAAAGAACTGAATCGCACTAGAGATTCCCTCATTGATAGAAAATGGAATCCACGACACAATAATGAAAAGATTTAAGAGCATCACCGCTTTGATTTGAATAGCATCAAAACGCTTTTTCTGCATTGCCCATGTTAAAATACAGAACAACTCTAAGGTAATCGTTAACGGAAAACCCTGTAAGGCATTCACCCACTCATGTGGCCTTAAAAGAACAGCTGCAATATATAGCAGTATGAAAAGAGTGGGCATCGACTTCTATCAACTAAAAAAAGATTTTAGGAAACACAACTTCGTTCTTAAACAAGTCGAACTCGCTAGACGTACTAATACGCTGAATATCAAATTTATCTAATATCTTTCCTTTATAGCTCCCAGGATAGAACGAAAAGCCAACATCATAGCCCGCCTCTTTCACTAGACGCTTGGTGGTATCATTAAAAGAAGTAACTGCTCCCACCGGATAGGCAATCGTATTCACCTTCTTACCTAATCGAGACTCTATGAGTGTTTTTGATTCTTTGATTTCCCAGGATTGCTCTTCCTCAGTAATTTGAGATAACAACCGATGAGACATCGAGTGAGAGCCAACTGAAATACCATTGTCTGACACTTCTTTTAGTTGCTCCCAAGTCATCAATTCCTTTGATTGGCGTTCCACCGAGGGCAGCTCAACGTCAAGCATCTCCGACAGCTCACTAATAATGCTCTTAGTGTCGGTATAGGGGTTAAGTTTTAAGTATTTATGCAACGCTTTTGCTGAAGTCGCTCGATTATGTGGCGAAGTAAAATCAAGATCGATATCGCGAATATTCCCTTTTTCTTTAGTTGTTTTGTATACCAACCAAGATATTTTATCCCACCACCCTACTTCTCGATCTTCGATCAATGAATAAGGAACATAAAATATCGCTGACATTCCTAGTTCCTTTAAGATCGGATACGCTAATGTATAGTTATCAGCATAACCATCATCAAAGGTGACGAGTGCTGCGTTTCTTTTCAGCTCAAAATTATCTGAATGAGCAAGCTCAACTAAATGAATTTCATCAAGAATCTCAAAGTTTTGCTTTAACCAAACCATCTGTTCTCTAAAAACATCGACACTGTGCTCGAAAACGTCATTATCAAACTCAGTGGAATGATCATGATCTGCAATTCGATGATAATTGAGCACTATTAAAAAGTTTCGCTTCATTTTTGCAACAGCAAAATTTACGCCGAACATATTTAATAGCCTGGCCAACATTAACCGCTTACTCATCATCCATTCTCCAATTATGTTGCTCTTCCTAAAGGTGAAAAACTATTTCTCTTCAGGCGACTGAAACGTCTCCGCCTCAGCTAGTCCTTGCGGTAACGACACGTCTGGATTCCAACCTAGTAACCTTTTCGCCTTATCGTTTGAGTATGTATAAGTTCGATACATAGACTCAACCTTATAAGTAGAGAAGATTCCTGGAAAATTACCTTTTGAAACTTCATGTAATTTATTGAATAAGTAAGACGCAAACCAAAACGCCCAGTAAGGTAATGGAATTTTCTTTGGAATTTTTCCAAAAGACTTTTCATACATCTTCAAATATTGGCTTTGAGTTGGGCACTCATCGTCCACTATATTGATATCCTGTGAACCAATACTGTCATTTAGGGTGGCTAGGGCTAGGGCATCAGCGCAATTGACAACGTGAGTAAGAGGTACACGAGCCCTACCGCCGATTTTGAGGAAGAATGGCAAGCCAGGCAAATTCATGCCAACTCGGTTTGACATTAAGCCCTTATCTTCGCCATAGATTACCCCTGGGCGGATAACTACCATGGGGCGGTCACCTGAGTGCATCTTCATCCATTTTTCTTGATAATACTTACACCAGGCATAGGCGTCTCGGTTATGGGGCTTTGTTTCCAATGGACAGTTTTCATCAAATACTGATCCAGAAGAAAGCTGACTGGCACCGTACACAGAGAACGAACTACAAAAAACAATGCGTTTTACATCTGATTTGTCGACCTGATTCATGAGTTTTTCGGTGGCGACAACTGTTTCGATATACATCCCCATGGGACTACCGCCCATGGATGCAGCTAAATGAACAAGTACATCGATATCACTTAGCATTTTTTCAATAGCTGAATCATCATTTAAGCTACCACGAAATACTTCGATTTTACTTTCATCCAAGCCATTGAGACTGCTACCTTTGCGAACAAGGCAACGAACCTGTATATCTTCAGATCCGCGATCCAATAACCGCTGCACAACCTTTCGGCCCAAAAAACCATTGGCACCCGTTACTAAAACTCTCATGCGCAAGCCTCCTGCTGATCTCTGTCTTCAGGTCGACCAATTTGCTTATTAATCTGCTCAATGATATTTGAAGCCTTATCTAACTCTGCGACAGAAATGGGTAATTCTGTACCTTTTTGGATAGCATCATAAAATAACTGAATCATTTCATTCATGCTCGTAAAGTAGGTCACTTTACCGAAGACAAAGTCGTAAAGAGATTTCCAAAATAGCTTGGAGTAATTTCGAATAATCTTTCGAATAGCGATAATCTGACCTAAGTTGCCCGGTAACTTAGGAGCCGAGTCTTCGACATAGGTGTGGTTATAATGATTGAGGAATACAGCTTTCTTACTGCCATAATATGAAATGCGGAATTGACCAGGCTTTACATTGGAAGTAAATACAATATAGGCCGTAAACTTATTATCATGATCGTAGATTTCTACCCGTAACTCTTCAAATACGACGCCGTTCCCAGTCCAATCATCTGCCCATGCACGAACACTGTAGTTATCACTCAAAAATGGCAAGATAGGCGTTAATGGATGATTTAAATTATTTTGAAATATCTGTCCTGGTAGTTTTGCGATCCAGTGATCTGGATTTGACATCACCTGACGACCAAAGATCCCTTGCAGATCGTAACTGAAGACACAGTCAATGTGCGCAATCTTTCCTAACTCATCAGTTTCAATTAATTTTGACGCGTGTTTTTGAGCGCGATCAAACTTGTGAAAAGATCCTATGCAGAGCTTTTTATCGTGCTTCTCTGCATATTCTAAGAGCTCTTTAGTTTCATCGTAAGTAACGGTTAAGGGCTTCTCGATATAAACATGAGCGCCCGCATCGATACTCTGCTTGGTTAAAAACAAATGAGACGAAGGTGGTGTTGTGATATGAACAACATCAGGCTTAGTAACATCTAATAGTTCATCAAATTTCGTGGAGGTATGAGGAATACCGAACTTTTCTTTCAGTGCCAATAGTGGCGAGGCAAATAAATCACAAAGCCCCACTACTTCCACCCCAGGAATCTTTTGTAATTCTATTATGTGTGCTTCAGCAATTTGCCCTGCACCAATGATTACAACCTTCATATGCTTGCTCAATCCATCAATTCAAAGAGATTAGTTCTTTATTGAGTCATATATATCGATAACCCGCTGAGCATTATGGCTCCACAAATGCTTTTCTTGAGTTAATTTGCGCGCATCTTGCCCAATTTTCACTTGCTTATCTTTATCCTTAACCAACTCCATTACAGCATCGATAAAGCTAGCCTGATTACCTTGCTCAAATAGTTTTGCCTGTTCGCCATCCTTAACAATAAACTCTATCGGCTCTAGCCTAGGAGCGACTGTCGCTTTACCCATAATCATGTATTCAAACAATTTGATGGGAGAACGGTAATCATTGGAACCTGGTATGATGCAAATATCCATGGCATTAATGTACTCTGGAACAGCTGTGTGTTTCACAGCCCCAGGGAATATAACCCGATCACTACATCCGGCGAGTTTTGCCTGTTCTTTCAAATCTTCAAGCAAAACGCCGTCGCCAACTAACATCAAATAGACATTCTCGTCCTTAAGCTTGCTCACCGATTCAATAAGCAGGTCAAAGTTATGCCATGCCACTAGGGAACCCACAAAACCGAGCACCGTTGCATCATCAGGAATATCAAATCCCTGACGGACTGGTAATTTACAATTGTTGGGGTCGAACATTTCCGGATCGGCGGCATTCGGTATAACGTATATCTTGTCAGGCTCAACACCCAGATCAGCAATTTTTTTCTTTAAAAAGTTAGAGACGACGATAATAGCGTCTGCGGTTTCAAAAACTTCTCTTTCAATCTTTTGCGAAAAATTGACCAAGAGCTGCTTTCTGACCCGCTCTTCACCTGCTATCTCGTTAACCTCTACGATATAAGGGAGGTTATTTTTCTTTGCTAATCTCGCGCCAGCCCACATAAAAAAACCATAGCGTTCATAGATAAGGTCGACCTTATTGTTGGCCAAGTAACTCTTGATCTTTGAACTTGCAGATAGGTTGTATGCAATCTCCATCAGTTCAAACATGATCTGAGGGAGAATTCGACTCAAAAAATCGAGAAAATGGGCTTTAAAACCAGGTACTTTCGTTGACGATGTGTCCAAACCATTCGTTGGATCTGAATCGTTAGGACTAGTAACCCCAACTTGATGACCAATTTCTCTCAAGCTTTTTATCACATGAGCGATATGAACGCCTTCAGCTCCTTTTCCTTGGGTCCGATGATTGTAAAGTACATTCATTACTACCTGTATCCTTAATAAAGTCGCTTAGTGTCTAATTAATGTCGTTTAAGAAAAGATTCGTGAGCCTGCTCGGTCAACTTAAATACCCGCTCGGCCATTTGTTGATAAGTGGGAATTTCAAAACCAGGCTTGCAAGTCACACTGGAATCGAAAAGTGCAGCATCCAACTTATCTGCTAAAGCATCGATATCACCGGGATTGACTAGATGCATTTCTGAATCAGCCACCGCTTCTGGTATCCCACCGACATTAGTTGCAACCACATTGATTTCACATTTAAGTGCTTCAAGTACCACGTTTGGAAGACCTTCGTTATAACTAGGGAGCGATAAGCAATCAGATGCATTCATCCAGGTATTTAATTCATGGTGAGAAACTTCACCCACCACATTAACCACCGAATCTAATTGATTAGTTGCTACGTAGTTCCTAACTTCAGCTTCAGCTTCACCTTTGCCGATAAGAAGAACCTCAAAATCGGTACGCTTACTGGCCAGTTTCTTCACCGCATACAACAAATCCATGGTTCCCTTGGCAATTCGATAATTACCAACGTAGATAATTCGCTTCTTGCCTTTCTCTAAACCCAACTCTGCTTCACATTCATCCCGGTTCCTGGGAAAAAACCGTGCATTATCGATACCCGAATAAACCACATGCACCTTATCAGGATCGCAACCCAGCTCTATCACTAACTTTCGCAGAGCCTCACTGGGGGAATAGATAGCACTGGCAAATTCAAGCACCCGTTGAATTTTCTCACGCTGCTTAGGGTGTTTGGGAAGAACGTTAATATCACTACCCAACACGCTCATTACCATGGGTCGATTATGTTTCTTTGCCAACTGCATGGTGGCATAGGCATCTGGATAAGCCCAAGAGGAAAAGAATATATCGGGTATGTCATGATAACGATAAAAGGTGGAGCGCATGGACATCAAGAACATGGTGGCTCGAAATCTCATTGCATACCGGGGTATGAAATAATAAGTGGGAAACAGGATGGGTATACCATTCCAATCCCCCTCAAAGTACTCAGCTTTATTGAGCTTTTTTCCACTCGCGCGAATGTCCGACCAAGCTATGGGTCGTATAATCTTTATGTTGTACATATCCTTAAGCTGCAAAAAAAGCTGCTCATTATAAGGAGCGCGATTAGAGTGGTACGGACTCGCAAAGAAAGTTGTGATCAACGATAGGTTTTTCATTGCGATAGCACGCTCTCGTATAGATCCTGATACTTTTGCACCATGGCTTTAATACTGTAGCTCTCCAGCACTGTATTCCTCGCTTTTGTCGCAAAGGCCATACCTTTCTCTGGGTTTTCGATCAATGTTTTCAAAGCCACTGCCATTCCTTCAACATCACTATCTGCAACGAGCAACCCATTCTCTTGATCTTGTATGATCTCAGTATTCCCGCCCACAGCGCTGGCAACGATTGCCTTCTCTGTGGACATTGCTTCCAGCAATGAAATCGACAATCCTTCGGTGTGTGACGGCAATACATAGATATCTAAGGTTCTTAATACCTCGACGATATCCGTCCTGAACCCCGCAAAGATCACTTTTTCCCCTAATTGGAGCTCATTGGCTAATTGCTCTAAAGGCTGCCGAGTATCACCATCGCCGACCAACAAAAGTCTGGCGTTATCTATACCTTGTTCCAGCAATTGATGAAACGCCCTAATTAGGGTTTCCTGGTCCTTATCGGTACTAAATCTGGCCACGGAGCCAATCAGAATCTGGGATTCTGACACATCATAATCATTCAAAATTCCCCCATTCTTATCACCTGGTGAAAAGATTGACGTGTCTATGCCATTGGGGATGACTGCTAACTTCCTGGGATTTATCTTGTCTGATATAGAAAGCTTAGCGGCTGAGTCTTCTGATACACAAATTATTTTGCGGCTAAGGGATGCTGAAAAGCGATCTAGCCAAATCCGGCGTGTTGGCCAATCGAAGTTTCTACCATGGTTTGTATGGACTCTTACTTTAATGCCGGCAAGAACGGCTGCTAATCCCGCCCAGAAATGGGGAGCCGAATTATTGGTGTGAACAATTTTTATACCGCACTCTCTAAAGTAGTTTGCCAGATCCTTGATGATGCCAAACGACAGGCCATCTTGCTTGCTCATTGAGACAACATTGGGATACCGCTTCTGAAGGCTCTCGCCCAACGCACCCACTTCCTTTAAGCAAATAACATGATTCTCATAACGATCTGAGTCCATATTCTCAATGAGATCAATACCGACCTTTTCCATACCGCCGATATTTAGGGTAAGGAAAACATGAGCAACCGGGATTTTGCCGTTCAAGGAGGAGCACCACTTAAATGAGATTGTTAGAAAAGTGTCAAACAAGCATAACTATTAGTACATAAATTATATAACTAGATATCCTGCATTTAAATTACATGATAAGGAAACAACAAAGCCCCGAACCAAAAAGTTCGGGGCTTCTTCAGGATTCGAACCTAGCGCCGGGTTCTTATACTTTATTTTTCAACTAGTTACAAGTTGAAAGCAACACCGCTAGGATCCAGGAGTGATTCGGATATTTGAAGGAGGGTTTGGTGGCGCAACCACAACGCCTGTGGAGTACTCATAGGCTCCCAAATCCATAGATGCACCGCTAATCGAACGACTATCACGACTTCCATTGCCATCTGACTGCATATCCACACTTGGCAGACCGCTCACAGCAACCGCTCTATCCACCGCCGGCGAAGAAGCGGTAATTCGGATATCACCATTATCGAAGTCAACCAGACCAGGATCTGTGCCCTCTATCAACTCTCCAGTGACGGTAATGACTTCACCCGGGCGCTTCAACCA
>JAKSAW010000015.1 GCA_022361455.1 Pseudomonadales bacterium | reverse complement strand
CACCCAATATGGATACCACTCGATCCCGCACTACATCGGACTGACTATTGTCTTCAGCATCCGTTAATGTTTCTAGCATATGGGCCATTAACAGCGCATCGCGGGCTTCGAATATGCTACGAGGCTGACACAACTCTAACAGCCCAAACAATACTTTATTAATAGGGCGTATAGCCGTATCGGTTTCGCTAGTAGCCTGGTCTGTCAACCATTGCCATACCTCAGCAAACTTTAGCGGCTTTAGTTGTGGCCATTCGGAATCGAAGGCGCTGAGCCAGCCGTTAGTAAACATCTCTGAATCAAATTCTGGGGTTTCGAATAATTCAGACTGGTCACCTTCAAAGTACGCCTCCAAAAACTGACAGGAGCCTGGTAAACAGATATTCATCGCCAGCATGATTTGTTGAGTCAGTACGCTCACCGCATGATAAAGGGTGTACTTTTCCATGTTGGCTGCGTCGGATTCCAATGTCATGGAAATCACTGCACCCATGGGTAGATCTTCATCGATCGCCGCTTGCAAATAATTAGCAAAACCACCTTTTGCTTCCACCGCTTGCTTAAGGATGGCTATCACTTCGGAAACATCCACGCTAACGGTGAACTTGTCCAACTCGGCCCGGTAAGGATCTTCAACCTGAAAAGGCACTGACTGCAAATGCTTACTTAGCCCTTCCCAAGCGGAAACGATCCAAGCTGATTCATTATCACCAGCATTGGGAATCACGTCGTCAATAATGAGTTTGATTGTTTCAGATGTTGCCATTCATTTACTCCGGATCTTGGCTCACGGTTTTATTATTGCTGCTATCGAGGCATTCAACAGTTCGTTGCACTTGCGCCGCAGATTTAAATAATTCTTCGCGGCTTAGCAGTCTTTCCTTTGCACCTTTAGATTGTAATACCGACTCTGCGTTGGTCATAGCTAGGTGGATAGATTCTTGTGTTGTCTTGCCCATCATTTGTGCAGCGGTAAAGGTGGACGCAAAGGCATCGCCAGCACCCGTGGCTTCCACTACAGTTACATTTTCGCGGGGATGGCCGTGATATAAATGCTCACCATCGTGAACATAAGAACCTGCACCACCATCGGTAATGACTATGACTTTGGGGGGTAGCGCAGCCATTTTCATCATCAAATCTGCTGGTTCATGATGGTCCTCGGGAGGCAATCCTATAAATTTGGCCGCCTCTTCTTTATTCATGATCAGGATATCGACATGATCAATTAACGGCTTTAATTTCTCGTACCCCAATTCCGCTTGATAGTTAGACGGGTTAAAAGCAATCTTGCAGTCTTTTTTCTGTAACAGTTCAACCACCGTTTCAAAGCTCTCGCCCAACATACTGGATAGGTAAACCCAGTCAGTCTCAAATTCTGGGATCTCTTCCAGCCTTAAGTGGTTGTTGGCACCTTTGAAGGCAAGAATACTTCGATCCTGCTGAATGCTATTGAGGATCATCGATAAGCCGGTTTGCCCTTCACTGGGACCAATAAATTCGATGCCTTCCAGTTGCAATTTACTTTGCACCACATCACCGTTGCTGTCGTTGCCAATCTTCCCTAAGTAGCCGGTATTTAAACCTAGCCGCGAGAAAGACACCGCGGTATTGGTACCCCCACCTCCAGTGGTGATATTCAATTCTTTTATCAGTAGTTTACTACCCAAGGGAAACGCGATGAGTTCTTCTGTGGTGGTGCGGGTTTGAATCTTAATAAGCTCGGAGTCTGTGTCGGCAAAAAAATCTACGGTCGCACTGCCAATAGCCACTACATCAAATTTCATGCTGGTTTCCTTGTTCGTTTCCTTATCGATACGCTTTTCAGTGCCCTATTTCCTTGCAGCAAACCCCGTAGGCTAGGCAAGGAAACCCATACATACACTGATACGCGTCAAGCATCGCTCAAATCAGCGTGCTTTCTCGGTAATAATCAACAATCTACATGATTACACATAAATAGATAGTGTCTGTCATTAAAACGAATCTTTATGCAGATTGCATTACGCGTGATGCCTGTCAATATTAGCAAACAGCGGTTTATCCATAATGGTTCTTAGAGCAATTACACCGCGCCTTTAAAAAGGCTTGGCCTAAGGATGAGACGTTTCATGATTGTAGGTGATATTGGTGGTACCAAAACCCAGCTTGCTGTTATCCCATCAGGGAATAACAAGCCTGAATTAACGCACCTTAAAAGATATATTAATGCTGAACACGATTGCTTTGATGGTATTTTGTCGAGCTATCTAATGGAAACCGGTACCGACAAGCCCACCAGTCTAGTGCTTTCAGTGGCAGGGCCTGTTCAGCAAAACAAGTGTCTAATGACCAATCTGCCTTGGACCCTCGATACTCAACACTTGTCACAAGCTTTTGATATTCCTAACGTACACTTGATCAATGATCTTGCTGCCACAGCGGGTAGCGTGCCTTATTTAGAAAACGAGGACTTTGCCTGGCTACAAACAGGCAACAACGAAGCACCAGCAGAAAGCGCCCTAAAAGAAACCGTGAGCGTTCTAAGTGCGGGCACTGGTTTAGGCGAAGCTAGCTTGGTATACGACCCAGAAAAGAGCGACTTTGTCGTTGTGCCTGGCGAAGGTGGTCATAAAAACTTTGCCCCCAACAGCCTGGAAGAATTGAATTTATTAACTCATTACTTACACGAAACACCCCATGTAAGTATTGAAATGCTGGTATCCGGTGACGGTTTAGGCCGCATCTATCGTTACTTGGAAAACAGCCCTGACTGGCGAGATGCAGTAGTGCCGTCACTATCGGATGCCGATCAGAGTAAAAATCAAAACGAGTTGATCACTCAACTAGCGTTTGAGCTACCGGATTCGATCTATGAGCATACCGTGAGCCTGTTTGCTCGAATGCTACTCAGTGAAGCCAGTAACTTAGCACTACAAACCTATAGTAATGGCGGCGTGGTTATAGCTGGGGGGATTCCCCCTAAATTGCTGCCATTTTTAGAAAAGCGGGACAGCTTAGCAGCTTTCATTAATAAGGGACGGTTTAGCCAATGGCTCTCTACAATACCGGTCAGAGTATGCTTAAATACCCATGCGCCATTAATTGGGGCTTGGGCCTATGGAAAAGGTCAACAAGCGTCAGATTAACTGGATTGATAAGAATAATAAAATGACTCAAATACCAACTTTACTCTGTATGACGTCGCCGAGTGTACCCTATGAAATCGGGCTCACTGAAAAACACCTGAATGAACTCGAAGCTGATCATTTCAACGGGCAACTCAATCGAAAAGATTTGCTGCAGTTTTTGATTGCCATTCAACAGCGTTTTGGTTGGATATGTAAAGATGCAATTGCTTGGTGCAGTCAC
The DNA here is from genome assembly GCA_022361455.1 of Pseudomonadales bacterium. Lineage (GTDB taxonomy): Bacteria > Pseudomonadota > Gammaproteobacteria > Pseudomonadales > Ketobacteraceae. Next base: position 8,431 of record JAKSAW010000015.1, on the reverse strand, counting down.
CGGATCAGCCAATTAGAAACCGGCATCAGCGAACAAGAAATTCGCGGCATTATCGATTTCTATAGTTTCTTAGAAAAAGAAGCTTGCCCACCTTTGCACCTGCATCTAAGCACGAATGTTACCGATTACATGTTGGGGCAACAGGATCACCAAGCTTATTTTGAAACTCTCGCTAAGGAATACCCAAAAAGATTTCGCGTTACCAACACCTCCTGCACCGGTTTGTGTGACCAAGGCCCCGCAGCCCTGTTAAACGGCTTACCCATTCCGGCTTTAAATAACTCCATTAGAGAAGCCATCCGCAAACTAGTGGAAGAGCAACCAGCGAAGATAGACGTAGCTGCGACTTTCCCAACCCCGCAGGATAATATTCAACTCAAAGATCAGTTATTGAATCGCCAACTTCAGTCGGGGAATGCCATTAAACGCGTAATGACAAACCCAGCGGAAGGCTTCCTGGGTGAATTGAATGCCGCTCGCTTAAGAGGTCGCGGTGGCGCGGGCTTTCCTACTGGCTTTAAATGGCAAACCTGCGCGGACGCCGACGCCTCGCAAAAAGTGGTGGTGTGTAATGCGGATGAAGGTGAACCTGGCACTTTCAAGGATCGAGTATTACTTCATAGCCATATTCAACAGGTCATTGAAGGCATGACCATTGCCGCTCGCACCGTGGGCGCTAGTCTAGGTTTTATTTATCTACGTTTTGAATATCAGTATTTGCTGCCGATGTTAACGGCCGCCATTGAGGAACGTGTAACGCAGAATCTTTTAGGCGATGCCATTTTGGGTGAAGAGGACTTTAACTTTCACCTACATATTCACTTGGGAGCGGGTGCTTATATCTGCGGTGAAGAATCCGCCCTACTAGAATCGCTGGAAGGTAAACGGGGTATTCCAAGAATTCGCCCGCCATTTCCTGCTCAGGCTGGTTACCTAGGTTATCCAACCATTGTTAACAATGTAGAGACTTTTTGCTGTGTCGCGGAAGTGGCGCTTACCGGCGGCGCTAATTTTGCTAGCCGTCAATGCGAAGGTTCAACGGGCACCAAAATTCATAGTATTTCTGGTGATTGTGAACGGCCAGGCATTTACGAATTGCCCTTCGATACCACCGTGGAAGATATTCTAAAATTAGTTGGCGCTAAAAACACCCAAGCCGTTCAAGTGGGCGGCCCATCAGGGAAGTTGCTATTCCCTGAGTTATTTCACGAGCCAGTAAACTTTAGCCATGTTTCCAGCGGCGGCTCATTTATGGTGTTTGATGAGTCCAGGGATTTGTTTAACGTGGTGAAAAACTTTACCGATTTCTTTCACCATGAAAGCTGTGGTTTTTGTACTCCTTGTCGAGTCGGTTGTGGCGTACTCAGCGAAACCTTGGACAAATTCGCCAAGCATCACGCGTCGGACGACGATATCCAGCACTTAAGAGAAATGATGGAATTAATGGATGTAGCAAGCCACTGTGGCCTGGGTCAAACCGCTGCTCACCCAGTTCGATTTTTATTAGAAGGCAAGCCAGACTTCTTTAAAAATAAGGAAACCACAGACTCGGTGGTTAAAATCGATATTCACGAAGAAACATCTGCAGCTCGAGAACTTCACTTAGCAAATGCAGGAGAATCCCATGAGTGATCAAACTATCCCCTGCATTGAATTAAATGGAAAGCCTATACCCTTCCAAGCGGGTGAAAGTATTATGCAGGCGGCCACGCAGGCAGGTGTCTATATTCCCCACTTATGCCATCACCCGGACGTGAGTCCCCATGGCAGTTGCCGGGTTTGCATCGTAAAAGTGAATGGCCGGGTTAAAGCATCTTGTATTACACCGGCCGAAGAAGGCGCTGTCGTAGAAAGTGAATGTGATGAAATAAGACAATTGCGCAAACGCCTTATTCAAATGCTATTTGTAGAGGGCAATCACTTTTGTCCGAGCTGTGAAATGAGCGGCCAATGCCAACTGCAAGCTTTAGCTTATGACCTCAATATGCTCGATACCCATTTCGATCACTTCTATCCCAATCGCGCCATCGATTGCACACATCCAGACATTATTCTTGATAGAGATCGCTGTATTAATTGTGATTTATGCGTTCGCGCTAGCGCGCAAATAGATAACAAACAAGCATTGTCTCTTGGTGGACGTGGTCAACAAACGCACCTTCAAGCGAATTGCGAATCCGGCTTGCTCAAAGATTCAGGAATAGAAAGCCAAGACAAGGCCATGCATATTTGCCCGGTTGGTGCGCTACTGCCTAAGAATAACCATTATCCTCAAATTACCGGTGAGCGCATATATGATAAAGCGCCCATTAGCGAGGTTGGCAATGTTCGCCCGGAAAACCATCAAGGTGATCAAACTAAGGGGCCTATTTCATGAGCGATAACAAAGTAAAGGTCGCCACCTGCTCTTTGGCGGGTTGTTTTGGTTGCCATATGTCGTTTTTAGATATCGACGAGCGCATCGTGGACTTGATTAACCATGTCCGCTTCGACCGTTCGCCATTAACAGATATAAAAGAAGTAGGCCACTGTGCCATTGGCTTGGTTGAAGGTGGTTTATGCAATGAAGAAAATGTTGAAGTTCTAAAAGCCTTTCGCGAAAACTGCGATCTTTTAGTATCCGTCGGGGCCTGCGCTATTAATGGCGGTGTCCCTGCTATGCGCAACAATATCCCTTTAGAAGAATGCCTTGAAACAGCTTATGTCAATGGCATAGGTGTCGTTGACCCACAAATCCCTCAACATGAAGATATTCCACCTTTGCTCAATAAAGTGCTTCCCATTCACGAAGCAGTGCATGTGGATTATTTTTTGCCAGGTTGCCCACCACCCGCTGATGCATTCTGGGAGTTATTGACTGCGGTATTAGAAAACCGTGAACCTAATTTAGACTATTCACTGAGGCACTTTGATTAATCATGAAAAAAGTGGTGATAGAACCCGTTAGCCGTGTTGAAGGCCATGGCAAAGTGACCTTACATGTGGATGATGACGGACAAGTACAAGAAGCGCGTTTGCATATTGTCGAGTTTCGCGGTTTTGAGCGTTTTATTGAAGGCCGACCCTATTGGGAATTACCGTTAGTGGTACAGAGGCTTTGTGGCATCTGCCCTGTTAGCCATCACTTAGCAGCCGGAAAAGCCATCGATCAAATCGCCGGAGTGAGTCAGTTAAGTGCGCCTGCAGAAAAACTACGACGCTTAATGCACTGGGGCCAAACACTACAATCACATGCGCTACATTTTTTTCACCTAGCTTCGCCCGATTTGTTATTCGGCATGCAAAGCGAAGTCGAAAAACGTAATGTCGTTGCCGTAATCGAGGCTTATCCGGATATTGCTCTTAAAGGGGTGAAGCTGCGTAAATATGGCCAAGATATTATCAAAGCCATTAGTGGTAAAAAGGTACATGGCATCGCTGCTATTCCTGGTGGTATGAACCGAGCGTTAAAGCCAGAAGAAATTAGAACCTTAAAAGAACCCCTTAACGATATTATTGCCTGGTCGAAGGATGCTGTTGATATTGCCCGTAGTCTTTATGAGCAAAACCAGCCCTTTAACGCTAACTTTGCGAGCCTTTCAACGCCCTATCTTTCGTTAGTCAGCAGCAATGGTGACTGGGAAATTTACGATGGCAATATGCGTATTAAAGAACCGAATGGGGATATTTTTAAAGATCAGTACCCCTGCTCTGAGTACTTTAATTTAATTAATGAGCAGGTAAAAAACTGGTCCTACATGAAGTTTCCTTTCCTAGTAGAGAAAGGCACTGAACAAGGCTGGTATCGCGTGGGTCCTTTAGCGCGGGTTAATAATTGCGATCGCTTTTCAACACCGTTAGCCGAGGCTGCTCGCCAACAATTCATGGCCCAATCCAGCTACGGCCTGCCCCATGCTACGTTAGCCTATCATTGGGCACGGATGATCGAAGTATTGCACTGTGCCGAAGCGATTCAAGACATTCTTAATGATAACGACCTGACAAGTGAAGACTTAAAACGAGACGGCCAACGCCAAGCCACAGGTATCGGCGTGATCGAAGCACCTCGCGGCACTCTGTTCCATCATTATGAAGTCAACGAAGATGATCAAGTCACCATGGCAAACTTGATTGTATCCACCACCAGCAACAATCGCGCAATGAACGAATCAATCCGTAAGGTGGCGAACGATCATTTATCCGGACAAACCTTAACTCCAGAGCTATTAAATTTGGTGGAAGTAGCCATCCGCGCTTACGATCCTTGCCTATCTTGTGCAACCCATGCGATGGGTAAAATGCCGCTGCAAGTAGAACTATTAAATCAACAAGGGCAACAGCTAGACAAGATTACTCGTAGCCATACGGGTGAAATTGCATAATGCTTAAAGGCGACACTGAATCCAAGATTAAACTGTTAGTTTACGGTATCGGCAATGCTAGCCGTGGGGACGATGCCCTTGGCCCTGAACTACTAGCTCGGTTAAAACAACACATGCTCAACAACCAGCAAGATGCTAACAACCTCTTCCAAATTACTCTGGAGGAAGCCTTTCAACTACAGCCAGAACATATCTATGATTTTGAACATCAAGATATGATTTTATTCTTGGATGCAGATGCGCGTTTTAGCGAAGGTACTTGCTTCACCAAAATTAGTGGCAACTCCCTTGCGATGAAACAAGCTTACGTTAGCCATGCGCTGCCACCAGAACAGCTACTAGCGATGCATGAGAGTTTAACGGATGAGGAAACACCCCCAGCATTTGCTTTGTCGATGGGTGCACAACACATGGAATTAGAAGAAGGTTTAAGCGAGCAAGCTAAAACAAATCTAGCAGAAGCTGAACAGTTACTTTTGACGTTACTTAACAGTTCACTGGATCAGTGGCAAACGCAAGCCACTATTTAGATTTAAGCCCCATTCGCTCAAGTACTTTTTTGCGATACACACCAGGCGACAGTCCTTCCCAGCGTTTAAAAGCATGATAAAAGTTTGAGGTGTCTGAAAACCCTAAGCGTTCGGAAAGATCGTCCACATCCACATTAGGATCCGCTAATTCACGAATGGCGCGATTATGACGGCAATGGTCGCGCAGCTCAGCAAAAGAACTTTCTTCCTGCTTTAAGCGACGCTGTAGTGTTCTTGGTGTCATATTAAAATTGCTAGCAACATCATCCAAGCCAGTAGGGCCTTTACCTAAATTGCGGTTAATAAACGTCACCACTTTGGCACCTAAGCTTTGGCCCTGCTCCATGCTACGCAACTTATCTTCTGCCAAGCGCAATACCCGTTGATGATATTCCGGATAAGACGTTAATAATGGCTCTTGTAATTGCTGCGCGGGAAATACCAATTCATTGCGGGCATTGCCAAAGGTCACTGGCACATTAAAGATGCGATCATATTCACTTTTGTAATCCGGCTCGGCATGAGCGAAGTGAACCTCTTCAATATTAATGCGCCCACCAGTTAAAGCATTACCCAAAGTCTGAATAGTGGCGGCCACTGAATCGTGATGAACGTTTAAATATTTGTTCACCACCGAGGTATCCATTTCAAAGGATAGATAAGCCTTGCCACCTTTGACTTCCAAATAAAAGTCAGTAAATGGGGCCACCAAATCCTTAAAACGGAACAGCTCATCTAACGCTTCCTGCAGATTTTTACTGGTAGCAATTAATTGCCCGACCAAATCTAAACTATGATATTGCGCGGACTCACCCAGGTGTAAGCCAAAGGCAGGATCGTTAGTAGAGGAAAAGGCTGCATCGAACAGCGCAAGAATTTCAGCGTAGGTGAGATAAGTGCCTGAGTCTCCAATCACGGAAGGATCAATATTTGCTTTTGCAAAAATACCTTCAACATTGATTTTATTTTTTATCGCAAGATCTAAGAAGCTTGGGATCAAGGTGGCCGGTACCAACCGTTGACTCATATCGACACATTCTCATTCTAATTGTTTACTTCAGCCAATCGCTCTGGAAAGCACTCTCCATTGCCCCAAAGCAAGGCACTATACTTAATGTTTATCAGGATATAGTAGAACTTTCAAGTCATTCACCCAGCACCACATCGATAGCATCGGTAAACTTATCAAAGGTAAGTGGCTTAGCAATATGCAACGCCATACCTGCATCCATGGCTTTTTGCTTATGCATATCGGTAGCGTGGGCGCTCAGGGCAATGATCGGGGTTGCTTCTAAACCTTGTGATAGCTCCCATTCTGCAATCTTCTTGGCTGCAGTGTATCCGTCCATCAACGGCATTTCGCAATCCATTAAAATTAAATCGTAACGATTTGCTTCTTCGGTAATATGACGTACCGCTTCCAGGCCATTGTGTAAGGTCATAGGTTTCAAACCCAGTTTTTCCAAAAAGCCATGAATAACTTTTAAGTTGATATCATTGTCTTCCACAACCAAAACCCGTAAATCCACACTCAACTGATGATCCAACATTAGATCCTGCTCCGGCTGCAGGGGAGTTGGAGCAGGTTCTGGTTCGGACTGGGAATAAGCGATCGGAACATCCACATCATTTTGCCAAGGCGTAATCAGATTAAATATTTCTTCATGATCCAGGTATTCATAATCATCTTTAATCGACACAGGCAATGTAAACCAAAAGCTCGAACCTTTGCCCGGCTGACTTTCTAGTTGAATCGTACCCCCCATTAACTCCACCAACTGCCGACATATTGCTAAACCTAAGCCAGTGCTGGGTGAATCAACCCCTACCGGTTGATCCAACTGACTGTAGTTTTGGAACAAGCGCTGTACATCGTCGTGATTAATACCAACGCCAGTATCTTCAACTGTAATCTTAAGTACGATTTGTTGATCGAGGATTTGATCCGTTAAGCCAATACGAATTTTGATGTAACCGATCTCTGTATATTTCAAAGCATTCGACACCAAGTTCAGTAACACTTGGCGAACCCGACCGCCATCGCCTTCCACAACCACCGGCGTACCGATCTCAAATATACAAACTAACTTGAGTCCTTTTTTGCGAGCTGCCATTTCATAAATTGCAGCACAATCTTTTACTAGATCCTTCAAATCAAATGGGCGGATGGTTAACGACAACTTGCCCGCCTCTATTTTGGAAAAATCTAAAAAGTCATTGGTAACTTCTAATAGCGCCTGGCTACCATTGCGAATCGCTTTCACGTAACGCTGCTGTTCCATATTCAGCGGTGTTGTTCCCAGCAATTCTGAAAGCCCTAGAATGCCACTCATTGGCCCACGCACTTCGTGGCTAACTTTGGCAAGGAACTGAGTTTTATCAATGCTCTCCCGCTTAGCACTTAACATCTGTTTCTCTGAGCCTTGCTGGGTGTTCTTGAGAATGCGAATGCTCCAACCCAAGCCAAAGGCAAAAACTATTAACTCTATGCACCATGCCCACTTCATGCTGTAGATAGACACGGCAGAATCTTGAATCACACCCAACACCGACAGTGCTACTAGCATCGCGGCAGCAATCATCGGCCCCCAACCCAGTAAAAACACCAGCGATGTGTAATGGCGATTTTTGAGACTGAGAACACCAAGGAACAGCATGTAAACGAGAAAGGCAAAACCGGAGCTAACGATCAACTCTGACATCACCCGCGTATCCATCAACGGTGACAAGAGCATATAACCCAATAGCACCACCGCAATTAACCAAGAGAATCGATAAACATAGGGGCTATAGCGTTTCACTTTTAGAAATTCTAGGGCAAAAAATAATGCCCCGAGTTGCGCCAAACATACTGCCATCAACACACCGACGTCTTGCAAACCAATCGGCATTAAGTAACGGCTTAAACTACCATCCAGACCTGCATTGAATAACATGCCGCCAATACAATGCAGGGCGAAATACAAATACATTAATTCCCGCAGCGTAACTAACAACACTACACAATAAATAAGCAGGCCAACGGCAATGCCATAAAATGCCCCCAACTGCCATTGGCTGTTGTGAATGCTTTCAATGTAAGGATGGGTATCAGATACAGTTAGCGGCAAGGCAATATTGCTGCTGCTTTTTACGCGAAAGAAACAATGGGCTTGTTGTTGAGGACCAATAGAAATGGGGACTAAAAAGTTGCGGGCCGATATCGGGCGGGAAGTAGCAGATGTATGATCACCCAATAAATAATATTGCAGCTCCTTACCAGCGGCACAGTAGGCTTCTACTGTATCCAACATGGGGTAATCATTCTCTAGAATCAGCTCTCGGCGATAATCTTGATGATTATGGAGTGCGACATAAAACCAATATGCGCTGTCAGTAAAGCCTTTGTTTAATTCGCCATGGGACAGACGGAATTCACCATTTTCAAAGGCCTGCTTGGCATTCGGTAGTCCCGCGGTAGAAGTCACGTCCTCCCACGTATAGAGATAGGAGTGCAAACTATCATGCTTGGCGACAACGGGAAGATTAATAACAGAACCT
>JAKSAW010000016.1 GCA_022361455.1 Pseudomonadales bacterium | reverse complement strand
ACGCCAGTCATATTGGAGTTGGGTGGTAAGAATCCGGTGATTATTGATCCCAGTTTTCCCCTCGAAAAAGCAGTAGAGCGTATTATATTGGCTAAGCATACTAATGCCGGTCAGGTATGTTTGAATGTGGATAACGTTTTTGTTAAAGAACAGGATCTTGGCCGTTTTGTGGCCTTTGCAAAGGCATATGTAAAGCAAATGATCCCAGATATTTCTAGTACAGCATATTCATCAGTCATTGATGATCATTCCATGATTCGCTTAACTGAAGCCTTGGAAGATGCCAAGTGCAAAGGCGCAATGGTCGTAAATCTAAGTGAGCAGGACATTGACTACGATAATCGTAAATTTCCGATTACTATGGTTGTGAACCCTTCTCATGAGACAGAGGTATTGCAACGAGAGAATTTCGGGCCAATATTCTCTGTAATTACCTATGACAAAGCCGACGAAGTAATAGACGTGATAAATGCAGGTGAGAGACCTTTGGCACTCTATATTTTTAGCCACAATAAGTCGCGCACCAAACAGTATATATCCAATATTTTGTCAGGTGGTGTTACCGTTAATGATGTCGCAATGCACGCCGCACAAAATGATCTGCCTTTTGGTGGAGTAGGTAATAGCGGCATGGGACATTATCATGGGCCAGAAGGCTTTGAATCTTTCTCCAAGATGAGGCCAGTTTTTTATCAACCAAAGTTGGGCGCTTTTTCTTTGCTAAATCCACCATTACCTGGTTGGTTTCAAAAGCTCATCAATCTGTAGAAAGAAGTCTGCCTTACTGTGTTTAGCGTTATTGGATTCAAGGAGATCTAAGATGTTAATGAAGGAAACCGCGACGGCCGTCTTGGAGAATAGGACTATACAATGAATCCATTTTTAGAGTTATTGTTTAAACCTGAGTTTTGTCGATTCGCAGCACTTCCGCTACGTTCTATGGGTCTAAAGAATTTCGGCAAGAGCTTGTACTTTACAAAGAACAAATTGCTAGGCCCCCCGAATCTACTGCCTCGATATCTATTCCCAGCCCTGTGGCGGAATCTTGCTGATCGCAAGGCTGTCGTCACCGAAAATGGCGTGCTCACATTTGCAGAGCTTAGTGAGCGAGTAGTATGTTTGTCCAATAGCCTAAATAGCAGAGGCATTACGCCGAACGACCGAATAGCAACACTATTAAATAACGAACAGAGCTGGTTTGAGGTTATGTTGGCATGCATGATCTATGGAATAAAGATGCCTATGTTAAATACGCATCTTAAGCCTAGTGAATTGATACAGTGTATTAACGACTGTGCTCCAAAGGTGCTTATATTTTCTGAATCTTACCTTGACGTTATTAGGGAAATTCAGCCCCAGCTAAAAGGTATTCAGTTATTCGTTATCTGTAGCGATAAATCGCAAAAGTATAATGACTTAAACGACTATACAACATTGAATGAACTGATTGATTCGGGATCTAACAAAATAGAAAAAGGTAAATTTGGATTACCTCAAATGCCATTCAGCGGTGGATCTACAGGTGTTCCAAAATTTATCGTAGAAGAAGGGAGTAAGGAAAATCAGAAATACCGCCAAAAAGGGGTTAGTAAGCGAGAGTTGGCAGCACTTAAAGCTAAGTTGCTCTATGGCGTATCACTCGTAGGAGCGGGTCAGGTTAGAGGGCAGGTCGTTTCGTTAATTCCGGGGCCCTTATATCACACAGGGGTTCAAGTCGCTGTCTTGCCCCTTTACCTAGGCGGTACAGTGGTACCCATGCATAAATTCGATGCGGAAAATTTTCTTAATCTGATTGCTAGCCAACGTGTGAACTTTACCTTCGTCGCTCCAACCATGTTAGAACGTATATTGAAGCTGCCTACTGATGTTCAACAAAATTATGACCTTTCTAGTATGCAAGTATTGGTCTGTGCGGCAGCTCCTTGTCCAGATTATGTAAAAAAGGGAATTAACACGCTCTTTAGGCAACAAGGGGCAAAGAAAAACGTTTTTCATGAATATTATGGTTCCTCTGAGTCATCGATAATCACAGTGCTTCAGCCGAAAGACTATGAAGAAAAGCCTGAACGATACAAAAGCGTAGGAAAGGTCGCAGGGTGTGAATGCATGGTATATAACACCGAAGAAGGAAGGCAATGCGCTATTGGTGAAGATGGTCATGTTTTGATACGTGCTTCGAGAATGTATTCGGTTGATTATGGAAACTCTAACGATATGGAAGATTCCTTCATCGATGTCGATGGCGTGTATTGGTTCGATGATGGTTGTATAGGTCATTTTGATGAAGATGGATTTCTTTATCTAACGTCTCGAAGCAAAGATATGATAATTTCCGGCGGTGTTAATATCTTCCCAGTTGAAATAGAGGAGGTAATAAAACGGCATCCTAAAGTGCTGGATGCAGCTGTTGTTAAAGTCGCAGATGACGATCTGGGAGAGGTCCCTGGTGCTGTAATTCAAGCAGTGAATAGTCAAGAAATCGAAGAGCAAGAAATCATAGGTTTCTGTAGAGACCTCGGTTTATATGGATATAAGTTGCCAAAATATCTTCGCTATACTGAAAACCTTCCAAGGAATAGTGCCGGAAAAATTCGTAAGAAAGAACTTGAAAGCGAATTCTAAAGTTCTATGGAGCTATTGCTTTAATGTTCACGATCTAGAAAGTTCTGCTCTCAGTACGTTAAGATTGTCTTTCCAACAATATTCGAACTCATAAGTTTTTTTATAGCTACCGAACAATATGGATAAAGCAGCTCTAATTCAAAAATTAGGTTTAGAACTACACCCCAAGGAAGGAGGGTACTTTAAACGAACCTACCAATCAGACCTTTCAATAGACACACCCGAAGGCTCCCGCTATCTTTTAACCTCAATTTTCTACCTATTAACCGATGATCAGCCTACGGGCTTCCTCCACAAAAATCGCTCTGACATTATTCATTACTACCAGCTAGGTGCGCCGACTGAGTACGTTGTAGTCAACAGCGTAGGAGAGTTATCTCGCCATATCTTGGGACCCGATTTAGAGAAAGGGCATGTTTTACAACTAACGGTCAAAGGTGGCGATTGGAAAGGTTCCAAGTTGCTTGGGACTGGCTATAGTTTAATCAGTGAAGCAGTTTCCCCTGGTTTTGATTATGGTGATAACACTTTGGCTCTAGCTGAGCATGTTGTTCAATTTCCAGAAGCGACCCAAAAAGCGTTAGCCGGTTTTATTAGAGCCAATGATTAGAATGCCCTAATCATTTAAGGTGAGCGTTTTGTTAGCGGAAGTTAAAACGGTCGTTTAATCAGGTCTTACATTTGCTGTTCATAATGTGTACTATAGTCCCAGAATTAGGTTGGTTATATAATGATCGGTTTTAATCTAAAACGGATGTTGAATAGCAAGGTAAGAAGTATGCGTACAGTAAAGGAATTTGCGAACTTTTCGGGTTATTTGCGTAAAGCGTATGTAGAAAAGGTAACCCAGCACCCGGCCTCTGATGATCTGGGTGAGATTCTTAAGAAGTACCCGAAGCTGGTTGTTGCCATGAATCATGGCCCTATGTCTGGCCCTTTAGCGGGCAGTGTAGGCATGATGAATCAATATTATAAATATGGTGGCGAGATGCGTAAGCCAGTGGTTATCGCATGGCGTGGCTTCTATAAGGTACCGGTAGTGAAGTACTTGGTCCAATACATGAGCCAAGTGAAGAATCCTCCCAATTTAGATGGCTTTGCTGAGAAGTTAAATTCAGGTAAAGCAACCGACATTTATGTCATGCCAGAAGGTGAAAACTGTAGCTTTGGCAATGGCTTAGATATAGAGCCTTTCTTAAGTCCAAGGTTTGTTGAGCTAGCGCTAAAAGCGAATACACCGATACTTATCGCAGTCCATGTTGGTTCCGAGCTTTGGTCAAATATCATTCCAGTGAATGATCGCTTGAATCCTTTGCTCAAATACTTGCCACAGAAAAGTTACGAACGAATCAAAGATTCTGGTCAGGTAAATGTGAGTCTTTATGGTTTGAAGCGAATCCCTGAACTGCAAATGTGTTTCAGGCTATATGAACCTCAAATTACTTTAGAGGATCTGAAAAAGCCTGAAGGACCCCAGTTATTGCAACAAGAGTCAGATAAAATCCGTGAAATCATGCAATCAATGATTGATGAGGTGGTGAAAGAAAGAGGCTTACAGCATTCTGAAGCGTCACTGAGAACTGCCTAATTAGTCGCCATTAAGCCCGTTTAAAAAAAAGAGTGAATTGCCTAAAAGGGTGATTCGCTCTTTTTTTATTCAGGCTATTTGCTCATATGGACGATGTAATAGGTAGTCGTGTTATGTAGTATAACTACACATGTTGACGGTTGTTCATTCAATTAGACAATTGTGAGAGATCGAGCAGGGCATACAACGCCTTGATGTGATACGTTAAAAATACTTTCTAACCTACTGATATATAGGAACATAGTAATGACTGGGAACGCAATTTTTGACTACACCTTGATAGGGGTGTTTATTGCTGCGATTTTATCAGTGTTAGTGCTAATATTTGCAGATGCTCCTTACGGTCGTCACCAGACTGACGGTTGGGGGCCAAAAATTAACACTAGGCTAGGCTGGATTTTGATGGAATCTCCCGCTTCGCTTGTGTTCTTATATTTTTATGTCACCGGTCCTAATGCCACTAATTTGGCCTGCTTGGTGCTGTTTTGTATGTGGCAGCTTCATTATTTCCACCGCTCTTTTATCTATCCTTTTCAGATCAAGGTAAAGCCTGGGTCTAAGACAACCTTACTTGTGATCTTGCTGGGGGCTACCTACTGTGGGGTTAATGGTTTCCTCAATGGGTCTTACATTTCCACTTATGGAAATCATCTCAATGATGCTTGGTTAAGTGATCCGCGCCTCTATATCGGTATCGCTCTGTTTGGCTTTGGCTATTTTCTGAATAAAAAGTCCGATCAAATTTTACGCGACCTAAGGAAAGATTCGACCGAGGGCTACAAGATTCCTTATGGATGGGGATATCGATTCGTGTCTATGCCCAATTATTTGGGAGAAATTATTACCTGGGTCGGGTTTTCGATAGCTGCCTGGTCGCTCGCTGGGGTATCTTTTGTAGTGTTTACGATGGCTAACTTAGTACCCAGAGCGGTGGCGAATCATAAGTGGTACCAAGAAACTTTTACAGATTACCCCAAGGATCGAAAGGCGGTTTTTCCATATATATTATAGAGATAGGGCGACGGGGCGGGATTATCTTACTGATGGAATGGTGAATTTTTCGCATTTATCAGGTTTTAGATTGTTAATTCTAATTTAAATGACCATAATTCATTTCAACACTTAACGAAGTGAAGTTTGTTGGAGAATTAACCATGAAAAAGATTGCCGGTTTCTCATTATTGTCCCTAGCTGTTGTAACTTGGGTTATCGCTGCTTCCTTACCTTTCCTTGGTTTGAGCATGGCAGAACTAGCAGTTGGCACCACCGTGATCGTGATCGTTGGAGAAGGCGCATTTTGGTTAAGCATGTTCTTCCTTGGTTCTCAGTACTGGAATAACATAAAGGCTTTCTTCGCCAGACCTTTCAAGCGCACTAAGCAACCAAGTGAGTGCACCGCTGAAGCGTAAATCGTTAAATTCATTTAGAAAATCATCAAAGCTCCTGGCTAAATGCCCGGAGCTTTCCCTGCAAATACCACCTTTAAATCCTGCTGTTCATAGTTCGCCATAAAGGATGAACTCACCTCGAATAGAGTCTCTTTAATCACCCATTGTCCTGCGACTTTAGAATACTTATCGCGATAGAACCCGGCTAATTGAGTGACACTTTGAGTGTCTGGATTGACTTGGTAAAAGTATAAGTCCCAAATCCCGGTAGCTTCATCACTACTAGATATTGAAATTTGGGGATTCTGGCCATGATGAGCATCGATAACACCAGTATTTGCTGCCATTTCCTGGAAAACTGCAATTAGCTGCTCGCGATCTTCAAACTTACCCACCGCGCCATAGTCAATCATCACCGGGCCCTCGGCAAAACAAGCGCGGATACCATCGATATCCTTTCTGTCGCATGCGTGCAGATAGCGTGCTTTTAATTGTTTGATGGCCTCGATATCTTCTAGTCTTTGAATGCGTTCTTCTAATGTCGTCATGATTCCCCCTTTTAAGAAATTTACTGGACTTAGTATAGCGACTTCGTTAGATTGAGTATACGCCGTATACTTTATTGGCTGCATAACAAACAAAGAGGTAGAGGAGAGGGAAATGACGCAACTGCCACCGGGGCCGACCGGGCTCAAGTTTAAAAACGCAATGAAGATGGGTCTAGGTGCCTATGACTTCTTAGAAGAAAACTACAACACCTATGGCGATGCTTTCACGTTGCGCTTTCCTGGCATGGCTCCTTTTGTGTGGCTTAATAATCCGAAGCAAGTGCAAAAGTTCTTTAACCTAAAGCCCGAGCAAATAGATCAATCAAAATTACCAATCCCTATTGATATTGGTGTTAGCCAAACTGGTTTCTTAAATGGCAAGGAGCATCAAGATCGTCGAAAAATTGTAATCCCACCATTAATAGCCAGTCGCTTACATAGTCGTGCAGACGTGATGTTTGAATACGTTGAATCACACATTGATAGTTGGAAGGTTGGTGAGCAATTCGATACGCCACGTAAAGTAGGTGATATCGCGATGGATATGTCGGTATACACGTTACTAGGATTGAAAGATGGTCCCAGGGCAGACAAGTTTAAGGAGCTTATGTTCGGTTGGATTACTTCTGCGACCAATAACACCATGTTCACTTTAGGCACACTCTACGGTCCCTTTAAGTGGCGTCAGTGGCTCAACAAAAAGTACTTAGCGCAACAAGCCAAAGGTGACATGGGGACTACCAAGAAAAGCATCTTTCCATGGAAGCAATCTATTGATTATAAAGTGCGTTTAGCGGAAATGTTCCGCGAAGAGATTCGTATGATTCGCGAAGAGAACGACGAATCTCGTACTGATATGTTCGCGACTATGTGCCGTGCTACCTATGATGACGGTAAATTACTTGATGAAGAGCGCATTATTTCTGAAGCAATGGGTATTCTCGTTGGTGGGCATGAGACCAGCGCCGCGACAAGTGCTTGGCATATGTTATGGATGGTTAAACGGCCGGATGTTTATGCCAAGTGTCGTGAAGAAGTACTGAATTCAATAAAAGAAAACGGCAAGTTCGATCCCCTTAAAATTTGTGAATTGCCTTATTGTAATGCCACCTTAAATGAGTCTATGCGGTTAACGCCTTCTGCTGTTGGTACCTTGCGTCATTTAATTGAAGATGTTGATTTTGGTGGCGTTACCGTACCCGCAGGTACAAATGTTTTGGCTGGTGCCTACATTATTCATCGTCGTAAAGATATTTGGGGTGAAGATGCAGAAGAGTTTAAACCAGAACGTTGGCTAGACGGTAAGTTCAAGCCAGGTCCGTTTGATTTCTTTCCGTTTGGTGGTGGGCGTCGAGCCTGTATTGGTGCAAACCAAGCGAAGCAGCAATTAAGAATTATTTGGGGAGATTTTTATCGTCGGATTGAGTTTGATTCTCCGTTTGCTAATAACGACGAATGGCCCGGTCAGATGCAAGTAAGTGGTCAAACAGAGCCTCAAGGTGGTGTACCTGTGACAGTCACGAAAGTACTGCCTAGCAACACTGGCTACCCAACACAGACTGCAGAAGCTGTTGCCGAGGTTGCTGAGGCGTCTTAAGTTATGCTCTGCAGGAAATAAAAAGCCCACTAATGTGGGCTTTTTTTATGCGCGAACGGTTGCTTTGGGGATTAGGTGTAAATCGTCTTCTTGCCACGGGTGAAAGCTGGGAGAGTAGAAATTGGCGAAGCCGCGTGCCATCAATAGCATTCTTGGATGCAAGCAAAATTTAGCAGTTTGTTGCCATCTTTTCAGTCTGCTCTGAGTTGGTTTGGCATTGTAAAATCTATTTTGAAACTGTATCAACAATGCCGCAAAGCTAAGCAACGTGGCTGACATAAAAGCTATGCGTTTAAAATAGTTCTCACCAAGCGCCTTGTAGATATCATAGGCAACGGCCTTATGTTCTATTTCTTCCTGTGAGTGCCATAGGTAGAGGTCTCTAACATCTGGGTCTAGCGCTTTCTGTAGGTCAGTGTCTTGCAGATACATATTGGAAAGCACTGCTGTGCAGTGCTCAATAGCAACCGTGATAATGAGTTGGTCTTCCCGAGAAGGAAACATTTTGGCAACTCTTTCAAGGATTCGATCTATTTGTGCTTCTGATTCTAGTGCCGGAAATCCGCATGCTTCTAAATAGCGATTAAAGGCTAGATGCTGTTTTGAATGCTGAGCTTCTTGATTGATAAAGTATTGGATTTCTTCTTGGATCGTTGGGTCTTCGAACTGATCCTTAGTACGTTTAACGGCATTGATAAAGAAACGTTCCCCAGCAGGTAAAAAAACAGATAAGGCGGAGAGTAGGGAGTCGAGAAAAGCATCGTTTTCAGAGATTGGACGTGTGTTTTTCTTCTTGAAGCCAAAGTCTGGTTTTCTTACTGGAAGGGGGCCTATCTTTTCGAATGTGCTAGTGTTGCCTGTCATCTAATTCTCCTATAGATTTTAACCGCTATGACCATTAATACGTTAGCGATAGAGGACTCTGCAACAAAGTCTGCGCAGCTCAAAATAAGGGTTTAAAAAGGTCAGAATGATCAATAAGAAGAATCAGGGTTACTTGGCATCAGTATATGTGCAAGCGATATTGGAGCTATTGCAAGAATTAGAAATAGCAAGTGAAGCAGAGCTTATGCCCTGGTATCAGCGGCTTACTAGGCAGGGCCGTTACGTAGATGAGGAGTTCCTTGTTGAGCTGTTACGACAATTTGAGCAACGCTTAGATTACAGTGATTTCTTCATTCGACTTGGCAAGCGTTTGCGCTTAGAGGTTCACGGGTTTCTTGGTTATGCCGCCAAGAGCAGTGATACACTGCATGAAGCTCTGATGATGGATGTGCTCTATTTGCGAACTCAGCTATCGTTTGTAGATTTTAACTTAAGTATCCATGGTGATCTTGCTGAGCTCACTTTTGAATTTCGAGGCTTTGCAGCAAAACATGCCCGCTATTTCTATGAGTGCATTCTTGCTTCGCTCAATACAATGTCTCAACAGTTATCGCCTGAGGGCTTTCAGGGGGTAATTCATTGCGATTATGATCAACCTAGCTCCACTGAGTTGATTAACCTGGCAAAGGATTCTCAGGTTTTGTTTTCTCAGGATGAAAATAAAATTGTCTTTCCTTTAGCATTTCTTCAATCGAAAATTAGCTCTAGCGATGAATACTTGAAAGCGCTTTCTAAAGAACAGTGCGAGTCGATGCTTGTAGCGCTCCCGAAAAATGAATCGGTGAGTGAGCAAGTGCGTTATTTAATCGAGAGGGACTTAGCCAAGCCAATAGGGCTAAGTGAACTTGCTCAAGCGCTCCATTTATCTGAGAGCTCTTTAAAGCGCAGGTTAAGTAGTGAAGGAACGAGTTTTAGAAAGATTCACGAACATTCAAAGGAAGCTAAGGCGAAAGCCTTGTTAAAAGACCGAATAGAAAGTATCGATCAAGTTGCGTTGCAAGTGGGCTATGCCGAAACAGCAGCTTTCAATAAAGCGTTTAAGCGCTGGACCGGCATGAGCCCTAGAGAGTTTTTAGATGACTATTGAACCCAAACTTCAACACGTCGATTTTTATTAGCGTTGATGGATTCAGGATCTGCCACAGACATGGTAGTGCCAGCTTCTGTTTTAACTTTGTTGGCTAAACCATTCGAGCGAAGTGCCCAGCGAACATTTTGCGCCCTGATTCTTGAAACTGCATCTGGGTTAGCATTGCTATCGGTTGGATTAGAATAGCCCACAAGTTTAACCTGCATATATTGGTTCTCTGGTCGGTTAATAAACTCCACAAGGCGACTGACATCTATTGCTGCTTTGTTGTCGAGTGCTGAGCTTCCTTCCTGAAACCTAATATTCATATTCAAGCGTTGCCATTCAGGGTTATCTTCAACTTCTAGTGGAAATAAAGATTGCGCAATAAATCCAGTTTGATCCACAACCGCTTGGCCCTTATCAGACTTTATAAAATCTAAGAACTGGTTTACAGCGAAGTTGTTCTTCGACTTGTGGCGACTATAGAAATAAAGTCGTCTGGACAGCGGATAGTCTTCCGTGGCAATCGTTAACGTATTCGGTGTTAAAGCTAGGGCTTTACCGTCGGAAACTTGTAAGGGTTTATCTTTGCCGATGGATGCGAGAGCTACGAACCCAATAGCATCTGGGTCCATTGAAACTTGTCTAGAGATTTCATCGTTACTTTCGTAACGCTCCGCATTCTTAACAAGGGACGTTTTGCGAAGAATAAGCCCTTTAAAGGTATCGTAAGTACCGGATTTGTCGTCTCTGGCTAATACGCGGATAGCCTTGTTCGAGCCACCAAGCTGCGACCAGCGTGTAATCTTGCCGGTAAAAATATCTTTAATGGATTGAGTGCTTAGTTGCGAAATTTTGTTGTTTGGGTGAACGACAATTGCGAGACCATCAATGGCGACGATATGCTCATTTTGTAATGATCTCATATCTCCTTCTTTGATCAGCTTTATCTCTTCTTTTTTCTTTATGGGGCGGGAGGAGGCTGCAATATCAGCTTCGCCGCTGAGCAACCCCTTAAAACCTGTGCTAGATCCATGAGCCTCAACATAGATCTCAACGGTCACAGGAAGATT
>JAKSAW010000500.1 GCA_022361455.1 Pseudomonadales bacterium | reverse complement strand
TCACATTTCTTTTTATGATTTCTTCAGATAATGCTTTAGCATATTTTTGCGGCATTAGATCATCATAAAACATAATCTCTTTCAAATCAAAATTTTTAATCAGATATTCCATTTCATCTACAATTTTTTCTACACTTCTAGTACGATATTTTTTATCAGATGGAGTCTTATAGCAAAATCCGCACAAATATGGACACCCTCTTGAACCCATCATGGTACTTGTAGGATGTAATCCAATAATTGAAGAGTATTTTTTCATTGGTAGTAAGTGCCAAGCAGGCATAGGTAAAGAATCAACATCGCTGATAAATGCAGGTTGACCAACAATTATTCTTCCATCTTTTTTATAACACAACTCTTCAATATTCTCATAAGATTCGTCTTTTTCCAAAGCATTACATAATTCTACTAAAGACTCTTCACCTTCACCCACTATACCAAAATCTATAAAATCATATTGTAATGTTTCAAGAGGTAAAATAGACATATGAACACCACCAATAACAGTTAAACACCCATTATCTTTTGCAAGTTTTGCTGCTTCTAATGCACCCAAAATTGTAGGAGTCATTGCAGTAATGCCAACAATTTTTGGATTGAATTTTTTTATTCTATTATCAACTTGTTCTTTTGATAGAGCCAAAGCTATTGCATCAATAATATCAACTTCGTGACCTGCTTTTTCAAGAGAGGATGCTAAATAGGCTAGTCCCAAAGGAGGCAATACTCCTTGTTTTTTGTTTAAACTTTCTGCCAATCTAGTGTTTGTGTTATCTAAATCATGATACCGAATTAGCTGGACTTTCAATAACCAAAAACTTGTCTCATCATTTAAAAAGCTTTTTTGCCAAAAAACCGTTGTATGGCGATAATTGTTTCTATTTGAATTTCTTCTTTATGATTAAACCCAACATCTTAAACCCAGTTCTAGCTATATGGGAGATATTTTCTGAGTGCTTAGACGTTCCTCCAATTCTTTTGTAGTAACTGACAGGGATTTCAATTATACGTTTTTTATTACGAAGAAATTCGATCATCATTTCAGGAGAAAACT
>JAKSAW010000017.1 GCA_022361455.1 Pseudomonadales bacterium | reverse complement strand
GCGTTGGCCACCAACACCGCCGACTAACACATTAGAACCTGCAAAGTTAGCTCCGCCTGCCAAATCGAAACAAATAAACGGCACTTTTCTTAAGCTTTCTGTACCTAACGTACAGCCAGGCGCTAAGGCTTCAATATCGCCAGCAACGGTTGCTCGCGCTGGCGAAGCAAATAGACTGAATGCGGAGGGAATAAATGCTGATCCCATGCCGCCGATAACACCCTGCCGGATTAAGTCCCGCCGTGTTACAGGGCGGGGGTGGTCCGGATGAATGAGCGGCGCATCAGGGGGTAGGAACTTCGGTTTTTTTCTAATTGGCATGGTTCTATACTCCCCGTTATTGAATTAGCATCATTGCACTACCGATAGAGGCAGCACAGAGTGATTTAACAATCGTTTGTGTTCTTGTGGCATCGCAATCGCTTCCACAATCAAGTAGACCGCTGCGCGATTCACCTGTTCCACTATAGCCATCGAGCAAAGTATCAAAGTTAGCTTTAACATCAGCCGTGGTAGGTTGAGCCGCTAGATTGGTTCCCACCGTCATGTTGATCAATGGATCATAAACATTGTCTCTGGCGCTGGAATCCGCAAAAGCAGTTGCAGGCACGTCATTAAAATTAAAGGCGGTAAAGAAGCGTCTGTCACCTGACGACTGCGTTACTTCAAGATCTACCAGCTCGCTACAATAGGTAATTGCCATTTGTGCCACAGCAATCTGGTGAGCGGCCAAGAAGCTCTCCGCTACTTCTGTAGTCGGTAACTGAGTTTTAACGTCGCTATATACTGAAACTACACTGGCGTTCGTAGTTGGGATACCGGTCATTTCAGACATAGAAGCGTTGACTTCATCAAAGGTCCTCACGCCAAAGTCAGACGACTCATCCGCCAGTGGATTGGATACTGAAATGGCCGCTGGGTCTGTAATAACACCATCGAGTACCTCGCCGTCGTTGGCTACGATTCTGGCAAATGATAGGAAGAATAGGTCTTCTACAGGGCCATTCTCGATAGCGTAAACGGTGCCAACGTCAGAGATTTGTTGATAGCCATCCGCATTCGATGCTGAGTCAATCGTTAGACCAACTGCTTCACCTGCAGCGTTACGACCTACATTTCGATAGGCTTGTCCTACTTCCGTGACTTTACCGTTGATGCCTAAGCGAATATCGGTAACGCTAAAGCTGTAATCCGCTTGTGCAGGTGGTTCGGTGGCCGCGCACTCGGCAGGGCCTGATTCATCTGCTTCATAAAGTCTGGCAAAGAATGGATTATTAAATCGATAGGCGTAGTTATCTAACTGCGCTGCTTCATAGACGATATAGCTGTCGTAGCAGTCATCGATATTAACCAGAGCGCTGACATCGAAAAGTAGATAGTATTTTTGACCAACACCCACATCATAGTTTTGTAACACTTGGTCTGCATCCAGGGCGCGGTTATGTATAGCGACCATGCGCACCATACCTTCCCACTGACGATCATTGCTAGGTTCGTTACCAATGGAGAATACATAGCCGTCGCTCCAGTTTGTTAGGAAGCCGGCAGTATCTGGATCGCCATCACCAGTGAACTCACCGTTCACATAAATACGACGCCCATTTTCTCGGTCATAAGTTAGCACCACATGTTGTAGTGTTGCTTGTAGATCCTCATCGTCTGCGTCAGTAGATAGGTTGCTGGATCCGTCTTCATCCTCAGTGGTTTTTTGGAAGAAGTCATAACTATAAAGAGTTTGGCTGACAGTAAAGTTGCGTTCTTCGTTACCATTCGCGTAACTAATGATATGCGCTTCTTCCTGGGTAACGTTCGCAGGTGCCACCCAAGCTTCAATACTGTATTCGCCACTTAAGGCAATATTGTCGTAAAGCTTTTTACTGCTGGTTGTATTGGACCAGGCACGACCGTCGCCTTCACCAATTTCAATACCCCAGCCACCGACCCAGCCAATGCCGGAATCTATGGATAAGTGCATGGCTGGTTCGACACCACTAGTATCAAATGCAGTACTTCCATCGCCTTCGCTAAAATTCCAGAACGCGATTTGGTGTTGCTCGAAACGACCACCGCTACTCGCTACGGTACCTTCAGTCAAAATCATACCGCCACTGATTTTCAGATCTTCATCGATTTCATCCAGCTCGATACCGGCGGCGATTGCTTGAATTGCGGTATGTATTTCACCGGCGTCATCGTTACAGTTTTCAGACCAGCAGTTATGAGACTCAGATCTTAAACGGACTGTTAAACGGGATTGCGCTTGTGCCAGGGTACGAGGCTCATCTTTCAAATCAATCTTGGTACGAATTGCATCCCAGGCAGTATCTCTGTTGGGGCTAGCGAAAAAGGGTTGCTGTGAAGTTGCCGCAGTTTCACTGTGGCAGCCGGCGCAATAGGTGGTTGCAATATCGTAGAGGTCATCGAACTCTGTCGGCGCATCTGCCGGCAACACTTTCGAGCTAGTGATATCTACTTCATCAGGTTTCTCTAGAATAATAGTCGTGGAACTAACACCAGTGCCTTCACCTGAGTTAACCCAGTTTTGAATCCAGCGCGTTAGAATCTGAGCACAAGCGCTATCATTAGTTTCCCAGCACTGGTGGCCACCTTCGACTTTAGTCACTATTGCAGATTGTTGTGGCGCAAGGCGATTAATTAAAGATGTCGTAGCGCTATAGGCGGCGTTAATGTTGTCGGTTCTTGCAAATGGCGCTTCATGGGTATCATCATGGCATTGGCCACAGCGATCATCCGCCGCAACGTTATTCCAAAAGTGAGTCATGAATGCTTGAATATCATTGTCGTTAGGTAGCGGTGCCGACTCACGGTTTAGATATTCTTGAATCGGGGTAGTGGTGGTTTCATCTGTTGATCCAGATTGTGGCACGCTATCGTTACTTGCGCCGGTACCACTACCGCCACCACCACAAGCACTAATAATAGCGCCTAGACTTAAAATGGTTATGGCTCGAATAAAGAGAACTGTTAATTTGGAAGCTGTATTAATCATTATTGGTTCCCCCTACTCGCCACGGCAGTAGTAAGCGGCTTTACCGAACAGGCGCTTAATACTTCCTTGGTTGTTATCAAAATCAGTCACCATCGCATCAATCAGATTGTGATCATCAGTGCTGCCTGGTTCCCTTAAACAAACAGTTTTAAAAACTTTTTGTGATTGGCATTGGGCAAAATGGCGAGTATCCGCGAGCTCTTGTCCCATGGAACTGGCCCCAACACCACTTGTGTAATCACCATCTTCTTCAGTTTGGTAACCTCCGTCAGTAGCCCAGCCAACCCAGGTGGAGTTGGGCCCTTTACGCCAGTAGTTAGTCCATTGATCATCGGGCGTTACGAAGCCCCATTTAAAGTTACCGGAGTTGATGTGGTATTTCTCTTGAACTGCGTCAGGCGTGTATTGTAATTGGCCTTCGTCGGTTCCTTCTTCACCAGACCATTCATATCGCGCGAATGCTTGGGCTAAAGGATCCATACCACTGTGGCAGCCAGAACAGGAGTTCATAAAAATTCGGCTATCGCCACCTGGGCTTCGCGTTACGTCCTGGCGAATTCGATCGGTTGGGCGTGTGTTATCTTTAAATTGCTCAAGGTCGTTACACATGAAGTTAAGTAGTGTGAAACGAAACATCGCTCTGTTGGTTCCGTCTACGAAAAAAGCATGAGCGGCTGCGCGAGTTGTCATAACACCAGCGGTTGCTTCTGCGGGTAATCCAGTAACGGTTGTTTGTGTGCGGCGCTCCAGCACGTCTTGGAGTGCTTCGCCGCTTTCTTCAAGTTCTTCGTAGTGAGTGTTGTTGGTATTCGAATAGGCAGTACTAACATTGTTAGTGCCGTCTGCCGCTACATATATAATGTTGGCAGATAGTATGTCGCGAAAACTTAGGTGGTCACCATCAGGTGCTCCATTGGCACCTTTGTTTTGATCCGCAATTAAACCGATTGTGGTAGCGGTAAAATCATTAAGAGGGGCGAATACTGTTTGCGATTCATTGGTCCAAGGGGTTATCCAATTTTTCAGGGTAACGTTATAAAAGTATTTATTCGACATCGGGAAGGCGATGGCTTGCTCGATAAAATCTTCTTCGGTTGGGCTTCCCCCAAGCGCCGTTACCATATTATCGAGTTCTTGTTCTGACGGTGGCACCCCAGCAATTCGGTCATAAACGCGTTTAGCTTGGTCGCGAACATCGGCAATCGCCGGTGCGCTATGAAGTAGTGTTACAGAAAGTAAAACTCCAACCGCGGTCACAGTTGTTCTGCCAAATAAATCCCGTTTTCGCGTGTTCGTTTTCATGGTTATTACCTACACTTTTTATGTAATTCGGGTTTTTACACCCCGTGTGCGTTTTTGACGGTTTGTCTAGTGCCCTAAATTGGAACGTTTAATCAATTGAAAACGTTAGAAAAAGTATTTTGCGCTTAACTATCGTTAATTTGCGTTGCCGCTCTCATTTAATTAAGTCTAGCAAGAGTTAATTGAGGTTTTCGTGAAGATGCACACAGATCGAACATTAGGAACCGAGTGATAATGAAAAACATGAGAGGTTATACAACGTTGAGTGCGTTTCCTATGTCTATAAGAATTCCGTTTGAAGCAAAATTATTATTGCTCACTTGTTTAGCTTTGGTCTTACTGGGGTGTGGTAGTGGTGAGACATCATCTAGCAGTGACGATACAACACTGTCTTTAGAAGAAGCCAATCTTTCTGAATATCCCATCGTTTATGTGAAGCGTGCAATCGCAGAAGAGACTCGTGAATTGACCGATCTAGATGGAATGACTCCCGGGGCAGAATTATATGTACGTGGTACTGCGAGTTCAGAATCACCAGAAGTGAATTTGACGCAACGTATTTTCGGTACCGGTGTGCAATACGATGTAAAAGATATCAACATTTCTTATGATGGCAATTACATGGTGTTTTCCGCTCGTGGACCTTTTGACGATACCGTTGAAGAAGACGAAGAGCAGCCTACCCAATGGAATCTTTACGAATATAGTTTTGCTAGCGGTGAAGTTTACGCAATTATGAACTCATCTGAAGCTGCTCGTGGTCATGATATTACGCCTCATTATCTTGCCGATGGACGTCTTGTTTTTTCTTCTTCTCGCCAAGCTCGAGCGGGTACCATTATGTTGGATGAAGGTAAACCTCAATACACATATCAGGTAGAAGATCAAAGTGATGAACGAGGCGGCCCCGCATTTGCTTTGCATTTGGCTGAATTCGATAGCAATCGCAATTTGAGTTTGGTTGAGCAAACTACTTTTAACATGAGCCATGACTTTGATCCGGTCTTAATGGAAAACGGAAAAGTCGTTTTTACCCGTTGGGATAATGTGCGCGGCGGTGGTCGCGATCAAATTAGTTTCTACCAAATGAATCCGGATGGCGCTGGCTTGGAACTACTTTATGGCTATGACAGTCACGAGACTGATGATGAAGATATCGAAGTTCAATATTCTAATCCTCAGGCCTCGCCAGACGGACAACTTATTTCGCTATTGAGGACTTTTGACGGCGAGGGTTACGAACCCAATATCGTTAAGATCGATATTGCCAACTTTGTTGATATCAACACACCGATTGGTGATGCTAGCGGTTCAGCGGAGTCACCAGTAACAAAATTTGAAACCACTACAGATCCTGAAGAAATTTCTGCTGGTGGACGCTTTAGCTATATCATGCCGCTGGAAGATGGAACTAACAGAGCCATTGTAAGTTGGAGTTTTTGTCGCTTACAAAATACCGATGGCACTGTGGCGAGTTGTTCAGGAGTGGATCTGTCGCAGGAAGATTTAGTAGAAGCTCCACCAAATTACGGTCTTTGGTTATTTGATTTCGATGAAGATACACAAATACCTTTGGTGCTAGGAGAGGGTAATACTCAAGCTTTCTTTGATATTGCTTTTGCTATTCCACGAACACCTCCCGCCTCAATCCCAGATGTTTCGCCTGTTTTAGCTGAGGATTCCACCAATCCATGTTCCCCTGGTTTTTTTGAGCAGGATGATGGATACGGCATGGTACATATTCGAAGTGTTTATGATTGGGATGGAGCCTTTTATAGTAATTGGGTTACCAACGCAGGTGTGACTAATATTGCACAGCTTTCCGATCCTGTTGCTGTGACTGCAGATGAGCGCAGCGCTCGTTTTATTCGTTTCGATAAACCGGTTTATATTCCCGATGAGGACCTGAAAGAAATTCCTGGCAATGTGACTGCGCAGGGGGCTTTTGCCTCGTTTATGCGAGAGATATTGGGTTTTGCACCGATTCAGCCAGATGGTTCGGTAAAAGTAAAAGTGCCTGCCGACGTGCCCTTTATAATGACGGTGGTTGATCAGTATGGTCGTCGACTTAGCGATAGTAATGAGCATCGTAATTGGTTGCAGGTGCGACCTGGCGAAGTGATGGAATGTAGTGGATGCCATGATCCAAGTAGCGATGAACCCCATGGGCGTCGTGAAGCTAGGCCTACTTCCATCAATAGTGGTGCCAGTGCTGGGGTGGATTTTCCGAATACTAATCCTGAAGTGTACAACGTAGATGTAGATGGTGAGATTGATCCTAGAGATTGTGCGCCTGGTTCTGGTGAAACCATGGCCGAAGTTTACGTAAGAACGGATGCCAGCCGCGCAAATATCAGCCCTGACTTGGTGTTTGATGATGTGTGGACTGATCCTGCTCAGCGTACCCCTGATACTAGTTTTGCTCATCGATACAGCGACATCGAAGCTGTGTATGAAGCGGGTGAAACGAATGGTGATGAAGACACTGGCGTGTTGCCCTATAACAGAGGCGCCTGTGCCGACGAATGGGATT
>JAKSAW010000372.1 GCA_022361455.1 Pseudomonadales bacterium | reverse complement strand
TCTGCAGCCCATTTAAGAACTCTTTATGAGTGTTCAAAATATTAAAATCTATGGTGTTTTTACTTTCGCTATTGTCTTCAAGCTCTAGAATGGTTTCGTTATCATATCCCACCGCATGGCTTGCATAACGAATCAACGGAGAATTATATTCGCCGATAACTTGCTGTGCCTTTGCTTCCCAATAGCGCCACTGACCATTGCCTCTTTCCGCAGGCGACAAAAGCGCGATCCATTGCTGTACTCGTTGCCAATCATAATCTCTTAAGGCGTGACGAATGCCGTAATCAATCAAGTCTTCTTGATTAGGATAAAGAACCGCAGTATCTAGCCAATTCTCGGCTTCTGGGTAGTAGTTCACAGCCATATTGCGCGCGAAATAATTCATGAGACTGGCTTTATCTTCGCTGCTGAAATCAAACGCTGTTTCGTATTGTGGCCAAAGCTTAGATGCTAATTGGTAGTCTTTTCTAACGAGCCGCCTAAAACCCGAAATAATCACCGGCTTAGCGTTTTCTCCTAGGCTTTGATACCGAGATATTTTCTTTAAGCGCTTTGGATTGCGATAGGTTCTGCGCCATTCTTGGGTAATTGGGTGGTATTTGGGATTGGTGTAACGTTCCAAGTATTTAGTGAGCTGTAACTTACGATTCTTAATGGCTTTCTGCGAGCGTTCCCAGGCGATATCCGAAGTGAAATGTTCTGTTTTCTTCCAAGCAGCAAACAGCGGGTCGCAAGCTTTTACTTGCGACTTACCAACGTTCCAAAGGTTTTTAGCGCCAGCAAATGCAAGCTCTTTATCACCAGTCTTATATGCGCTCCAATAAAAATAGCAATTAAGGGTGTCGTTGTTACCGGGGATGTAATGGGTGTTAAATGTTTGCCACTGCTTACGACGGGCTAAAGATTTGTACCAGTGATTTTCTAGCCGTTTGGCTAAGAGGGTGTCTTTGTAAGCGTTGGTGAATTGCTCAATCTCTTCCTGGGGGATGCGACTGATATAGCGCAGAATAAAAAAGTACTCAAGATAAGGATATAGAGGGTAATCTTTTAACTGTGCTGTTTCTTTTTTGAACGACTTTTTCTGGCCCTTCTCAAGCAGTACCAGGGCTCTGCGGTACATAGCTCGTTGATTTTTAAAGGTTGCTTCCTGAACTGAAATATTGGACCAGGCGGGGGCGCTTCCCATGCTAAGGCAGCAGAGAAGAAAAGCTCCAGCAAACAAGCTGCGATTAATAAATGTCATTGCCTGACGCATTGCCAACGAGCCATTGAAGAGTGTTCATTAATCTTAGCGAAATTCACAAAAGGTGCCAGCCCGGATTTTGTTAAGCAGTTGTAATTGAAGAAAAAAACTACAAAATCTAAGGGTTTGGACTAACCTAAGCAAATTGGGTTCACAAAATCTTCAATTGGAAGGCTCCGGGAATATTGTTTACCGCATAACAGCGACTAAACTAAGAGTTAATCAGACAGTTTTTGTGCAACCTCGAGTTTAATTAGCTAGGAATGGAAAAGAAAATTAAAGAGAAACGTACGATACATCGGCATCACTTGAGCTATTACCTGAAGGTATACAACCGCAAGACAGGTAAGCCTATTGGCTATATAGTAAACATATCGAGTGAAGGCTTAAGATTGGTGAGCCACATCCCGCTGCTAACCCATAGCGTGTTTCAGTTTCGGGTTAAGCTGCCCCGGGAAATTTCCGGCGAGAAACACATCGACTTTGATGCGTTAAGTTGCTGGTGTCGCCCTGATGTAAGCCCTGATTGCTTCGATACCGGCTTTAAAATCGTAGAAGCCCCTGATTCTTTGGTTAACCTGGTCGAAGGGTTAACACAATACTTCAGCTTTAAGGCAGAAGACCTAGATAAACCTAAGTAATGGTTCACGAATGGCGCTAGCCTTTGTTTAGCGCCATCCTTCCTTGTGTTATGCTTTTCCCATACTAATAACAACAGCGGCGGGTCGCGAGAGCCCATGGCCTCTAGTCTGCCGGTATTCCATGAGGTGTGTTTATGAAGTATTTGGGATCCCTTAAAGTCGCTATTTTGGTGGTGTTAGTTGCCTTTAATAGTGCGTCTTTCAATGCGTTTGCGTTGCCTCCTGAAATCGAAGCAGATCGGCTAATCCTTGCTGCCAAGGAAAAACTGTCTGAGGATAACTTCGAAGCTGCTAGAGGTTACTTAGAACGAATTTCACCATTAAATATCGAGCCTCCAGCGGATTATTACTTGCTGTTTGCTAGAGTACATTACGAAGCGGATTCCTGGACTCAAGCGAAACAACATTATGAGAAGTATGTGGAGCTAGCTGGGAAAGAAGCTTCGGCTTATAAAGAAGCACTTAAAAAAATTACTGAATTGGAAGAAACATTAGTTGGCAAGTTAGAGCAGCAAACAGAGTCAACAGCCGAATCATCAGCCATTCAGCTACCTGAGAAACAAGGTGCAGCATACGATAAAAAAGTGGCTGATCTATACCTTGATTCAAATCTTGCCCACTCATTGGTGACCCATGTTAATAGCCTTTTAAAATCCTACCGATTTATTGAGGGCAAAATTAAAAATACCGATCGAAATAATTATATCGATTTTAAGTTGTCGCTTGCTAAAGGTAAGGAGCTGGTAGTAACGCGTCGGGATATTGTTAGAAAGTTATCCGGTGCCACGTCTAACTTGAGTGTTACTAAGTTAAATGCTTTTGGTATTGATCCAGACGTCGAATATCGCTGCAGTAAGGAAAGTGACAGTTGCACGATTAAACATCCAATTAATCAAAAAGAATGGTTCAAAATTGCACGCGACGAGAAAGGAGCAGAGGAAATAGCAAAGGCATTAACTCGTTTATTGAAGGCATTGCAGAGAGGCTAAAAGCATAGCGCTAGTCGCGGTTTTGTATTGAACTAACTTACAAAAAGGCTGCCAGAAATGGTGGCCTTTTTTTATACTCTATTGGTGTATTCAAAAGTGATTGCAAACTGATTCGTTTTTGGTGTGATAATGGAATCACGTTGAGTTTACTATGTGTTTGCTTCTGATTTAAAAAAATAAAAATGTCATGTGACTGCTACATATTAAAATTTAATCATGGGCCATTGCTTGAAAATATGCTGTGGATGATTACGTTAAATTTAAATAATTAATTCATCATATTTCTATAAATATGACTGCTAACTGTCACTTTTACCGCGGGTGTGAATAAGGCCTGCGCGTAATGATGATTATAAGTGCTTGATAGAGTTGTGGTTTTGAAAATTATTACCAATAGGTTGTGGATATCTTTTCGGTTTTTAATGTTGCAGAATTTTTTCTGTTTTATTTAAGAATGGCGTAAATTCTATTTCAGTATTAATAATATTATTGTTA
>JAKSAW010000256.1 GCA_022361455.1 Pseudomonadales bacterium | reverse complement strand
GGAATTTTCCCTGCCTTATCCATGAGCTTGCCAGAGGAGACACGCTATGGAACGTGAATCGATGGAGTATGACGTAGTCATCGTTGGTGCCGGCCCTGCTGGACTTTCAACTGCTTGTAAATTAAAGCAGTTAAACGAAGAAATCACCGTTTGCGTGGTTGAAAAAGGATCAGAAGTAGGCGCACATATCTTATCAGGCGCTGTATTAGAGCCTCGCGCTTTAGAAGAACTCTTTCCAAACTGGAAAGAGCTAGAAGCTCCTCTGAACACTCCAGTGGTAGAAGATGAATTCTACTTCATGACGAGCCCCGAGAAGAGCACCAAGCTAGCTCATTGGATGATTCCAAAACCAACTCACAACGATGGCAACTACGTAGTAAGCCTTGGTAATGTTTGTCGCTGGTTGGGCCAACAAGCGGAAAATTTGGGCGTAGAGATTTACCCAGGCTTTGCTGCCGCTGAAGTTATCTACAATGACGACGGCAGCGTTAAAGGCGTTGCTACTGGTGACATGGGTGTTGGCATGGATGGCGAGCAAAAAGCTAGCTTCCAACCTGGATTCGAGCTTCACGCCAAATACACCGTTTTCTCAGAAGGCTGTCGCGGTCATTTGGGTAAACAAGTCATTAGCCAATTCAAGCTTGATGAAGGCAAAGCTCCACAACACTACGGTATCGGCATCAAAGAACTTTGGGATATCGAGCCTGAGAAGCATAAGCCTGGCTTAGTAATGCACGGTTTGGGCTGGCCACTAACTGAAAGCGGCAGTACCGGTGGTTGGTTCCTATACCACGCGGAAAACAACCAAGTGGTGGTTGGTTTGATTACTGATCTTAACTACTCAAACCCCCACGTCAGCCCATTTGAAGAGTTCCAACGCGCTAAGTTACACCCTACTCTTAAACATTATTTGGAAGGTGGCAAGCGTGTATCTTACGGCGCACGTGCACTGGAAAAAGGTGGTTTCAATTCACTGCCTAAGATGAATTTCCCGGGTGGTCTTATCATCGGTTGTGATGCTGGCACCATGAACTCCGTAAAAATCAAAGGTTCTCACACTGCCATGAAGTCCGGCATGTTAGCGGCAGAAACTATTGCCGAAGCATTAGCTGCGGGCAAGACTGGTGGAGACCTACCTGAATACGAAGCAAACTTCAAAGCTTCTTGGTTATACGATGAACTTTACTCGACTCGTAACTTTGTTGGCGCCATGCATAAACTCGGCACCTTCATTGGCGCAGGTTTTATCTGGGTTGAGCAAAACATCTTCGGTGGTAAGCTGCCAATCAACTTCCGCGATGACACTCCAGATCATACCTGTCTGAAAGCAGCGGATCAGAGCAAGAAAATTGCTTATCCAAAACCTGACAACACCATCACTTTTGATCGCTTGTCTTCAGTGTTCTTATCCAACACAAACCACGAAGAAGATCAGCCTTGCCACTTAAAGCTTACCGATAGCAGCGTACCACTAGGCGTAAACTTACCTAAGTGGGATGAACCGGCACAACGTTACTGCCCTGCAGGCGTATATGAGATTGTTGAAGAAGAAAACGGCGACAAACGTTTTCAAATTAATGGTCAAAACTGCGTTCACTGTAAGACTTGTGACATTAAAGACCCAAGCCAAAACATCACTTGGGTTGTTCCAGAAGGAACCGGCGGCCCTAACTATCCAAACATGTAATTCGAAGTACAACAAAAAAGGGTTTATCCGAGAGGATAAACCCTTTTTTGTTGTCTGTTATATTTTGTCGGGATGATTTGCTTTCTTCTGTTTGATTTAGCGTTTCTTTTTAGCAT
>JAKSAW010000018.1 GCA_022361455.1 Pseudomonadales bacterium | reverse complement strand
GTCGATTGTGAAACCACTGCGGGATGCCCAGCATATGCCTATCAACCCGAGGAAACAGCTTATGTGGTGCAACAGCTAATAGCTGCAGGTGCCATTCCATTAGGAAAAACCAACTTGGATCAGTTTGCGACAGGGTTGGTGGGTACACGATCGCCATACGGCGCTGTTCCTTGTATTTATAATGAGGATTATATTTCTGGCGGTTCAAGTTCAGGATCTGCGTATGCAGTTGCCGCAGGGCAAGTGGCGTTTTCGTTGGGAACGGATACCGCAGGTTCGGGACGTGTTCCCGCAGCATTTAATGGCTTGATTGGTGTTAAACCAACAAGGGGAGTGCTTAGTTGTCGTGGCGTTGTGCCTGCGTGTAAATCTTTAGACTGCGTTAGTATATTCACTAACTCATTAACCGATGCTCAAACGGTTTTATCCGTAGCAGCCGATTATGATGAGCAAGACAGTTACAGTCGCAAAGCCGAGTTTTCACTTAATAACAAAGCAAGTTTTAAGTTGGGTGTTCCACAGGATGATCAGCTAAATATTATTCACCCGGAATACAAGGCATGTTTTGATAAGGCTTGCGAACAATTTAAGAGCGCCGGTGTTGAATTAGTCACCATTGACTTTTCACCTTTTGTGAAAGCGGCGCAGTTGTTATATCAAGGCCCATGGGTGGCGGAACGTTTTCATGCAGTAGGGGATTTTATTGAACGCCATTTAGACGAAACAGATGAATCTGTGGCCACTATTATTAGAGGCGCTGAATCTGTGACTGGTAAGAAAGCATTTGACGGTTTCTATCAGCTACAAGCACTGTCTAAATTAGCAAATCAGCAAATGGAACTGGTGGATGCAGTGCTCACACCAACCACTGCTACACAATTTACATTTGATGAGATCGCCAACAATCCCATCTTAAATAATACTGAGCTTGGCTATTACACCAACTTTATGAACCTGTTGGATTTCGCGGCGCTGTCGATTCCTATGGGCAATACTTCTGCTGGTTTAGGCTTTGGTGTAACGCTATTTTCCCAAGCACAGAGTGATTTAGCGTTACAACAAATAGCAAACGCAGCTCTTAGTGAAGCGGACTATAAAACAACTGCGACAGTGAGCCGCGAACCTATCCCTGTGGCTGTTTGTGGCGCTCATTTAGAGGGAATGGCGCTGAATTGGCAGTTACAAGATCGAGGTGCAACACTGATTCAAAAAACACATACATCACCCTATTATCGCTTTTATTCATTAGAAGGCGGGCCACCATTCAGACCCGGCCTAGAGCGTGTTTCAGAAAATGGTGAAGCGATTGAGGTGGAAGTGTGGAGTGTACCTGCCAAAGATTTTGGTTCTTTCGTCGCTGGAATCCCGGCACCTTTGGGGATCGGTAAGCTCGAACTAGCAGATGGTTCTTGGGTGCCTGGGTTTATCTGTGAACCTTGCGGTATAAAAACAGCCGAAGACATTACGCACTATAAAGGCTGGCGCGGATATATGGCCCGCTAAGCCATTTGAAAAAAACGCGTTACCATAGTTATCCTAGTGGTAACGCGTTGAAGGGCTGCTTGGGGTAGTAACAGCCGTTTGGTGGCTCGTTAGGCTATCCTTTTGCGCGCTGTGGCAAAACGGACACATTGCTCATGGTTCTTGCTTCTCTGATATCGCTAGCTCGAGTACTATCAGTTTCTGTGGAGACACAAGACTTTTCGCTTAGGTCAATGGAAAATTCTGGGTTGATCCATTCTTGGTTTATTTCTGTACCTCGTTCAATTTGAGTGTAAGGATCAATAACGCATTTTCTTAAAGTGGTTTCGGATTCTACATGTGTGTTTTCGCTAATTAATACCGGACCCTCTATCGTGACGCCATCTTCGATGGTTGTGCCAGAGCCAATGTAAACAGGCCCTTTCACACTGATAGTGTCCCAATTTGCATTCACGTTAGTACCTGCAAAAACCCCCGGTGCAACTTCAGTGCCTTTCATTGGGAAATGCAGAATATCTTGGTTTAGCGCACTCTGATTCGCATTCCAAAGGTCTGATACAGTACCGATGTCAATCCATTGCATGGGTGTTTCACAACCAT
>JAKSAW010000292.1 GCA_022361455.1 Pseudomonadales bacterium | reverse complement strand
TATTTGAACTTCATACAGTCGCTGATATAGCGGAGTATTTACAAACTTTATTGTGGGCCAGTGAATCTGCTGAAATAGCGAAAGAGGAATCCAATACTGACTCTGATGCTAGTCGCGAAGAGGGTTTCTTATAACCTCCTACTAATTAATAGATCGATACTGTGGGTATGGAATGCCCATATTAAAACTATAAGTGGATAACTTAGTGAATAATAATAACGCGCCCCTGCATTTAGCAGGGGTTTCTTTATCGTTTAAAGATGCTTTGTCTAAGCGGGCAGTGTGGTTGCCCGTATTGCTTGTGTTCTGTTTGCTGTTACCAACATTAAATAGCGGTCTGTTAAGAGACGACTATTTGCACCGTACTTTGTTGTTGGGTTTGGAATCGTTTCCTGGGTCTCAGGAGGAAGCTTTTGGTCCTGTCGACGCGGCCAATAAATTATTTTCGTTCTTTCACGATGGTAATGATCTTCTTGAGAATGCGA
The DNA here is from genome assembly GCA_022361455.1 of Pseudomonadales bacterium. Lineage (GTDB taxonomy): Bacteria > Pseudomonadota > Gammaproteobacteria > Pseudomonadales > Ketobacteraceae. The sequence goes on along the minus strand of JAKSAW010000292.1, from coordinate 29,523 downwards.
AGGTCTATGGCAATATTCCTTGGTGGACTGACCCCGAATTAAAAGTCAGTTTTTGGCGACCATTAGCGGCTATTACCCATTGGTTCGACTATCAACTGTGGCCTGATTCACCCATTTTGATGCACCTTCATTCAACCGTCTGGTATTTGTTAGTCGGAATGCTCTTGGGTGTTTGGCTAATAAAGCTTGGTGTAAGCAATCTTGCGCTTTGGTTGGCAATGCTGCTCTATGTGTTTGATGCGAGTCATGTTCACGCAGTAGGTTGGTTGGCTAATCGAAATATATTAATCGCCACCTGCTTCGGTCTGTTAAGTATGATTTGCTTAACCCACTGGAGTGTTAATCGTTCATCGCTTCAATTGGTTGCTGCGTTAAGTTTCTACTTAGCAACCTTATTATCTGCAGAAGCAGGTATTTCTACCTTGGGTTTGGTGATTCCTTTTCTGCTAGTCATCGACAAAAATACAGTCGCTCAAAAACTAATGGCATTTATTGGATTTGTGCTGGTTACTGCAGCTTGGCGTATCGTTTATAGCGAGTTAGGGTACGGAGCGATTCATAGTGGGTTTTATGTTGATCCAATTAACGATACCCCGAACTTTATTCATACCTTGCTGATTAATGGCCCAATCATGCTTTACGAGCAATTGATTAGAGTGCCTTCCCTTAGCATGCTAATGTCACCTGCTGTGGAAATTAATCAAGCAGTTATTAGCTTCGTTGTGTTGATCATTACAGCGCTTTTGTTTTTGCCAATGCTGATTAAGAATAAGCTGGCTCTCTACGGTTTGTTAGTGGCGATCATCGCTGTGCCACCTGCCTGCGCCACCATTGTGTCTGGTGGTCGACTGATGTTTTTCTTTGGTATCGGTGTCACGCTAACATGCGCGATTTGGTTTGCTGGCTTAAAACAGAATGAAGAATGGTTTCAAAAAGGTAAGCTTTATCGTGGTTTTGCTTATCTGTGGAGTGGCTTAATTGTCATTGCGATTAGCGCCGGTACCGGATTTGTTTGGTATAGCAAGGTTGCCAGTGCGTTTGGGCCAGAAAAGCCCCCTTTCAATATTCACTCCAATATTGTTGAAGATGTATCCGAAGACCAGGTGGTGGTGATTGTTAACCCACCGGTTTTGTTTGAGCAAATGTATATGCCACTCAAGGCGGACTACTTTGGGTTGGCGAAGCCGGAGCAGATGATTAGCATAGTGCCTGGACTAACTCCGATTTCATTAAAGCAAGAAGGCCAAAAGCTAATTCTGGAAAACCCCCAAGGATTCCTAATAGCCGGCGATGCTGATTGGCCAGCAGCAGGCTTACCGCAAAACAGCCTCGCTTTTTTAGCTAAAAGGGCTGACCGATTCTTTGTCTCCAATCACAAGCAGATTGATTATCAAAAACGATACAACTTGAGAGATATTGTCCTGACGGTGGTCGCTACGACTGAAAACGGCGATCCTAGCAAGGTTGAAGTCGAGTTTCCTCAATCTTTGAATAGCGAGAAATATGTTGTTCTTTGGTGGGATTGGGAGGCCAAAGTCTATAAAGACCTTTCTGAGCTATCTAACCCAATCATAAAAGGGCCTTTTTAAGCGAATTTTTCAAGCTGTGCTATCTTTACTCGGGTAAACCTTTGGGTTTTAGCTCGTATCAGTCTTTTTTAGTCCATAAAACAAACAAAGTAGAGATAGCCAGTGCCTCGGATTCTTGTTGCCCTTCTTTTGATGGTGGCAACACTACCCAGTTTAGCTAGCCATGCTGTAAATAAAGAGAGCACTGGCAACAAGACGCCAATTTTGCACGGCGTCTCTGATGAGGGGCATTATTATCCTGCGTTTGATCATGCTTACTATTTTGTTGATGGAACCGGTCAAGCCAACCCACAATTAGAGCAAAATGTAGATGAACTAATACAAGGTTTCGGATTCAAACCGCTAAAGGGCGTCTCCGAGAATTTTGGTTATGAGCATCGTGTTCACTGGATTTTGATTCCACTGCATAGCTATGATTTACAAGAATCTGATAAATATCTCGAATTCGATTACCCATTATTGGATTTTATCGATCTATACGTTTTGCAAGCTGGCCAGCCCTGGAAACTAACGTATCAAACGGGTGATATGAGGCCCTACGACTCTAGGCCAATCGATCATCGCGTTTTCTTTTTTCCAATACCCGAAAAAACCGATTACTTACTGTTGAGGCTTCAAACTGAAGGCTCCTTGGTGATGCCGATTGCCATTGTTAATGGCGCTCATGTATATACGCATCAGAACAATACGACACTGGGTTATGGATTGTTCTTTGGCGCACTTATGATCATGTGTGTTTACAACTTATTCGTTTATTTCTTTACCCGCGAGCAGGGTTATTTCTTTTATGTGAGCACCTTGTTTTTCATCTTGCTATATCAGCTTGCAATGAGTGGCTATGGTTACGAATGGATCTGGAGAGAGAATGGACAATGGGTGAATGAACACATTCAACCAATTACTGTCGGGCTCACTTTAGCAAGTGTCTGTTTATTTACTCGCGAAGTCTTACAATTAAAGCATTACTTTCCGTTGTTCGACACTGCTTTTCTAATCGCTTCTAGACTGAGCTTGGCAACAGCCTTTATGGGTTTCTTCACGCCCTTGAGCTTGTTGATTCACTTTATTTCGATCTTGCCAATGGTGATCATTAGTATGGTGTTGGTGGCTGGTGCATATGCTTATCGGTCCAATGTCAGTGGGTCGGGGTTGTTTTTGTTAGCTTGGTCTGCGGGCTTGTTGGGGGCATTCCTGTTTGCGCTACATCAATTGGGCATATTGCCTTCGAGTCCTATCTATGTTCATTCGTTAAAAGTGGGTGTACTGCTTAATACCGTGTTGCTGTCCTTCACTTTGGTTTCCCATATAAATTTCTTAAAAGCAGAGAAACAAAGAGCAGAGCAGGTGGCTCACGATAACTATCGCTTGGCGTTGATTGATAGCCTAACGGGAATCCCTAATAGAAGAGCGTTTGATCATCAGTTCCGTTTGGAATACCGGCGTTCCCAAAGAGAGGGCTCACCGTTGTCAGTGTTGATGATCGATGTGGATTACTTCAAGGCCTACAACGACACCTATGGGCATCGCAAGGGTGACGAGGTCTTAGCGAAAGTCGCAAAAACTCTGAGTGGTGACCTTGCGCGCCCAGGAGATTCATTGTTTCGTTATGGTGGTGAAGAGTTTGTGGTGCTGTTACCGGATACCGATATTAAAGGGGCGGTATATTTAGCTGATCGGCTGGTGAAAGGTATTTCCGAGGACAGGATTCCTCACAATGCCAGCCCCTTGGAGCACCTGACTATCTCTATCGGCGTTGGTACTGAGACTCGGTTCGAGGCTGATTCCCTTGCCATTATTGAAGAAGCTGATGCTGCTCTCTATGATGCGAAAAGCAATGGGCGCAATCAGTACCAAATGGGTAAATCATCCAAAAATATCCATGTATTGCGTGGTAGCCAATCCTCATAGTTGAGCGCAAATCCCTTGGTATATGATTTGTATTCCATGATCTTTGCAGTTCCTCTCATTAACGACGATTTTTGCTAACAATTCTGGATCTAGTTCCCTCCTAAAAGCTACGTAATATGAGCAAGTTACGTTAAAATAGCGCGTGGCGACCAGGCTTTCGCCGTGCTATGATTTTATGCCTTATAAGGCTATATAATAAAAACAAACCTACAGGTTCCCTATGTCAGTTGTTGAGCTACTTTCTTCCCTCGCTAAAAAAGATATTCGACTTTGGTTAGAAGGGGAAAATCTACGCTTTAGTGCTCCCGAAGGCGCTTTTACCCCAGAGATCCGAGATGAAATCGTAGCGGCTAAGCCCCAGATAATTGAGTTCTTAAAGCAAGCGCAAAAACTGAAGAAAAAAGGCATTGACGTTGCCAGTCGGGAAGGGGATTTGCCAGTGTCCTATAGCCAGCAGCGTTTATGGTTATTGGATCAGATTAATCCAAACGACACCACTTACAACATACCCGCAGCGTTTCGTATTAAGGGCCAGATAGATCCAAAATTATTGGAAAAGGCATTCGCCTCTTTAGTAGAGCGTCACGAATCACTTCGCACCACTTTTTCAGATGTCGAAGGTTCACCCATTCAAGTAATCGAGCCATTTACTCAGTGGCAATTACCTTTGGAAGATATTACTTCGCTCTCTGATGCAGAAAAGGACCAACGATTAATTGATGAAGTTAACAAAGAGGCTCAGACGCCTTTTAGCTTAAATGAGGGTCCTTTATTTCGAGCACGCCTATTGATACTCAAGCAGGATGGAGCTAGCTCAGAATTTGCGCTGATTGCCTGTATGCATCATGTCATTTCAGACGCTTGGTCGATGGACGTGTTAGTTAAAGAAATGGCAGCCTTCTACATGGCCGCTGCCACTGGCACTAAAGCAGCGTTAGAGCCGCTACCCATCCAATATGCTGATTACGCGGTATGGCAACGCAATTATCTTGAAGACGATGCTTTCAAAGAAGATCTAAAGTATTGGCAAGAACAGCTAGCGGATGCACCGCCAGTTTTAGATATTCCAACGGATTATCCTCGACCAGAGCTGTTAAGAAGTCATGGTGCCACTTATCGCTTCGAGTTTACTCCTGCGCTTTCTGCAAAAGTTAATGAGTTCTGTAAAACACAGGATTTGACGCCGTTCATGGTATCCCTTGGTGCTTGGCAATTACTGCTTGGGAAATATGCCAATAGTCACGACGTGGTGGTGGGAGCACCTGTAGCTGGTCGTGATCGTCACGAAACTCAAGAACTTATCGGCTTCTTTGTTAATATGCTGCTGTTTAGACTACCGCTGAATGATCGACCTTCGGTGGCTGATTTCTTCAAGCGCGTGAAAGAAATGGTCTTAGGTGGCTTTAACCATCAAGAAGTGCCTATCGATATTTTATTAGAAAATATGGATGTGGAACGCCAACCTGGATATCCACCATTAGCACAAGCGGCGTTTCAATTATTGGTACAAGAGAGCGGCACTAATAATGGTCAGCCAGCATTTGGTGCTGGGCCATTAGAGATTCAACCCATTCCAAATGCCAATGTTTCAGCCCGTATGGATCTAACGTTAGGGGTGGTTAAGACAGATCAAGGTTTTGAAGGTGGCTTGGAATACAACACTGATCTATTTAACGAATCTACTATTAGCCATTTAATCGATCAGTATCAGTTTTTGATTGGTGAGTTGGTGTCTGACCAATCGAAAGTGATTGATGATATTGCACTATTCGATGACGAGTTTTTGTTATCCCATATGGGATTAGATATTGCAGAGTTTCAGCTCGAGCCACTAAACGATAATCAACGCGTCATGCTGATTGATCAGCAAGCTCATCCGGATACCAAGCAAAACGCCTATGGTATTTATGCGAGATTACCAGCCGACATCGATTTAGCGTGTTTGACTCGAGCTATTCAAGCTGTGTCGGATGCAAGCCCGATGTTACGAGCGACCTTAAAGCATTGCGATGTGCCTGCCGCAGATGACGTATATTTTGTTGTACCGAAAACCAAAACCATCGAATTGAATCAGCATTCAGTGGTGGGTATGACTGCAGACCAGCAGCAACTAGCCATCGATGATTTGATGCATAAGTCCTTTGATATTTTTAAGGATGATTTAATTCACTATCATTGGGTACAGTGCTCAGACAAAGAGGGTGTGCTGATTTTGGGCTGTCATCATATGGTATTGGATGGCGCCTCAACCTTCGCGCAAATGAGTGCTGTATTGGATTGCTATCGTGCTTATCAGGCAGGTGAAGCTAAGGACGTTGCTGTCGATCTCGATTATGCGAGCTATCGTCAATGGGAAAAAGCGAATGGCAGTACGCCAGCCATCTTAGATTTTTGGCGCCAGCAACTTCAATCGACTGAGGCGCTCAATTTCTCCAAGCCGCGAGAAGGTTTGTATCCGATACCCGCTAACACCGCTTCACGCATTCATGATAACGCGATCAACAAACTTGTATTAGATAAGCAAACCACAAACAGCTTGCGAGAGTTCTGCGGCCAATCGCAATTAACCTTGCCCGCTTATTTCCGAACGCTTTATGGTATGGCGCTATTGAATTACTGCCGAGCCGAAGACAGTTTTTCAGTTTTTGATTTTTATGGCAATCGTCGAGAGGTGAGTCCACGAGCGCTCGGTTGTTTCTATCAGCAGCACCCAGCTATTTTCGACAAGTCATTATTTGATGGCAACACCCCGATCGTCGATTGGTTTAGCACAGCCAAATCCTTTAATGATCTGGTGAAAGACAAGCGCGTTATTGATATTGCAACGCAGCGGGCAATGGCCAGTTTGGGGCCTGTGCTCTTTATGTATAACTTCTACAACTTTACCACCGATGAAACGGTCGATGGTATGAGTGTAGTGCCTTATATGTCAGCACCACGGGTTGAAAACGGCGTACAATTTATTATTCGCGACGCTGGCGATAATGTAGAGTTGGAACTTCGTTATGATCCTCGCGTTTTTGAGGATTGTCATTTCTTGCAGCGTGTGCAGCACATTAGCGAACAAATTGTGAGTGGTGAGGCTTCTACAGTAAGTGAGCTAGAGTTCTTATCTGCCGGTGAAAAAGCTAAGTTGCATCAATGGAGCTTTTCAGAAAACGCTGCTGATGAGACAGAAAGCGTTGCTATTGATAAAGAAAATGTTGCAACCATCGTCGATTGGTTTCAACAACAAGCACAAAATATACCGGATCGAGTCGCGCTAATTCAAGGTGATACATCACTTTCCTATCAAGCCTTGGACGAGCGCTCTAATCAATTAGCTCATTGGTTGCGTAGCCAAGGCGTCGCAGAAAATGTGCGCGTTGGTTTGTGCTTTGACCGTTCCATAGAGTTTGTCGTTGCTGTTTGGGGAGTATTGAAAGCCGGTGGGGCCTATGTGCCCATGGATGCTGGTTATCCTGCCGATCGATTAGCTTATATTGTTGAAGATAGTGCCGCACCGGTTATTCTGACGCAGCAAAAAGTGGCGTCTGTACTTCCTGCAACGTCAGCAACAGTTTGCGTCATTGATACCGCTGCAGATATTAAAGAGCAAAGCTCCAAAGCACTAGAGACTTGTCCCACCGGTAAAGACCAGATTTACGCCATTTATACGTCAGGGTCTACAGGCCAGCCCAAAGGCGCATTGGTCACACATCAAGGCGAAATCAATCTACAGCGTTGGTATCTTGATGCTCTATCTGTTGATGAGACCTCAACAAACCTGCTGGTCAGTGCTATTGGTTTCGACTTAACTCAAAAGAACATTTTTGCCACTTTGTTAAAAGGTGGCAAGTTAGTGATTCCAGAAATGGACCTCTACGATGAGCAGTTGTTGGTGAATACGATCCAGCAACACCAGGTCACCATTGTTAACTGTGCACCCAGTGCGTTTTATCCGTTGGTGCAAGCTTCTGCTAAGAATAATTTTAAGGCGATCGCAAGCTTAAAGCATGTGGTATTGGGTGGTGAGCCGATACAGCTTTCGTTGCTTCATGAATGGCTCGGTAGCGATAACAGTATCGCACAATTGGTTAACAGTTATGGCCCGACAGAATGTACTGATGTTGTCAGTTATCACGGGCTAGATATCATCGAAGCGGGTCAATCGTTTATCCCTATTGGCCAGCCTATAGCGGGCGTGCAGCTTTTAGTTCTCAATGAAAACTTGCAACAGGTTATTCCAGGACTTGTGGGCGAGCTGTGTATAGGTGGTGGTTCAGTTGGTTTAGGTTATATCAATAAGCCAGAACTTACCGATAGCGTGTTTCTAGATAATCCTTTTGGTGAAGGCAAACTTTATCGCACCGGAGACCTGGTACGTTATTTAGCGAACGGCGAGTTAGAATATATCGGTCGTAAAGATTTCCAAATTAAGCTCCGTGGATTGCGCATTGAGCTGGGCGAAATCGAAACCGCACTTAAATCGTTAGCCGATGTGAAAGATGGATTAGTGTTACTGAAGAATGATCAGTTAATTGGTTATGTGGTAACGAATGAAGGCCAAGATATTATTGGCTGGCGCGATGCTCTTAGAGCTAGTTTGCCTGATTACATGGTGCCATCTGGATTGGTGGTGCTTAGCGCTTGGCCGCTCACGCCGAATGGAAAAGTGGATCGAAAAGCACTGCCAGATCCAGATACCGCCAATGAACAAAGCTATGTTGCGCCGCGAAATGATGTGGAATCACAGTTAGCACAGATTTGGCAACAGGTGTTGGAGCGGGATCAAATCGGTGTTCTCGACAATTTATTTGATATCGGTGGTAATTCATTATTAGCAACACGGATTTTGTCACGAGTTCGTCGTGCCTTTGGTGTCGATGTTTCCGTTCGGGAGCTGTTCCAAGCACCCAACGTGGCGGGTCTTGCTAAGGCGGTTCATCGTAGCCAACGCATTGGTGATATTCCATCGCTTCAGGCACAAGAACGTGGCGAAAAGATTCCCCTTTCTTTTGCTCAGCAACGTCTATGGTTGTTGGATCAATTGGATCCAGGTAATACAGCCTACAATATGCCTGCTGCGGTTCGCCTGAGTGGAGATGTGCAGCCCAAGCTATTAGAAAGCGTATTTAATGAAATTATTCGCCGCCATGAAGTGTTTCGAACCCAATTCAAGGTGGTGGATGATGAGCCAGTACAAGTCATTCAAGAGCATGTTGAGTTTGAACTGTGCATTGAAGATCTATCGCAGCATGAAGCTTCAGAAGCCGAATCCCTCGTTGAAAATCGAGTGATCAGTGAAGCAAGCGCCCCCTTTGATTTAGAAAATGGGCCCTTGTTGAAAGCTTTGTTACTTAAGCTGAGTGATCATGAGTATGTGTTGATTGCTAACAAGCACCATATCATTAGTGATGGCTGGTCTATGGGTGTGTTGATGCAAGAGATTGCAACACTCTATGATGCCTTCTTAAATGCTAAACCATCACCACTACCCGATCTTGCCGTGCAGTATGCGGATTTTGCGATATGGCAACGTGGTTGGTTACAAGGTCAGGTGTTAGATACCCAAATAGATTATTGGAAAGAAAAACTTGCCGACGCACCGGTATTAGAATTAGCCACCGATTTTCCGAGACCCAATAAACCTGATCAGCGTGGTGCAGTGGTCGAGTTTTCATTATCGGAAAAACTCACACAACAAATCGAACAGTTAAGCCAGCAAAATAGCAGCACCGCATATATCACACTGTTAGCTGCGTTTCAGGTGCTGCTCTATCGTTATACGAATCAGCGCGATATCGTGGTGGGCTCGCCAATTGCCAATCGCAACTGGTCCGAGTTAGAGCCTATTATTGGCTTCTTCGTGAATACTTTGGCGTTTCGCAATCAGCTGGATCCTAATGGCAGCTTTAAAGATTTTCTATATCAAGTAGAGCAAGGCGCTTTAGAAGCGTACGATCATCAAGACATTCCCTTCGAACGTTTAGTGGATGAATTGGGAGTAGAGCGCTCGCTCACACATACACCTGTTTTTCAGGTGTTGTTTACTTATCAGAATATCTCTGAGCCTACAGAATTAACCTTAAAAGGTTTAACGCTGACCCCCGTAGAAGCTGAAGCCAACGATGCCAAGTTTGACTTAATGCTTAATATGGGGATCAACCAAGGTCGCTTATCCGGCGTGTTTGGATATCGAGTTGCTTTATACAAAGCAGAAACCATTGAGCGGTTAGTGGCTCATTTTCAGAGGTTGCTAGAAGCCATTGTGGCTGAACCCGAATTGCCGCTATCTCAGCTTGCAATGTTAGATCACAATGAAATTGAGCAGCAGTTGCAAGCATGGAATCAAACTGAAGTGAGTTACGATCAGTCTGCGACGATGCAGACTTTGATTGATCAGCAATGTCTCTCAACGCCCGACAGTATCGCGATAAAATGTGGTAGGAAAGCGCTTAGCTACGGAGATCTGCAAGCTCAAGCGAATACGATCGCCAATTATTTAATAGAGAAGGGCGTACAACCCAACGATAAGGTAGGCCTCTGTTTCGATCGTCATATGCTTTTGATGCCTTCCATTCTTGGTATTTTGAAAGCGGGTGGTACTTATGTACCTTTAGATGCGTCTTATCCAGAAGGTCGTATCCGTTACATTGTTGAAGACGCTAACATCCAATGGGTCGTTTCTCGAACTGAGGTCATTGAACAGTTTCCCCAAGGTGAATGGCAATGCCTAGCGATGGATACCGTTGTTTCGAATAACTCGGAACAAATCAGCAATGTGTGTATAGCGCCTGATTCAGAGCGTTTGCTTTATATGATTTATACATCGGGATCCACAGGGAGACCCAAGGGAACCGGTGCTTTTCAAAAAGCTGAAGTTAACCTGCAACAATGGTATGCCCGTGATTATGGGTTGAATCAGCAAGACAACGTAATGTTAATGAGTGCTTTGGGATTCGATTTAACCCAAAAGAACTTGTTTGCACCATTGATAAACGGGGCCTGTTTGGTTATTCCTGATTTTCAGGAGTTTGATCCACAACTTTTGCTTGCCACGATTCATGAGCATCAAGTGACTTGGATTAACTGTGCTCCGAGTGCGTTTTATCCTTTGACGGATGATCAGCAAGATTGGCACAAACTGGAGACGCTTAAGCATTTATTCTTGGGTGGTGAGCCTATTAACCTACCTAGATTAAAAGCGTGGTTAACTTTTAGTGGTTGTAAATTAGTAAATAGTTACGGTCCAACAGAATGTACCGATATCGCTACGGCGTATACTGTTGAATTATCTCAGGATCTTCACTATCCCGTGCTTCCTATTGGGCGTGCGATTGATAACGTCCGTTTATATATTCTGGGCGATGCCAATGAGTTAATGCCAGTAGGCGGAGCGGGTGAGCTTTGCATTGGTGGCGATAGTGTCGGCCCGGGTTATTTAAATAACCAAGAGCTGACTGATAAAGTCTTTTTCCAAAATCCTTTTGCAAGCGAGAAAGACACACTTTATCGAACTGGTGATTTAGTTCGTTACCGAGAAGATGGCAATATTGAATATCTAGGGCGTCGTGACCATCAGATCAAACTACGTGGTTTCCGTATTGAAGTCGAAGAAATCAAAGCCGTTATCAATGAATTCGACGGTGTAACCGATTCGCTTGTTGCAGTAGAAAAAACTGAAGCGGGCGAAATGTTGTTTGCCTGGGTGGTCAATGCTGAAAGTGGCGATACTAATGATCAGTGGCTAGATCAGTTAAAGCAACATGCTGCGAATTTGCTAGCATCACATATGATGCCCAATGTTTGGTTTGTGCTTGATCAATTCCCTCTGACACCGAATGGTAAAGTTGATCGTAAAGCGTTGCCAAAAACTGTTGAGTTGGATACAGCTAACGCCAGATTGCCGGAAACCACTACCGAATTAGCAGTCGCTGCTGTTTGGCAAGATATTCTCGGTATCGAATCGGTAGGGGCGGATCAAGATTTCTTCCAACTGGGTGGGCATTCACTGCTTGCCACTCAGGTTGTATCGCGATTAAAGAAACAATATGGCGTCGATATTCCGATACGCAAATTGTTTGAGTCACCCACCGTGACAACGGTCGCTCGTGTCATTGATGAGTTAGTGGCGGCCGGTGATCAATCCAATGTTCCCGATTTAACGGTCGTTGATCGATCTGGTTCACTACCGCTGTCGTTTGTGCAGCAGCAACTGTGGTTGTTAGATCAGTTAGACCCCGGTTCAGCGGCCTATAATATGCCCGTTGTTTTAGAACTCACAGGGGACTTGGATGTAGAGGTGTTGAATCAATCTATATCTAACGTGGTAGCGCGCCATGAAACTTTACGAAGTAATTTTGTTACGCAAAATGATGAGCCAAGTGTCGTTATTCATGCAGCTAAGCAATGGCAGATCAATGTCGTTGATGTGAGTGATAAGACAGGCGATGCGCAGGCCAATGCGATTCATGGGTTCGTTGAGAAAGAAACCAATACTGGTTTTGATTTAGTCAATCATGCCTTAATGCGCACAACGCTGTTGAAGTGTCACCAAGATCAGCAATCACAACGTTGGGTTTTCGTTGCTGTGATGCACCACATCATTAGTGATGGTTGGTCCATGGATGTATTGGTGCAAGAGTTAGCGACAAGTTACATTGCTTTAAAAGCAGGTCAGCAAGTGAGTTTGCCTGCACTTGAATATCAATATGTGGATTATGCAGCCTGGCAGCGCAATTGGTTACAAGGCGAGGAGCTTGAAAAACAAATTACCTATTGGCGAAATGAACTCGATAACGAGTTCGCTGTATTAGATTTGCCAACGGATTTCCCTCGACCTACGGTGCAGACCATTAATGGTAGTTATGAAAAGAGCCTTATTGATATCGCGACGGTTGAATCATTAGCCGCCGTCGCTAAACAAGAAGGTGCTACTTTATTCATGGCGCTATTGGCAACATTCAAACTACTGCTTCATAGATACTCTGGGCAGCAAGGGTTCAACGTGGGAATCCCTATTGCCGGTCGCGTTCGCGAAGAAGTGGAACCCATGATCGGCATGTTTATCAATACTGCGGTTATTAGTACTCAGTTTGAATCCGTTAATTCCTACCGCGACCTGCTGCAACAAATAAAGGATAAGAGTTTAGGTGCCTTTGGCCATCAATCGTTACCTTTCGAAAAGATTGTTGAAGAACTCAAGCCGAAACGTGATTTAAGCCGTACCCCTTACTTTCAGGTATTTTTCAATTTGCTGAACCTGCCTGAAACCCACCAAGATGTGTCTGGTTTAACGATTAGTCCAATGTTTGGTGAAGATCACGAAACGCATGCCAAGTTTGATCTTAATATGTATGCCAAAGAAACGCCGCAAGGTGTGCAGTTGCAATTGGTCTACAACACAGATCTATTTAAAGCTGAAACTATTCAGACCTTGCTTGAACACTTCAATGGTTTGATTAAGGAAGTGATTGCATCACCTGATTCGAGTTTGTTGGACTTTAAACTGGCAAGTAAAGATCAAGTGGATCGACGTCCTGATCCTCTGACTTCACTATCTAAAAAATCATGGCCAAATCCGCTACAAAACCTTGCCAAGCATGCTCATGACCGTGGCAGTGAGTTGGCGATTAAAGATAGCCAATCATCGCTTACCTTTGCAGAGCTAGAGCATACGTCAAATGTGCTAGCGAAACGATTGTTGGATAACCAAGTCACTACGACTGATACGGTGGCTGTGTATGCCTATCGTAACGCGGGCTTGGTGGTGAGCTTATTGGCTATTCTAAAAACCGGCGCTTCTTTCACAGTATATGATGCTGCTTACCCCATTGAGCGAATTAGACATTATCAAAAACTATCCAATACTAAGGTGGTTATTGATGTTGCCTCTCAGCCGTCAGAGGGTTTAGGAGCGCTCATTGAATCTGAGAATTTAACCGCTATCCAGTGTGATTTATCTGAGCTAGCGAACGATTCTGCAAGCGCTTTAGAGATTCCTGATAGCGATCAAAAAGCTTACATAGCCTACACATCTGGTACGACGGGCGAACCAAAAGCAATTGTTGGCACGCTCGCGCCTATCGCGCATTTTATTGATTGGTATGCGCAAGCGTTTAATCTTGGCGCCAGCGATCGTTTCACTATGCTCTCTGGTTTAGCGCACGACCCGTTGCTGCGTGATATTTTTACGCCCTTATCGTTGGGCGCTTCCCTGCATATTCCTGACGCAGCTTGGTATGCAGATCCACAAACGTTAACCGAATGGCTGGTGCAAGAACAAGTAACCGTCATGCACTTAACACCTGCATTGTCACAACTCATTACCGGTGTTGCTGATTGGCAAGGGGAGGACCCTGTGCCAGAGCAATATCTACTTTCGGATTTACGCTACGCTGTGTTTGGTGGCGACAAATTAACGGCAACAGCAGTGAATGGTATGGCGGCGTACGCGCCCAAGGTAGAAAGTATCAATTTCTATGGTGCGACAGAAACGCCTCAGGCAATGTCTTTCTATCGTGTGCCTAGCTTACAAGATGCCCACGCCAGTCAGTGGGTTCCTGTTGGTACCGGCATTGATGCCTCGCAATTGTTAATTTTAAATGAGCAAGGTTCACTGGCCGAAGTGGGAGAGGTGGGTGAAATTGTTATTCGTTCCCCATATTTATCTCAAGGTTATTTAAATATTGAGGAAGATAGTCCATTCCGTTTGAATCCTATCTCTCAAGCCGAGAATGACACCGTTTACTATACCGGTGATAAAGGCCGTTATTTGCCTGATGGTAAAGTGCATCTTATCGGGCGAATCGACCAACAGATTAAGATTCGTGGTTACCGGGTTGAGCCAGCCGAAGTTCAACATGAAATCAATCAGCTTAATGGTGTTAAAACGTCGGTAGTTGTTGATGCGCTTGATCAACGTGGTGATATTTGTCTTAACGCCTATGTCGTCTTGCATGAAGGTATTGATGCGCTAGATCGCGAAGCAGTTCGCCAAACCCTTATCAAGAATCTTCCCGACTATATGGTGCCTAGTGGATTTACGGTCATCGAGGAAATTCCATTAACACCAAATGGCAAGCTCAATAAAGCTGCATTGCCTGATCCCACAAGTCAGGTAAATGAGCAAGAATATGTGGCACCAGAGACCGAAGTCGAAGCAGAGATCGCAGAAATTTGGCAAACCATTCTTAAGGTAGAGCAAGTAGGGATTAATGATGATTTCTTTGCTCTCGGTGGTCACTCGCTGCTTGCGACTCAGATCGTGTCCAGGGTTAGGGAAAAATATAATGTAGAGTTCCCTCTACGAGCTTTATTCCAGAGCTCAACTGTAAAAGGGATGGCGAATTATATCGAAACGACTCTATGGGCCAGAGGCGAAGGTGTCACGGATAACGAAGTGGATGAAGACGATGATATGGAGGAGTTTGAAATCTAGGCCAATTGGTCAATTACTACTAGTGAATTAGAATCAGGGTGGCTATGCTGTAGGCAGCAGTCAAATTGGAAGATGTAAGCGCTTATAAGATGCAAATCTGTAAGACAGTTTGGCCTGACATGGGTGACGTTGAACCAATACAGGCCAAAAGATACAAGCTAAAAGCATTACAGGCTATAAAATATACGCTTTAGCAAATAGTAAATACAACTAAAAGGATTTTAGTATGCCATCCTCGAATGCCACGCTTAATGGGGTCGTGCAAGCTTTTTCGCTTAAGCGAAATTTAAAAGCGCTGTTTGTTCGACCTTCAGAGAATTTTGCGACTATCGATGGAATTCGCGCAATATCGATATTGTGGCTAATCGTATTTCATGTGTTTTTCCTGATGCGGCTTTATATCGATGCCGAAGCCCTAACGGTTTTAATTCAAACCACGCCTTGGTATATGCAATGGGTTTGGAATGCAGATAAGGCTGTCGATGCTTTTTTTGTGATCTCTGGTTTCTTAATCTCCCATCTCCTTTTTAAGGAATATCAAAATAAGCAGACCATAAACCTTAAACGTTTCTATTGGCGACGCTTTTTAAGATTGACTCCGGTCTATTGGTTCGCCTTATTGCTCTGCTTTCTTTTTTCCGATCGCAATACAGATATGTTATGGGCGAATGTTTTTTATCTAAATAATTTTATTCCCGTTGAAAGAATGCCAATGGAGTGGACCTGGTCACTAGCTGTGGAAGAACAGTTTTATATTGTTTTTCCACTTTTCCTCGTGTTCATATTTTTTAAGTCAGCCCGACAATGGCAATGGTTAGTGGGCTTGTTACTGTTGTCCGTTTTAATTCGGTTGCTAGTGGCTTTTTCTTACGAGAGTATTTGGCATGGTAATTTTGCTGACTTGCTTAATCCTTCCTCCGGATTGAGTGACTACATTAATGGCATGTATGTGAATTTATATACACGCTTTGCACCCTTGGCTTGCGGGGTGCTGGCTTCATATGCTTATTTTTATAAAGGTGATTCGCTAGCCAAACTTTTGAATGGAAAGATTGGGTTGTTGCTGACTTGTGCTTCTTTCGCAGTCTTCATTTTCCTTTCATTCTTGCCGATTCTTAATCCAGATATCGTTTGGCCGAGTTACTTTGAGCTGGCCTATATCATCTTTAATCGCTTGTTGTTCGGATTGGCCGCAGCATGGTTGGTGTTAGTAAGTTTGCATCCGGGGTTGTTTGGCATTTTATTTAAGTCGTTTCTAGCGTTGCGTCTTTGGTATCCAATTGCACAGTTATCTTATTCAATGTACCTGTTTCATATTATGGTGATCATTTTTGTCATGTTTAATGTCAGTGCTAACCTAGAAGCTCGCGATATCGCCATGGATTCGCTAACGTTCTGGCAAGTTACGAGTGTTGTTAGTGTTGTCTTTCCTTTGTCTATGTTATTTTCAATTTTCACTTACTTGTTAATCGAAAAGCCATTTATGAATTTGCGGGGCATTCGAGTAAAACAGGCTGCTAAAAGCCACGAAAAACCGGTTGCTGCGCTCTAAGATAGCTTTTTTCAAAGGCAATTTAGTAGCAAACTTAAAAGAGAAAATATTCCGTACCAGACTCTGTCAACTTCGGCCAACTATTTGTATGTTTCCGTCATTGCGAGTGTTTTAGTGCAAACCTAGTCTAAAACCTGTGAAGCAAGAATATAGTGAGTACAATGAGCTCACTAATTTATAACAATATTGCAGGAGGGGATGTATGTCTGGCGGAGCAGCGTCTGGTGATGGTCGCAAGGACACACCAGAACAAGCGGAATTTAGGGACTATTGTCAGGATTGGTTAAGCAATAATCTGCCTAGCCCACCCACTGTGCGATTACCGCAATCACCCTTGGAAATTATGACCACTGACCAGCTTGAATACCTCTGCGCGTGGCAGAAGTCTGCTTATGATGCCGGTCTGGTGGGTTGTGATTATCCTGAAGCTCATGGCGGTGCAGGTCGCAAAGATTGTCAGCGGATTGCTAACCAAGAAATGCAAAGCGTAGCCTCGCCTTATTTGCCCAATGTGATCGGGCTTGGTATGGCTGCCCCCACCATTTATTTTCATGCCCAAGAACCTCTTAAGGAAAGAGTTTTACCGAAGCTTTTGTCAGGTGAAGAAATCTGGTGTCAGGGCTTTTCGGAACCTGGAGCCGGCTCTGATCTAGCCAGTGTACAAACTTTTGCTAAAAAAGATGGCGATAACTGGATCATCAATGGGCATAAGGTCTGGACTTCTCTTGCGCACTTTGCCACCTGGATGATTATCTTGGTGCGTACCGACAAATCAGACAAATATAAAGGGCTTTCCTATTTCGTTGTACCCATCAAAGAAGCATTGGGCAAAGGGGTAACGGTTCGGCCGCTGATAAAAATTACAGGGGAAACCGGTTTCAACGAAGTCATATTCGAGGATTTGGTGATTCCCGATGCTTGGCGTTTAGGTGAGGTCGGAGAAGGCTGGCAAGTTGCCATGACAACCTTAACCCATGAACGGGGCGCAGGGCCTTTAGTAACTCCTGCATCAGGCGGTAAAGATAAATCCTCATCGCGGCGATCAGGTTCTTATGGGTTAATTGATCTTGCGAAAGAGTGTAATAAGGGCGGTAGGCCTGCGTCCGAAGACCCGATTGTTCGCGATAAAGTGATGCAAACGATTATTCGTCAAGAAGGATTGCGGCAGGCAGTCCGTATGTCTCGCGTGCCTTCTTTGGTCGATCATCCTATGCGTATTCCCTTGCAAGGGAAGTTGGTGGGTACAGAAATAATGCAAGATGTTGCAGCTTTAGCTATGGAAATTGAAGGCGCGGCAAGCTCTCTTTACCTTGCCGATGAAAACGCGCCGCACGAAGGCCAATGGCCACTGGCTTATATGAATTCTTTTGGTATGACCATTGCTGCAGGCACTAGCGAAGTTCAACGCAATATTTTAGGTGAGCGTGTGCTCGGCCTACCGAAAAGCAAATAAGGAGACCGAACATGACACAACCAAAAAACTTTGGCTTTGGCGATGATGAAAAAATGTTGCGGGAATCCGCGCGTAAATTTTTTACAGATAATTCGTCTCCAGATCAAGTGCATAAGCTAGTAGCAGGTGACCCTGACCCACATCGTGATCTAGCTGCCAATTGGGATTCTAGCTTATGGCAACAAATGGTAGAGCTGGGCTGGACTTCTATAGCTGTTCCAGAGCGTGCAGGTGGTATGGGCATGCCAGCCGTAGCGGCGATTGCATTAGTCGAAGAATCAGGTAGGGCCGCTTATGTTGGGCCACTTTTAAGTACGCTTTGTGCAACCTATGTGTTGGATGCTTGTAACTCTGCAAATGCAGACGTTAGCTTAGGGCAAGTGATTGAGGGGCGTAGTTATGCGTTAGCCATTGGCAATCAAGAAGGGGTAATCGGTGATGCGCCGACGGCATTCCTGCGAGATGGCAAATTAAATGGAGAAGCCCTTTACGTCCAAGATCCGCAAAAGTGCGATAGCATTATCGTGAGCGCGCTTGATGCGAATGATAAGCCTGTCCTGGTAACAGTGGAAAAATCTTCACAAGGGGTGACATTGTTAAGTGATGCCATTGTTGATCTTACCCGAGATCAAGGGCGTATCTTATTTGCAGATGTATCGATAGCTGATGCTCAATTACTTTGCGAATCAGCCGGACCTGTATTGAAAAAGGTGGAGCCTATTATTGCTACATTGCTTGCCGCTGACATGGTAGGAGCAGCTGAATGGCAGTTACAAACCACCAATGAATATGCCAAAACCCGCGAGCAATTTGGTCGGCCTATTGGTTTTTTTCAGGCAGTTAAGCATCCCTTGGTGGATATGATGGTCATGATCGATCAGGCTCGTGGTTTAACGTATAACGCCGCTTGTGCATGGGATCATGAGCCAGAATCCATGGATAAGTTCTCCTATATGGCTAAAGCAAGTGCGGCAGAAATGGCAATTTTCTGTTCCAACCGTTCAATTCAATTACATGGCGGTATTGGTTTTACCTGGGAATGTTATCTGCATCTGTATTTCAAACGGCAAATGCATTCACAAATGTTGTTTGGTGACGCGACTTACTATCGAGCGAAGCTAGCTGGCTGCCTGTTTGGTGATCAAGCTGCTTGATAGCTGATGGGTAAGAAAAATAAAAAGGGCCGCAAATCGCGGCCCTTTGTTTTATGTGATTAGTTTAAAGCGCTTCAAAGATTGTCTTGTAGGGCATCTGTATCCATAGCAATGCTTTGCTTGTCATCTTCAAGAAGCCTGGCCTTTGCTTCGCGATATCTTTTCTCAATGTTGGCTTTAATTTCAGCATCAACAAACGCTTTTTCTGCCAATATTTGTGACTCTGAAACAGCATTACTGCTATTTGGGGCTAACGATAGGCCTGAGGTGCTAACTTCGCCTATGGTAAAGCTTTCGTTCTCGCTTACCTTGCTCTCATAGTGGGTTGCAGCGCTGATGGGGTCTAAGTCATCGAAACTCATGCACACAGCTAAAGCGCCTGCAGCCAGAACAAGGCTGAAGCCGATAACGGTACTTTGAGTCGAGCGCGGTTTATTTGCCATAGAGTCTTTAATGCTGAGTTTCATTAAGTATTGGTCGTACCTGGCGGCTTATCAATGTGTTTAATAGATCGTTCATTTTTAAAGAATGCAAATTGTATAACCCAATCTTTGGGTAAACAATGTGTATTACATAAAGGGTACAGATGAGCACATTTTTTACTCACAATTACAGCCTGTTACAGCAGGTGCTAGTTTTGGGCTTGTGCCGCAAAACTTGAAATAAAAGGCGCACAACCTGTTTACGTTTGTTAATATGGAGCGTTTGAAATGTATTCCAATGCATAATAAAAGCATAACAAAAATAACAGTATAAACAGTCGCTTACCACACATAGCTAGATAACACGCTATCTTAAAATCTCGCTTATACTGTTATTAGTAGAACTAAAAACAAATAACAAAGAAGTAATAGCTGGGAACCCCTTGATGAGCATAGTCGATTTCCTTTCTGACTTACGTCGTGCCGGTATTCAACTCTCGTTAAACGAAGACAAACTTAAGATCAAAGCTCCCTCAGGTGCGCTTACCAATGAGATCAAAGTTGAGTTAAAGAATCGAAAAGAAGAAATTATCGAGTTTCTTCGCGAGTCCACCAAGGAAGCTGATACTTCGACGATTCCATTAATGGATCGCAACGAACCGGTGCCGCTATCGTTTAGTCAGCAGGGCCTTTGGTTTATTGATCAAATGTATCCTGGCAGTGTCGCCTACAACATGCCCTTTGCAGTGAAGTTGATGGGGCAGATAAACGTGGCTGCTTTAAATCAAGCCATTCAAGAAATTCTTACACGACACGAATCACTAAGAAGCTACTTCGAGCAGACGGAAGAGGGTGTTCCTCATGTGGCTTTTTCCGCTGCTGATTCGTATGAGATTACGCAGGAATCTAAGACCTTAGAGGGCGATCTTAAATCTGGCTTGCTAACCCTAGCCGGCGAAGAAGCCATGACGCCTTTTAAGTTAAGTGAGGGGCCTTTATTCCGCTTTAAGCTTATTAAAATTGACCACCCGGATGAGCAAGATCTGCATCTGTTGCTAGGCAGTATTCATCATATTATTTCAGATGGCTGGTCCATGAGTGTGTTGATGCGTGAAATCGCGGTGCTCTATGCGGTTTACACGCAAGGGGCTGCTTCGCCGCTTCCGCCTTTACCCATTCAATATGCCGATTTTGCAGCTTGGCAACGTGACTTTTTACAAGGTGATACGTTGGAGCAGCAGTTGGGATTTTGGCGATCTCAATTGTCCGGTATGCCTAGCCTGCTTGCCTTGCCAACCGATCGACCCAGACCTTCCGAACAAACCAGCAATGGCGCAAAGTACGAATTTAATATTGATGACGCGTTGGCTAAATCCTTAGGTGTTTATTGTAAGGATTTGAGTATCACGCTTTTCACCGGCTTGATGGCTGCTTGGCAATTACTATTGAGCAAATACGCACAGCAAGACAAATTCTGCGTCGGTATTCCTATGGCGGGCCGGTCTCGCAAAGAAACGGAAAACCTTATTGGCTTTTTTGTTAATGCGTTGATGGTCAAAGCTGATCTTTCTAATAATCCAACGGTGGCTGAATTTGTTCAGCGAGTAAAAGAAACGGTATTGGGGGCATTCTCTCACCAAGATGTGCCTTTGCAGCTGATTCTTGATGATCTTAATGTGCCTCGGTCATTGGCTCATCAACCTTTGGCACAGGTTGGTTTTCAGTTGCAAAACTTTAGTGGCCAAGGCGCGAGTGATCAAGAAGCGGCGATGATTGAGCAAGTAGCGGAAGCTACCCAGCTTCGTATGGAACCTGTTACTAGCGATGAGTCTGCGTCTAAGTACGACATGATTTTAACGCTAGTGCAGAATGGTGATGCGCTTAGCGGCAATGTTGAATTTAATACGGATCTTTTTGATAAAAGCACCATTGCGCAGATGATTAATCATTTTGAGCGCGCGATTGATCGAGTGGTTAATCAAGGTGATCAGCCTATTCAATCAGTTTCTATTGCTACCGATGACGAGATACGAGAAGCAATTGGCGTTGCTGACGATGCTGGTGAATTGTTGCCGTTAAGTAGCGTTCAGCATGAGTTATTTTTAGATTCCTTAGTGAATCCTGACTCTATTCAAAACATGACCGGGTATTGGGTCAATATTAATACCGAATTAGACGAAACTCGTTTTGAAGCAGCGGTAGATATTGCAGCGAAATCAGCAAAGATCTTGGATGCGCGTTTTTACGCATGTGATTTACCGTTCGCTAGTCCTGGTTATCAGGTATTCCCAAATGAACCATGCTCGCATTTTGAATTGGTGGACTATACCGATAAAGGTTTTAATGCGGATAGTGACGCCTTTGTAGCGGAAAGAGATGCATGGTTGTATTCACCTCGAGATATTTTCAACGATGCACTCTATATTCCGCGGTTATATAAGCTTTCCAAGCAAGAGTATGTGCTGGCGGTATCTGCCCATCACTTGGTGAGCGATGGTTTAAGTTTTACCACCCATTTAGAGCGCATAGTTGCTGCTTATGAATCGTTGCTCGAAGGCACTGAATGCCCTGAATGGCATGATAATTTCGCTGATTTTATATCCCAAGATCAGCTGAACTTGGATCAGGTCGATACCATTGATTACTGGCGCAAAGCGCTTAGTAATGTTGAACCTATGAATTTCTCGTTGCCTCCTAATGCTGATCAGAGCCAGAATTACCAAGTAATAGCTGAAGAGCTTTCGTTAGAAGAAAGTAATATTATTCGAAACTATTGTGCTGAGCAGTCAGTGCATCCGTCAGAATTGTTCCGCTGCCTCACCGCCTATTTGGTAAAAGCTTGTAGCCGGCCGGAAAATGATTTTGTGTTGCTGGAAATTCAAGGTGGCCGTAGTCGTACTACTTACGATCAAATCGGTGTTTATTATCGCCAAGTCCCGTTCGTGGTAGCAGCCGATCAGTTGTCGGCAGATAAATCCGTCACAGATTTCTATCAATTTAGTCAGAGCCAACAACAAGCCGCTAAACCTTTCCGTACCTTTTCGATGGAAAGACAGCGGGACATGATCGGTCAAGGCCGATTATCCTTCATGTTTAACTTTTACAACTTTATGCGCGAGGTCAACTTTGGTGATAGTAAATCGTTAATCCAAATTGTATCGCCTCGTCCAGAAAATGTTGTGCAAGTGGTAGTGCGAGATCTTGAGCAATTTCATTTATCGATCATGTTCGAAACGGCTTTATTTGCTGAGCAAGGTTTTATTTCTAGGTTGAAGCGCTTGGCCTTAGAGGTAGCATCTGGCCGCGCAACTAAGTTGGTAGAGCTGCCGCTGCAAAGTAGCGAAGACGCTGCATCAATAGAGCAGTGGAACCAAACAAGCCGAGCGTTACCCAACAATGCTACCAATGATTTCACTATTGTGGATTGGTTTGAACGCCAAGTTGAAAAAACGCCTGATGCAGTAGCCCTTGTTTATGGTGAATCATCTCTAACTTACGCTGAGCTTAATACACAAGCCAATCAGCTAGCACAAACGCTGATTGCTCGTGGAGTTAATCCTCAGGACCGCGTTGCTATTTCCTTGGGCCGTTCTTTAAGCATGGTTGTGGCGGTTTGGGGGGCGTTAAAAGCGGGCGCAACTTACATTCCTATTGATGTTAACTACCCTAAAGAGCGCCTGGCATTTTTAATTGAAGATTCGCAAGCTAAATGTCTGATCACAGAAAACTGTATGCAGGCACGTTTGCCGGATACCAATGCTATTCGCATATTGATGGATGGCGATGCTGAACAGATAGCAGAACAACCCACCAGCAAACCCAAGGTTAATATTACTACAGATGACCTGATTTATATCATCTATACCTCAGGTTCTACCGGTAAGCCTAAGGGAGCGGCGGTACGTCACCATGGTGAGGTTAACTTGCTGTCTTGGTATGTTAACGACTTCAATATGTGTAGTACCGATAAGGCGTTGGTGATCAGTGCTTTCGGTTTCGACTTAACACAGAAGAATTTATTTGCCATGTTGGTTTGCGGCGGCACGCTAGTGATTCCAGAAATGGATCAATATGACGATGCTGTGGTGTTGAAAACGATTAAAGAGCAAGGCATCACTTTATTAAACTGCGCTCCCAGTGCTTTCTATCCATTAGTGGATTTTACTAGTGAAGAAGAGGGTGAGCAGCGCAGTCAGGAACTCGCCAGCCTGCGATATTTATTCTTAGGCGGAGAACCGATTCGTTTGCCGGCATTATATGAATGGTTAGCGAATGGTCATACGCAGTGTCAGCTAGTGAACTCCTACGGTCCAACAGAGTGTACCGACGTGGTGTCTTACCATGTATTGGATTCCATAGAGCCAGAGCAAACGTTAATTCCTATTGGTAAACCCATTAATAATACTCAGCTCTATGTATTGGACGATGACTTAAATGCCTTGCCTGTGGGTTTAGTGGGTGAGCTATGTATTGCCGGCGATGGTGTTGGCGCCGGTTATATAGGGCGTGATGATCTTACTCAGTCGGCGTTCGTTGATAATCCGTTTAATATGGGTGATGGGGCGACTAGTTCCAAGCTTTATAAAACCGGAGACTTAGCACGCTTTTTAGAAGATGGTTCCCTTGAATATATTGGCCGTAAAGATTTCCAGATCAAGTTGCGCGGATTGCGTATTGAGTTGGGGGAGATCGAACATGCGTTGCAACAACTTAACGGTGTAAAAGATGGTCTCGTATTGGTTAAGCAGGATCAGTTGGTTGCTTATGTGGTAACTGAGTCTGAGTTTGAAGAATCCAGTTGGCGACAATTGTTGGCGGATTATCTTCCAGATTACATGGTGCCCACTCATCTGGTCACTCTGGATCAATGGCCTTTAACGCCAAATGGCAAGGTAGATCGAAAAGCCCTACCGGAACCAGATCAAGCAAGTCGTCGAGTGCCTTATGTTGCCCCTCGAAATGATGTAGAGCGCACCATCGCCCAAATTTGGTCAGTCGTTTTGAATGTTGAGGAAGTTGGGATTTACGACAACTTCTTCGACTTAGGCGGCCATTCGCTACTTGCTACTCAAGTGGCATCACGAGCTCGAAAAGCATTTAACGCCAATATCCAATTAAGGGATTTGTTAGGCGAGCCGACCATTGCTTCTATTGCAATGCAAGTAGAAAAACTGATTCGTCAGGGCGGGGCGGGCGACAGTCAAATTGTTGCTGTGGATCGTGAACAAAGGTTGCCACTTTCGTTCGCACAACAACGCTTGTGGTTGCTTGATAAAATCGAGCCGGGTTCAGTTGCTTACAATGTGCCAATGGCCGTTCGTATTGAAGGTGATCTGAATATTAAAGCTTTGGAAGGTGCTTTCAATGATTTAATAGCACGCCATGAAGTACTGCGTACATCGTTTCAACAAGATGAAGAGGGTGGTTATGTTGCAATTGCGGATGAATCAACCTTTGGTCTACCGGTAACACCTTTATTGCTTGATGCTGACGATAACGATCCAGAAAGCATTGAATCAGAAGTAAAACGCCTTGTCGCCATCGAAGTAATGACGCCTTTTCAATTAGAAACGGCGCCATTGATGCGAGCCAAATTACTTAGACTAACCGACAGCAGCTATGTGCTGAGTGTGGTTTTGCATCATATTATTACCGATGGCTGGTCCATGGGTTTGTTGATTAATGAGTTGGGTGCTTACTATGTTAATAGAACTCAAGTAGACGCTGCGCCGCAGGCGCTTCCTGAGTTAACCCTGCAATATGTGGATTTTGCTCATTGGCAGCGAACTGAAATTACCGATGACGTGTTAGAGCAACATTTAGGTTTCTGGAAAGATACGCTGGATGGCGTGTCTGCGCTAAATTTGCCCACAGATTATGCGCGACCCAATGTGCAAACCTATAAAGGTGCTAGTGTTCATTTTCAGCTAACAAAGGATGTAAAAGCTCAGTTTGGCGCTATCGCAAAACAGCATAATACAACGCTCTTTAATATTCTTATGGCAGCCTATGGCGCCTTTTTGCATCGTTATACCGGTCAAGATGATTTTGCCGTAGGAACACCAGTTGCCGGTAGAGATAACCCAGATCTTGAAAATGTCGTGGGTTTCTTCGTTAACACGTTGGTTGTAAGACAACAATTCGAAGGCGTTGAGACATTCTCAGATTTATTATCGACCCTCTCTGATGCGGTTTTAAACGCGCAAGCGCACCAGCAAATTCCTTTTGAACAAATAGTTGAAGCGGTTGATCCTACTCGAGATATGAGTCGATCGCCGATCTTCCAAACCATGTTGGTGTATCAAAACCTTCCTGTCGATCAAGCGTCGATGGCTTCAACTGAATCGCAGTTAGGTAATATTCGCTTCTCACCTGTAGGACTTGAGATCGAGAGCGCAAAATATGAGTTGATGCTAACCGTTGTGGAAGGTAGTGCTGACGATCCGTTCCATTGCCAATTGCAATTTAATACGGATTTGTTTGCTACAAAAACGGCGGAAAACATTGCAAATCATTTTCAACGATTTTGTGAATCTTTGGCGCAGTCACCAAAAGCGCCATTGTATGAACTGAGTTTGTTGGATCAATCAGAAATTGATAAGCAGGTTTCTACCTGGAATCAGACCCAGGTTGATTATGATCGCAAGATTACTATTCATGAAATGGTTGCTAGAGCGTCATCTCAGTATGGTGATAGCATTGCCGTAAAATGTGGTCAGCAATTTTTAACTTATAGCCAATTAGATCAAGTAGCCAATCATATTGCCAAGGCTTTGATGGAACAGGGCGTTAAGGCAGATGACAAAGTCGGTCTTTGTTTTAACCGTAACTTGGGATTGATGCCATCGATTCTTGGCATACTAAAAGCAGGCGCTACCTATATTCCGCTAGATGCATCTTATCCTGAGGGGCGAATTCGATACATCGTAGAAGACGCGGAGATTCCACTGATCGTCACCACTGGGGCAATTGCTGAAACATTAGCTTTGGACGGTATTCAGCTAATGGCTGTTGATGATTTGATGACGCGAAAAGACGACGCGATTGAGGCAGTCAACGAGTTCCCTAATGCAGAGCGCTTGCTCTATATGATTTATACCTCTGGTTCCACAGGGCGTCCCAAAGGCACAGGGGCCTTTCATAGAGCCGAGGTTAATCTTTTAAATTGGTATAACAGAGACTTTAACATGACCCCGCAAGATCGAGTCATGTTGATGAGTGCGATAGGCTTTGATTTAACACAAAAGAATTTATTTGCACCTCTAGTTGCTGGCGCCACTTTAATCATTCCAGAGTTTCAAGAGTTCGATCCAGGGTTGTTGCGAAGTGTGATAGAGCAGGAACAAGTAACCTGGATTAACTGTGCACCCAGCGCTTTTTATCCTTTACAAGATGATAGTGACGATTGGAAAACAATAGCGTCCCTTAAGAATCTATTCTTGGGCGGTGAGCCTATCAACTTGCCGAGATTGCAACGCTGGTTAGAGCAAACTAATTGTAAGCTAGTGAATAGCTACGGCCCTACTGAATGTACCGATATTGCTGCATGGCATGTAATAGATCTAGAAGAAGAAAAGCAGCATGCGGTTCTTCCTATAGGTCGACCTAATGATAATGTGCGCTTATACATTCTTGGTAGTCATAATGAGTTGTTGCCCATTGGCGCTGTGGGTGAGCTGTGTATTGGTGGAGACAGTGTTGGCCCCGGTTATTTGAATAACCAAGAACTCACGCAAGAAGTCTTTATTCAAAATCCGTTAAGTAAAGAAAAGGATATTATCTATCGAACCGGTGATTTGGCTCGTTACCGTGACAATGGTTTGGTTGAATATTTAGGTCGCCGTGATCAGCAAGTTAAGTTACGCGGATTCCGTATCGAAACCGGAGAAATTCAAGGCGTTATTAATGAGTTTTCCGGCGTTGTCGATAGCTTGGTTTCAGTCGTTAAATCTGAAGCAGCCGATCAATTGGTGGTTTGGGTAGTATGCGAGCAATGCCCAGAGAACGGATCCGATGAAGAGTCGGAGCTAATTGCTCGACTTAAGCAGCATGCAGGTCATTATCTGCCTGTTCATATGGTGCCTGGTGCATGGCGCTTGTTACCGGAGTTTCCATTAACGCCCAACGGTAAAATCGATCGCAAAGCATTGCCTAAGCATGAGTTTGGGGAGCAAGGTGAAATCA
This sequence comes from Pseudomonadales bacterium, assembly GCA_022361455.1. Lineage (GTDB taxonomy): Bacteria > Pseudomonadota > Gammaproteobacteria > Pseudomonadales > Ketobacteraceae. The sequence continues at coordinate 1,839 of JAKSAW010000292.1, read as the reverse complement.
TTGAGCCGCGAACTGATTTGGAAAAATCCGTTGCTGCGAACTGGTGTGGTGTTTTAGGTTTGGATCGAATCGGTGTCGATCAAAACTTCTTCCACTTAGGTGGTCATTCGTTGTTAGCCACTAAAGCGGTGGCAAAACTGGCGAAAGAGTTTGATCGAGAAATTCCGGTCAAGTTGCTATTCGAGGCGCCCACAGTTGAGTTATTCGCTGAAAAACTATTTACTCTAGAGTCGCAAACTAGTCAAAAGCCCCCGGTGAAACCATGCGGCTTAACGGAAGACATTCCGTTATCTTTAGGTCAGCAGCGCCTATGGTTATTTGAGCAATTAAACCCAGGTACCGCAGCAAACAATATGCCTGCGGCAGTTAAGCTGAAAGGTAAGGTAAATACAGCTGCCATTCAGCGAGCAGTGAACGAGTTGTTCCGCCGACATGATTCATTACGTACAGTTTTTTATCTGAACGATGCTGAGCAGCCACGGCAACGTATTCTTCCTAAAGTGTCGAATGCGGTGGTTGTGAAAGACTTATCTAAAGCGGAAGACCCTTTAGTGCAATCGATGCTCGCTGCAGAGAAAGATCGTTCAGAACCTTTTGATTTATTAAAAGGGCCGCTATTAAGAGCTGGCATATTGAAAGTTGCTGAAGAGTCTTATGTGCTGACCATTAATATGCACCATATAATCTCAGATGGTGTATCAGTCAGTATCATGCTGCGTGAGTTGATGACGCTTTATTATGTATTTGATAAAAAACTTCCCTCGCCGTTACCTGAATTATCACTACAGTATTCTGATTTTGCTGTTTGGCAGCAAGATCATCTTAAAGGCGATGTATTAGAAAACCAACTAAGCTACTGGGATGAGCAGCTTGCTCAAGCGCCGGTTTTATCAACATTTCCTACGGATCATCCTCGCCCGGTTGTACAAACTACCAATGGTAAAACAAAGCATTTTCAGTTTGAACCTGCGTTTGCTAAACAGCTGCAGCGTTACTGCCAACAAAATGGTGTGACGCCATTTATGTTCATGTTTGCTTCTTGGTCATTGCTGCTTTCTCGTTATGCACGACAGGAAGATCTGTGTATTGGTATTCCTACTGCAGGGCGCCATCAACCGGAGCTGGATAATATTATTGGTTTCTTTATCAATAGTATGGTGCTTAGGGTCGACCTATCTGGGAACCCATCCGTTGCTGAGCATTTAGATCGGGTTAAGTCTGTTGTATTAGATGGCTTTGCCAATGGCGATGTGCCTGTCGAAACCATCGTGGAGCGTCTATCTTTAGAGCGCAATCCTGCTTTTACGCCATTGGTTCAAGTGGCATTCCAATTACTAGTGGATCAACCTGCGATGGACGCGGGAGAGGTTACCCAGCAATTTGAAGACTTGGATATCGAGTTGGTGGAAACCGAAGGGGTGACCGCAAAATTCGATATGCTCCTTACTTTAAATCAAGGGGATGACTATTTATTAGGGTCTCTAGAGTACAACACCGATCTCTACAATGATGAAACCATTGATACGCTAGTGCATCAGTATATCGCGATGGCGAAAGGCATTATGGATGATGCGAGTCACTCGGTGAATCATTATCCATTGTATTCAAACGCTGAATTGCTCGACGCCTTAAAGATCGACCGTCATGAAGTCGATGACATAATGCCGTTAACCTCCACTCAGCAAGCGTTTTTATGGAATCTACAAATTAACCCAGATACGTTGCAATATTCCGTGGGTTATTCGTTTGAGATTCGTCGTGCTATTAACGAAGAGCTGTTTAGACAGGCATTGCAGATAGTCACTGATCAGTTTGTTGCACTGAGAACAGAATTCCACC
>JAKSAW010000019.1 GCA_022361455.1 Pseudomonadales bacterium | reverse complement strand
TTAGTAGTGCCAAGCATTTTCTCCAGCATCCGCCGAGCTACCATTGTTATTCATATCCCAGCCTCTAACGCCCACAGAATTAAGCGATAGGAATCCATCTCCAGCTTGATCGCCTTTAGGCACTGCGCGAAGCTCATAGGTATTAGCCGCAGCTGCAAAAATCTGCAGATCATAATATTTGGTGTCACCATCGATAGGTGCTTCATCAGGATATATATCTGGAGCCCCAGTATCACCGGCTTGTGCAGCTCCTAGGTAGGTGTTATTTGCTGTGTAGTACCGTTCCATAGCACTTGCCAATCCTAGTAGAGCGGTTTGGGCATCTGAACGTCGGGCTTTCGATGCGTTTCCTTGATAATTGGGGATTGCGACGCTAGCGATGATGGCGATGATCGCTAGCGCGATCATCAGCTCCATCAAAGTCACACCTTGTTGCTTTGACTTCAATACCATGGAATACATTGATTACTCCTCATCTTGATACCAGAAGGTTTCTACAATACCGGTAATGGTGTCTTCCTTCGCACAGCGAGCACCTACACAAATTACGTCCTCGCCGTCTACACGCATACGTTGTGGATCGGGTGGTAGAGGATCCATTAATTCTACGATACGGTCTTCTTTCGTTAACTCAGTATCTGAGTTTTTGACCGTCTTATCGTAGTTCTTAACGGGTTGTGCATCTTCTGCCCATAGGTGATACAAGCGTGATTTACCCGCCAATGGAACACAGCCAGATGTATTTGGACTTGGTTCGTAGGTGGTAATAAATATCTGATTGTTTACTGTTGTTGATTCAGATAAAACTTTTTCACCTTTGTAAGCACCATCAGCATAGTCGATTAATCGTAGATACCAACCTTTCGCGCCCGCTAATGATGCGGCACCCGCTGCTTGTTGTGCGGTAGTACCTTCGCCGATTAAGTTATCTGTAGCGTCATAAAGATCATTTTCAGTCCAGCCGTAGTCGCTATAGTCTGTCTTATCATCCAAGTTAGAATCAGGCGCTGAGCTAGCGTCAGGGATTCTTAACATATAGATACGATCTTCTACCGCCGCGTCTAGCGGATGCGCTCTATAGCCTGAACCGATCACTAAACCTAGGTAACGGTTATTCCCATATCTGAATCCAAACAGGTCTGGTGAGTTGTAAAAACGTCGATTATCGGTTGTGCTATTTCCAGCGAATTCAGCGATAACCGCGCCATCAACTAGGCTTGATCCTCTTTCACCATTGTTGATATCGAAACGCCATACTTGGCCGCCCATATCGCCAATATACATTTGGTCTGCAAGGCCATCACCGTTGGTATCAAGAACTTTCGGGGTCGCAGGCATGCTGTATTGCATATCGCTATAGACTTCATCTGCTCCACTGCTTGATGGGCCAGCCCACCATAGGCGTGCACCTGTAGTTGCATCGACAATATAAAGGGCTCTTCCGATAGTATCTGCAGTTCTCACCGTT
>JAKSAW010000020.1 GCA_022361455.1 Pseudomonadales bacterium | reverse complement strand
ATGAGCCTGCAGCGCATCATAGGCTTTTTGACTTAGTACAAGATTACCTAACCAATCAGAAACATCAGGTACCTCTAAGGCTTGATTGTTACCGGCAGCATAAAACTCTGCCTTGGGTGCCACCCAATCTGCCAAGCGGGGCGTTCCATCCAAAAACTGAAAGTCATCTCCCATTTTTGAGAACAGCTCATCCACATCAATATTGATGGAAAAATAAAATTCGCGATCAAACCGTAATTTATAAATCATGAAAAACCTTTTATGCCCAACAAACTTAACACTGACTACAAAGCATCAGTGCCCTGGCCTTTTGGCAACATCACTTCCTTGGGCAAAGTACCTTCTTGAAGTTGTTGACCAATATTATTCAAACGCACTCTAAAACGCGAGGCATCATTCATGGTTAACAGAATATTACGAATCCAAAGAAAATAATTGCTACGGTGAATCCGACTATGAGGTACCGCTTTAGGAAATGCCCAATGAGGACAATCTCGAGAGCGACGGGGCAGCCAACAACCATTGTCTGGATCATCAACACGAATTTTTAATCGCGCCATCACAGCCCTTAACATAGCCGCATCCTTATGGGCGCCAGCAACAATTGCATGGGCATCAACTCTATCATCCGGCTTTGGTTTACCTGCCGCTCTTAAATGCTCGCCCAAACGATTTGATAGGTGACCTTCGGCACGTAATTCTTCCTTGGTCATTCCTTTTGCTTGCTCGCGATAAAGCTCTAAACCCGCTTGAACATCAGCAAGAGTAGCAATGTAATTTAATTCAGCACTTAAGAAAGATTCTTGTGAAGGATTGGGATTATTACCATATTGCTCAATAGCACGGTCAAGTGCCGATTGCATGTAATAACGTACTTCCTTTTCTGGTAATGGCATGTTCATACTCCCTTTTTTACCAGCATGATACACAAGCGAAATACAACGTCATTAGTTAAACAGCGAAGTGTGAATAAGTCACAAAAAGTCGGTTCATAAAACAATCCAATGAGCTAAATCCTCAATCAGTCATTTAACTGTCTACTCTGATTTGTATCTTTATGTACCTGGCGCTTACAAAGTCAATTTGCTTTTCTTTTGGCCAATCGATAGAATGCGCGCCCTCTAGCAGGGCTTAATTCGTAAGCACGTTCACTCCTATAAAAACAACTTAAATACGTTCGCCTTACGTGTGGCTGGTGGCTTCGCGCGCTCGCGCTGGAACCAAGCTCGCAACATTAACACTAAACAAAAAGCAGTAGGTTGTTTCATGTTTGATTTAAAAGCGTCTAACGCTATGAGCGTTAAGAACGACGTGCTATCTGGATTAACAGTGGCCCTTGCCTTAGTACCAGAAGCGGTAGCTTTTGCCTTTGTTGCCGGTGTCGAGCCATTAGTCGGCCTATATGCTGCCTTTATGGTGGGTCTAATCACTGCAGTGATTGGCGGCCGCCCTGGAATGATCTCTGGAGCCACAGGCGCTCTCGCAGTGGTCATGGTGGCCTTAGTGGCAGATCATGGGGTTGAGTACCTATTCGCCGCCGTCGTACTGATGGGCATTATTCAGATCACCGCAGGCGTATTGCACCTAGGACGCTTTATTCAAATGGTGCCTCATCCTGTAATGTTAGGCTTCGTTAACGGCCTAGCCATTGTTATCTTCCTAGCCCAATTAGGGCAATTTGGTATTAATGGCGAACCTGGCTGGCTAACAGGCACCTACTGGGAAGGAAGCGCCATCGACGTCGCATGGCTTGAAGGCAGCGCCTTATACATTATGTTAGGTCTTGTCGCTTTAACGATGGCGATCATTCATTTCTTACCTAAGCTAACTCGCGCTGTGCCGTCTTCGCTAGTGGCGATTGTCGTAGTCAGCGGTCTGGTCATTGGTTTAGATATCGATACCCGCGTGGTTGGTGATGTCGCTGGCATTGCCGGTGGCTTACCTGAATTCCACATTCCCATGGTTCCGTTCAACCTAGAAACCCTACAAATCATTCTGCCCTACTCCATCGTGTTAGCAGCCATTGGCCTGATCGAATCTTTACTGACATTACGCTTGGTAGACGAAATCACTCAAACCCATGGCAACGGTAGCCGTGAATGCGTAGGCCAAGGGGTTGCGAACACTGTGACAGGTCTATTCGGCGGCATGGGTGGCTGTGCGATGATTGGTCAAAGTATGATTAACGTGAATTCTGGCGGTCGCGGCCGACTTTCCGGAATCGTAGCAGCGCTTAGCCTGTTAGGCTTTATTTTGTTTGCCTCTAGCCTGATCGAGAAGATTCCCCTAGCTGCGCTTGTTGGTGTGATGTTTATCGTTGTTCTGGGCACCTTCGAGTGGAGTAGCTTTCGCATTATGGGCAAAGTGCCTAGAGCCGATGCCTTTGTGTTGATCCTGGTATCTGCTGTCACTGTAGTGACCGATTTAGCCTTTGCCGTCGTAGTGGGTGTTATTGTATCGGCCCTGGTATTCGCCTGGAGCAATGCTAAGCACATCCGAGTTCACCGTCGCGAGCACGGCTCATCCCAGTACTATGAAGTTGATGGGCCATTGTTTTTTGGCTCCACTACCAACTTTCTACAGCAGTTCGAAGTCAGCAATGACAAGAACGATGTGATCGTCGATTTCATCAATTCTCGTGTGTGTGATCACTCCGGACTAGAGGCCATCGACACCTTAGCTGAGCGCTACTTGAATAGCGGTAAGACCATCCACTTGCTCCACCTCAGCCCGGATTGCAAGAAGCTACTGAAAAAGGCTGGCAATTTGGTAGAGGTCAACGTTATCGAAGATCCAAACTATATTGTGTCTTCTATCGAGGCCACCGCTTAATTTAGTCGCTCTATCTAGCAATCTAGACATCCGAATAAAAATCCCCGAAAGGCATAAGTCCTTTCGGGGATTTTTTTATTTTTTCGTTCATGCCTGTCAACCAAACCTTCCCTAGCGCGTTATCAATCACTAAGAGCTTGCAAACCAACTTAAAAATGACCCAACAATAGCTGTAACAGGGGATAACTATGAGATATTTAGCACTTGGCTTTATGATTGCGCTGACCGTTACTGCCACCGGCTGCCACCATCACTACCACCACGGAGGGCATCCCGTCAGAGCGGCGGCAAAAGTTGCCCACGCAGCCTCCCATTTAGATGCCGAGCATCATCATAAGCACATCATCATCGTGAAAAAACCGGGGCACCGTAGGCATTGTTGGAAACATGGCGGACACTTTCATTGCCATCGATAGCAGCGCGGCTAAAACCACTATCGATAACTGCTTTTCTAGTGGGGCTTTCTTTATTTCTCTAGGTCCCACTTAAGCTGGAACTCAATTTCTTCACTACCTTCTTCGCGCTCATGCTCAATGTTGAAGACTGCTCTCACAGGCACATATATACGCTCACCGGCAATCATAATTTCAAACGGCTTACCCTGCTCCATGCAATCTGCTAATCGACGAAGCTTGGCAATGTTTTCACTGGAGGTGTATTCCTTCTCAATATCGCGATCGGGCTTAGTTTCTTGCGACATAAACTTATTCCTTAATGACATACTAACTGATTAAAATCTGACTCTTAAGCCGCTGATGCTAATCATACCAAATGACAGCTTTATGATTCTATTCAATTGCTTAGTGACGCATTAGCAAATATGCGTTTTATACCCTTCTAAATCATCCAACATGAGCAAAAAAGATCGCATAAAAACATGCTTCAATATAAATACATTATTTAAGGGGCAATTTGTCATTTTTCACCTTTTGAACCAAACTGGGGCGAGAGGCGGGCAATATGATCCAAGTGGCAATAACTGACGAAGTCCTTCGCAAATGGCAATCCATCGTTAATATGGTTGCGAGCACTTTCTGCATGCCTGCTGGTTTTATCGTACGCCACTTAAGCGAGGGCTATGAAGTGCTAATTGCTAGCACTAATCAAGAAAACCCTTATCAGGCTGGTTCCATTATTCCTCACGACACCAATATTTTTTGCCGACAAGTTGTTTTAGAAAACAAAATGCTATCGGTGACCAACGCAAGAAATATTCCTGAATGGACAACCAACCCCGAAGTATGTGATGACGGATTTAACACCTATGTAGGATTCCCCATACATAATCCAGATGGCAGTATTTTTGGAACCATTTGTGTCATGGATTTTAAGGCTGAACCAGTCGCACAAAATTATATCGATTTACTAGAGCAGTTTCGTTCCGTTGCAGAGTTAGACCTAGTTACTTTGCAACAACTACAAGACGTTACCGATCTTTCCTTAAAAGATGACTTAACAGGTCTCTACAATCGTCGTGGATTTAATATTCTTGCGCAAAACCATATCGGATCGAGGCGTGTGGATTGCTGCAAAATGGCTTTGGTCATTGTTGATATTAATCTCTTAAAACAAATCAATGACCAACACGGCCACACCGCCGGTGATAGAGCAATTGTATTAACAGGAGAAGCACTAAAAAACGCTTGTAGAAACACAGATATTGTCGCACGAGTTGGGGGCGACGAGTTTTTCTTGGGTTTATATATCAACGAAGACGATGAAATAGAACAAGTGCTGTTAAGAGCCAAGGCCTATTTAGAACAACATACACCCGACTTTTGTCAGGTGAGCTTTAGCAGCGGCTATTGTATAAAAGATGTGGAAAACGGTACGCGGCTGAATCTACTTGAGTTGGTGGACGAAGCCGATCGATCGCTCTACCAGCAAAAAACCAATCGACTAAGACAAACCGATCAAATTCCCCACCAACCCCTTTAGAAACACCCTAATTCGGCTTTAAACAATATCTTCCATAAAATCCAACACAGCCTGATCTCGAATAGATGCACGGTGTTGTTGCCATAAGTTTTTAATTTTCTCCGCATCACATTTCTTTCTATCGACAATAACGCGAGTATTTAATTCGCTACCTGGTGCTGGGGAAGATGTGGGGCACTTAGAAAACACAAACTGATTACTGATCAAATCCATGAAGGGACCTGATTTACTAGTGGGCATTATAAACACCAACTGCAATCCGAGCGTGTCCGTTAGATAATGAATCACTTCGCGGGAACGAGTTTCATCCATCTTCGAAAATGCCTCATCCACCAACACCATACGTAAGTGGGTTTGACCTTCATTAAAACGAAAAGCGGATGTCACTGCAGCGGAACGAATAATATAAGCTGGTGTTTCTAACTGGCCACCGGATCCTGTACCGTACTGACTCAGCGGAATAGGTGCTTTGCCTAAAGGCTCCTTGAAGATATCGTAGCGTCGATACAAACGATAATCTGCAATCCTATTGAGTTCACGGAAAGCGATTTGCTCATCATCATCGAGCAACATATTGACCAGCTTTTCACGAACACCCTGTACCGCTTTTGGCAACTGAATATCAAAAAGACTTTCGGCCTCGCCTAGATTTGGTATTTTGGTTACTTCTTTAAAGAAGCGCCAATAGTCATAAAACTCTGGCACCCACTCCCATTCAAAATAGAAACGTTCTTGATCTGTACCAAAGCGATGATGTTCTAACTCACGATTAATTGCTTCTAAAGCGCGCTCACCCTCATTAATGGCTTGGTAAATGCTGTGGCACAAATGGCTTACAAAGGTTTCGTTAAAACGATCTTTCAACGTAGCTAATTGATCGTGTTTCTCAACCAACACATTATTCTGTAAACGATTATGAATATTATCTACTTCCGCCTGTAGCTGGCTTATTCGTTTAAAAAAGTTCGGCTGATGTAGAGCGTTAAAATCTGGATCATAAGCAATGGTATCTGCCGGGCTGCAATGTTGATTGTGCTGCATGATCACATCTGTAATTTCGCCAGCCACCTTGGTTAAACGATTGGTTAATGCTGAACTCTCATCTTTATAAAAGTTTTGATCATTTAAAACCAAGGTTTCTTCAGCTTTTACCAAAGCAGCATCCACATCAAAGCGGGGCTGAACTTTAGTAATTTGTCTCACCAACATTTCTTGATGATCCATATCGTCTGCGGATTTATCCTGTTGGTCTGCCAGAGCTTGAAGACTCTTTACAACACTGCTTAACGCTTCTTCATCGCGCCCTTTTTCATTTTCTAGCTGCTTTAACTCTACTTCCAGATTCGAGAATTGTTGCCGCATGTCCTCAAGCTGCTTTTCCAAGGCAGTAAAGTCAGATAAATCTAGCTGCTCCAGGGATTGCTCGGCTCTCTTTAACTGGCGGTTTATATCTACCATCTCTTGCATAACTCTGGCATATTCAATCGAGCCTATACCATTAATGAGATCAAACAAATCATTGGCAGCTTTTACATCATCATTTAATTGCTGACTAGCTTCGAGAAACTGGGAATACTCCTGCTGCTTAGCGGCCATGGCTTTTTCCCGAGCAGAATGACCAAACACCAAATCACCATCAGCGATATCACATCGCCATAAACTATAAGAGCCCGATGCCATCCCTTCACGGGTAATACCGCGAGCAGTGGAGCGCAAAGTTTCTGCATCGGGTACTGTTACCACTTGGCCATAACTGGCAGTCACATAATGTTCCACAGTTTTATGTTCAAAGCTCATCAAGCTCACCATAGATTCACTAGGCAAGTTGATCCGCTCAGCATCCCGCTTGGCCCTAGCGCCTTGTATGACTCGCGCTCTGCTGCGTCCACCAGGCAAGTTTCTTACAACCCGAATAGCCTGTGCTTCATATTCTTCTTTCACAATAATGGAAAAGCGCGCGCCACCCATATAACCCTCAATAGCCATCTGCCATTGAGAATCTAGCACCTGAATATAATCACACAACACGCGTGGTTCGGCTTGCGGACACTGCTGCTCGATAGCAAGAAGCGCTATTTCCACATAGGGTGGATAAGTTACCTGATGACTTTCTAATTGGTGAATTTCTTTGTCTTTCTGTTGAATCTGTTTTTGTTTGGCTTGGAGCTGACGCTCAAAATCAGACTTAAGCTGAATGACTTGATCCCGCAAGCTACTGCTATTACGAATATCAGTCTTATCACCCTGTCGCTCATGCCACATAGCAGCCCACTGATTATGGATTGCTTCCACTGCAGCAGCATTATCCAAGTGCTGTTCTAAGGGCGAGATATCCACCCAATCTTTTGCTAAAAATCGGTGTAAATCGACACTCGCATTTTCGCGTTCAGCCATTATTTTTTTGGCCATAGATCGCAGCGCTTTGTCTTCTAAAGCAGGTATATAAGTTGCCCAAGAAGTTTCATTTAACGCGTTAATTAATCGCTGAGTATATTTTACGTTCTGCTTAAGCTGATGATCGTGCTCAAGCAACGGCGCCGCCTTTTCAGACAAGGATGTTTGCAAGCGCGCTATACGCTTTTCCAAATCATCCTTTTCATTCAACACCGCAACACCTTGGCGCTTCGCCTCCATGTCCACCATACTGCGCAGTGTCTCCTCGCGGCGCTGGCGGTTTACATCAAGTCGCGTTTCTTTTTCCTTAATTGATTCCGTTAATTGTTTCTGCTGCTGTTTACCACTGACATACGTCTTTTGCTGTAATTTAAATATACGCAAAGCTTCTTGATAAGAAACTAAAGCTCTTTGTATCCAGTGCTCCACATAATCTTTAGACAAGCCATCAGCCTTGGCCAAAATTTCGATCGAGTTAAGGATATGACGCGCATCTTCTTCCATACCATGTATGGTTTTCATCAAATCGGATACGGTTCGAATTGCTTCTCCAAGATCTTTCTTTTCTAGAATTTCACCGGCCACAAAATCATTAATACTCTTGACGGGTTTGTAGGCCATAAAGTTCGAGAAGGTTCTTGCTGCATGTTTTGATTCGCGATCAGAAACTGCGTCTTTCTTTCCTCTAAGCGCTCCATACAAACGACGCAAGTAAGTACCTTTCTTGTCATAGACTTCAACGGTTTTCTTGCCGAACTCTTGCTGCAAGAAACCACCGATATCATTTATTGGAACAACATGACGCTCATTCTTACCGCCAGCAGGGTATAAACGTACAAAATGCTCAATGGTTAACTCAACACCAGGCAATACAAAAAATACCAATTGATCCAATCGTGCCTGACGGGAATTCCCAGCCGCATCGATATGCGCGCGCATACCCATGATGGCAGTAAATTTCTCACCAGGTTCGCCAGCAGTTGGATGAAAGGTTGCTGCGATATAACCATCGGTAGTATTTAAGCGAGAATAGCTGCCGTCATCACAACCCAAAACGTAAGACGCTAAGGTACGTACCTGCTTACCACCACGCCCCCGTTGCGTTGTCTCGTCCTGACCAGGATTATAATTAAACAGGTTTTCGTGGGCGGCGGTCATTAATGTTTGAATGCCATCGGCCGCGGTAGTTTTACCGGACCCATTACCACCAGAAAATAAATTAATCGGCCCGAACTCGAATTCCAACTGCGGAATATTACCCCAATTAATATAAATACCTTTTTTGATATACACCGCTAGGCCTCGATTATTCTTGAACTAATTCTGTAGTAGCGAAAATTGAACTCCCTTGCTCTATACCGCTTTCTTCCGTGGCGGCATTGTCAACCTTATCCGATTCAGGCTGCTTATAAGGCTGATTGATTTGACTTAGCACCGCTTCATTAACAAAACTGGTAATGGTCGGCCTAATCCGTAGCCAAGCATCTTCATTCTCTACTTCGGAATCCTGAGAGAACTGAATTAAGCGTAGCTGCTTTAAACGACGAAACAGATTGGTACGTTCTGTTTTCTTTTCCGGCAAAGTGCGTTTAAGTAGATTGCTCATAGCGATACTCAGTGCTTCTAGAGAAAGCGTGACACAACCTTGATCATCCACCTGACCTTCGCGCAGTGATTTATCGTACTCGGCTCTGAGCACCAACACGGTTGCCACTTCTTGTTGTGAAAGCGAGCCTCTAAAGCCACCATTAAAGGGGGCATCGTTTTCATCTTGAAGACCAGGAACGCTCGCTCCCGGCGGGAACAAACGCACAAAGCATAAACGCCTATCATGCTGAGTCCGAATATGTAGCGGTGCAAGATAATCTTCCACTAATTCTTCTAATACGACAAAGCGATCGTACAATAGCTCTTCGATATTAGATTCATCACGACACAGCACGCTGTAATCTAGCAAGCGAATCATTAACTCACTAAATTCATGAAGGCTATAGCCTTTGCCGCTTAAGTGCTTCTCAATCTGCTGGGAAATGTTCATAAATGCCAATAGTTGCGTTTTTATAGTTTATTCATTTTTAAGGAGTTCAATATTAAACACATCGTACTCCTTGAAATATTCATGCTGAGTATCCGTACCTTGATACTCAATATTAAATCGATAGTCAGAATCAATACTGCTTTGCGCTGCGGCTTCAACTGCATGAGCCATCGCTAACAAATCCCGTGCGTTTTTAACGGGAAGATCTTTAGTTGAAATTCGTTCACCGCCACCCAATGCCTCTAGCAAATAATTGCGCATGGTGTCGTTTTGAATAATAAAGGCTTGGTCTAATAAATTCTGAATCAACAGCTCTTTGCGAGCAGTCTCGTCCAGCGCCTGTTGCTCAGACACTAAGGTGCTAACCACACGCTGCTCACGTTTATGTTGAAGCTTTATTTGGTCAGGATCGATAAGCTGCAACTTAATATTTGCAAGTAATTGGCCTGCTGCAGTTAAGCGCTCACTCTGTTCTTGTTCTGGCATCGAAGCCAGTTGCTGACACACCTCGACCACATCGTTATTCTTTTGCGAATGCAGATAGGTCAATTGACGAATAATGATATCAGCACGCTTGGTAAAGCTTTGCAGTGCGCGGCGCAATGCAGGCAGCATTAAATCAGCGGCATTACGCATTCGCGTCTCGATCATATCGAGCACATCGTATAGTACCGATTGCTGTTGGCTACGGATTAACTCTGGCGCCATCTCACGAAGTTTTAGTTCAGCATCACGCTTAAAATCTTTTCGTTTACGACGAATCTTGCCAATTACCCGATGTATTGCGTCACGATGCTTTTCCACACTATCTGCGGATAGCCTAACGGACACATCAGGCTGAAAGCGTTTTTCCATAAACTCAAAAAATTGATCCGTTGCCTGCTGCACTAACAACTGAGCTTCTACCTGGCGCACCAACTCCCGCTTACGCTCTTCGAGTTCGGCAATCACATCGGTAAAGTCACTGATAATTCGTTCTGAGTATTCATAGGCATCAAGCAAGTCGTGCACTTCACCACGGCTCCAAAATGCTTCTAGGGCGTTTAGGGTATTGCGCGTATTGCGATGGCGTGTGCGGATTTGGGTAGCGCCCACCTCTACTAATGACTGCGTGAATAGCCTGCCATAACGAGAAAAAGGAAAGGTGCTTTGTAAAGTCGCTTGATCGACCTGCTTCTCAATCCAACCATGGTCGATCAGAAGGTTCAAAATCCAATTGGCTTGCTCGCGCTCAGATTTAAAGCGGGTAAAACCTTGCTGGTCTTGCTCCGCATCATCACCTGAATCCATCACAGGAGCACGTGCCAGGGCCTCTTCAAAGATATCCATCACCTGCTCGCGTCGCAGCGATTCGCCATAGTCTGCGTTGGCGCTATATAGTCGGTTGTAGAGTAAGCGGAGGCATTCCACGATCACCGCTCGATATTTACTAGTAAGCGGCTTAAAAAACTGCGTACGTTCTTGTTCAAATAATACCACTGAGTGGCGGCCCCCAAACTTCCAAAATGAGCAAAAATACAGCAGTGATAATAGTGCTTAATATTTAAATTTGCCATATTTATTCGCTACTTACGCCAAAGCGCAGAAGCAAAACGAAATGGCAATAATCGTTACATCGTCGATTTAAACGAGCCAGCCATCACAACAACACCTGACATAAAACTATCATAAAAATGAAACATATAGAAAAGCCAAGCGAATGTCAGCAAATCAAGCATTTTCGCCAGTTAAACCTATACTGAATTTATACCCCAACTGATGTTAAACCTTAGAAAAACAGGTGTTTTATGGACACTCCTCGCGGCCAACAAACCCTAATTAAGCAGCTCACTCAAATCACATCTGCTGGCTTTGCCATTGTCGTCATTCTGCTGGGAGGACTCGCCCTTCAGCAAAACTCCCTATTAGGAGACTTTGAAACACTTTATAAGGACAACGTTACCCAGGAGCGTGACTCTGCACTGATGCGCCACCACTTTAAAGTACAAGTTCAAGAGTGGAAAAACGTGCTGCTGAGAGGTCATGATGATGGCAACCGCGATAAGTACTGGGGAAAATTTCAAAAAAGGGAACAAGCGATTCAAGAGTTGGGTAAGAATCTAAAGGTCACTTTAAAAGACAACCCTGAAGCACTAACAAAGCTGAATGAGTTTTTAGATAGTCATGATGTTATGGCAAGAAAATATCGCGAAGGTTATAACGCCTTTGTCAACAGCGGCTACAACCATAAGGAAGGTGACAGAGCTGTTAAGGGCATCGACCGCACGCCAACAAAATCGCTAGACCAACTGATCGAAATCATCAACCAGCAAACCACTGATGCAGCTGGCAATATCATTGGCGCATCAAAGGAATCGGTAACCGTTCTTTCGCCATTAGCGTTTCTTGTTACACTGGCGTCGATTTTCGGTTTAGTTTGGTTTCTAAGAAAAAATATTGCAGAACCACTTGGCTTTTTATTGAAACAACTTGGCGCCTTCAGTAGTGGAGATTTCAGTGGTTCCATTGAGCTAAAAGGAAAGGGAGAAATCCTCGCTTTAAACCAAGGTTTAAGTTCAATGCAGAAAAATATGCGCTCTATCATGCAGCAGCTAACCCAAGCGTCCAACACGTTAAAGTCAACCTCAAGCCAGTTTAATCAAAACGTTGAATCGGTTACTCAGCAATTCTCTGATGTACAAAGCCGAGCAGATCTAGTAGCTACAGCAACACATCAAATGTCATCCGCCTCTCATGAAATATCGCAAAGCGCTCAAGGCGCGGCTGATGCATCCTCTTCTGCAGATGACTCGGCCCAGGAAGGCATTCGGGTAATGACTCAAACTATCGATTCGATTAATCAGCTGGCCCATGACGTTGAGGAAGTCACCACCACAATGAACCAGTTAGAAGAAGCTACCACCTCTATTGGATCAGTATTGGATGTCATAAAAGGCATTGCAGAGCAAACCAACCTACTTGCATTAAATGCCGCTATTGAGGCTGCACGAGCTGGTGAACAGGGTCGAGGATTCGCTGTTGTTGCCGACGAAGTTCGAACACTTGCACAACGAACTCAAGAATCTACCGAAGAAATTCAAACCATTATTGAGACTGTGCAATCAGGTGCATCCAACGCTGTTAATGCAATGCGCAAGGGCCGCGATCAAACTCAAGACTGTGTTCATTTAGCAGAGAATGCCGGAGTATCTATTCACTCCATTACCGATGCAGTTGAATCGATTAAAGGCATGAACACTCAAATTGCTGCGGCTGCTGAAGAACAAAATGCGGTATCCGATGACATTAGTTTAAATATTCAAAACGTTGCCAACTTATCCATGGACACGCAGAAAAACATCGAGCAAAACAGAGAGCTAGCAAAGGAACTGGATAGCATGGCAAGCAGCCTGACAGAAATTACTGCGAGATTTAAGCTGTAAAGGTTAGCCGCTATTTTATGGCTCTATCAGCTTGGTAGGCTGATGGGGTTGGGCTTGAAATGTTTTTTCAGGCCAGGAGTCGGGTTGTTGCGAAACTTGCTGCTTTTGTTTCGGAGAGAACAGTATGCCTGCAACAACAAAGGTGGATAGAATTAGGATGGTTAATACCAGCCTGGTCATCTAAGTTACCTCGTTTTGAACTCAATCCTTTACGGTCGCGAATAAAACCATAATTGAGTGAAAACCTCAATGATCCATTTGAACTATACATTCTTATAAGCCGGTGTATAGACAGCAGTAAGCAACATAAAAAAAGCCGCACTCTCGCGGCCTTTTTATCATAAGATCCATTTAATAATTTTAATGAATCTATTCGCTATTAATTAAATAGAGCGAAGATAGCCATTCTCCTCAAGCTCCAACAATAGCAAATGTTGAATCAATGTTTCCTTTGCAGTCTCTGGATGCGCTAGCTGCATACGCTCTAAATAGTGTTGCGCTTCATCCTCATCCACATCATGCACAAAAGATTTAACAATCGCTTTAATTAAGCGGCCTGGATTATCCATAAGCGCTTTAATATCTTTAAGGCTCTTACCAATGGCAATTTCATCATCGGTGAGATCGGTACCCAACGGAAATGGAGGGAACAGGCCATCTTGGCGCCATTGATTAATATAACCCTGGATTTTATCTAACGTGTTGTTTCGATACTCTTCTGGCAGCTGATAATCTTTGCTAATTTTACCGTTCTCTTTTGCAAACTCGAGCAGCTCATCCTGGAAACGCGAATCAGCAACTTTAATTAATTCTATTGCCACTTCTTCATCGGTTTTACCACGTAGATTAGCGACACCATATTCTGTGACAATAATATCGCGCAAATGCCGAGGAATCGTAATATGTCCATAGAAAGGCACAATATTCGATTTGGTATCCTTGCCAGTTCCACGAGTACTACGAACACATAAAACTGATCGCGCATCCGGTAAGTTATGTGCCATAGCGACAAAGTTATATTGCCCCCCTACACCACTGACAACGGTGCCATTTTCTAAACCATCCGACACCACAGAACCACTTAAAGTCACCATCATCCCGGTATTTATAAAGCGCGCATCTTTACGTTGTGCAGAAAGTAAAGGTGAATCGTAAGTCAGCTGATTTATATGTCCAACACTGGACATACAAATATTTTGCGCTTCTTCATAGGACATATTTCTTAGATATTCATAGAAATCCTGTGGCCCCAAGAAAAAGCCGCCATGCATATAGATACCGTTCTTAAGCTGTGTGCCTAAGCCATGCTCGCATAGTTGCTGGTAGTTACCAGGATTATGAAAATCATT
>JAKSAW010000892.1 GCA_022361455.1 Pseudomonadales bacterium | reverse complement strand
TGTTTTGCCGCATCTGTAATAGTGTTGAGGGCAACGCTTATGGCATCGATTTCGGACCTGTTGTACACGTTGTTTTCGAAAGCAACGATGAGCGTGTTCCCTTGTATGCCTACGTCAATCCTTTCGAAGCCATGTTTCTCCAATCGTTTTGCAATCTCTTTGGATGTTGCCAGCGATGCTGAATTTGTTGGCGCAGATATTGATGAATGAACCGCGTTTCTTGGAGTGTCAGTAACAGTATTCTTTCGCGATTTTACACGGCCGAACTTGCTGGCAGCGTAATGCATGGGCACTGATTTAAATGGCCGGGAAAGCTCGGCGACATCAGTGCGTGGATGTTGTTTAGGGCGTTCTTTCGTAAAGCCTCCACCCAAAGGAAACTTAAAGCCCACGCCGTAAAAGCTTTTCCCGTTCGCAGTTTCGTTGTCTGAATCCGCTAGTACAGTTAAATCAACCCTGGCACCTTTCGGTAGCCACGATTCTGGCGTGCTGAGTCTAAAGCCGGTGTTAGTGTCTTGAGCGTCATACTCAGCAAGCAGGCTGATCCATTCGAAAGGCGAGAATTCTACACCACCAAATGCGCCATCAAGTCTTCCGGTTGTATCATTTTTTCCAACGCCAGCATCGATTCTCACTGGGCCAATGCGTTTGCTGGCGACTATATACTGTGCATCGAAGAAGCTAGCTGCGCCACCAACGTCTTGTTCCCCGATAGCCAGATGAAACCAGTCTTCAGGAATAAAGGGAATGTTGATTTTAATATTTGCAGACAAGTCTCTCGCTTCTGGTTCTTCCGATTCAAAAAAGTTGGTGTGCGAATTGAACCAGGCTATTCGTCCGCTCACTTCAACATGAGGCAAAACACCAAAGCTACCAACGATATTGTTGTTATGGCGATATTCATCATTGAAAAACATCATATCCGAATATGATGCGATGCCCGTACCATACTCTGTCACATGTGCATTGGGAACGTTATATAGGCCGCTAAATCCATTGAGTGAGAGTGAGTCATCTTTAGCACTTGAGGTGCTATAGGTCATGAGGGCG
>JAKSAW010000021.1 GCA_022361455.1 Pseudomonadales bacterium | reverse complement strand
GTTTTAACAATACCCAAATACACATAGTGTAAACCGCTGAACACACAAAGCCCTGCTACCAACCAGGCTCCAGCGTCGATTAATAACTGAGGGACACTAAATAGCGCAAGATGAACCAAAACGAGTAAGCCATAAACAATTAGCGTAAAAGTGCAGATTTTTCCCAACCATGTGGGCTTGCCTTCAAAATGACCAACCATTTTCCAATATGCAAAGGCACCAGAGAAAATTAAGATATCGCGCCCTACCACCAAGCAGACCAACCACAAAGGCAAGTGCCCCATATAGCCCAACACAATGTATGACACGACCAATAAAATTTTATCGGCAATAGGATCAGCAACCGATCCAAACCAGCTATACCAACCATAGTGGCGGGCAAGGAATCCATCTAAACCATCGGATGCACCCGCTATGAATAGTAACAGTAGCGCCAATTGATATTGCTCATTCAACAGCACCCATACGAACGGAATCACCAACAGTATGCGCATCACTGTTAGTGCATTCGGTATGGATTTTAGAATGGGACTATTTTTCAACGCACCTGCCTTTAAATTTCCGGGCTTTGAATCGGTTGATCACTCTGTAATGGTTGATTATAGGTTCTATGCCAATGGTAACTCAGCTCGGGAATTTGTGTGAGTACTTCTAAAGATGGGATTAAGGGGGCGATCTCGCCTTCGACCTGTGGCTGAGTCGCTATGGCATCGCCTTCAATGACTGTTTGATCATCGACAGCCGATAAAGAAACAGACAATGTAGGTTGCTGATTAGGCACTTCAATAAGCTTTTTATCCAGTGCTAGCAGTTGTTTTAGGTTTTCGATATTGCTTTCCAGATAAAGTCGAAAGCGCGTTTGATCTTCTTGGAGCTGGCCCATATCTGCCTGGCGAATAGCAACTAACTTTTCCAAGTAGGCGGTCAATTGTGCAAAGTCAGTTAAGGTTTCCACCCCCTGCACGTTCAACCAAACAAAATCAGTATCGCCACCGCCTAAGGTAACTGCATACTTGCTAGCCAACTTGTCCGCAGACAGTTCAATGGCTGGGGTAATCACTTCCGTCAACTCCAGACCACGAGATTCCAACATATCCTGTTGGTTATCTAGCATTAGGCTCCAGTTTGCTAGCCTGCCCTCGACACTTGGCGCATAAACCTTACCTACCAACACAGCGCCAGGCGCATAGCGCTCTGAGGCCGTTTGAATGCGATCCATAAACATCCCCCAGACATCTCCTGGGGTAACAGCCAACTGATCCTGTAAGTCGTTCAAAGGAAATGCAATGGGAAGGCCGCGACGCTGGGCTTGCTCTTGTATAGAGGCCACCAGTTCAGGGGCAGTATCCGCGTTCACCAAGCGTCGACCATTTTCGTCATCGGTAACTAACCACACCAGCAACTCAGCTCGGTTACTCGCCCAAATAGGCAAACCTGCACGGCGAATAAGCTGGTTAATTCCTCGGGCATTAAAGATGACTTTTAATTCAAAAGCAGGTTCTGGCAAACCGGTTTCGGGGTTCTCTTGAGTGATTCGATCGAATCCATATTGCTCAATGAATCGGCTTGGATTCCCCATTGCTTGGCGAATATCGTAAGACTCTAAAGCTGTTGAATCGCCACATACTCGAATCACCACTTCTGCCAGGGCTTCTTGGCTGCCGTGGCGAAGGCTCGCATCGCTCCGATCCGCCACAACTGCCGTTGCTTTATATAAGTCTTTAACTTCTACTGCTGCGGCGGAAGTGGCCAATAGCAAAGCAATTAAGCCCGCTACCCCCACCCAAATAGATCTAATTCTTTTCAATAGCATATTTGGAAAACTACTTGTCGGCTTTGTTTGTTGGCATTGCGTTTAGGCGTCGTGATTATCGACAATGGCACACTGGCACTAAATTAACTAGGTCATAAGCACGAATGCTGGAAGTTTACACCCCAATTTCTATGGATCAAACCGCTAAAAACAGTTCGTTATCAATAGGAACGCCTTCCCTGTCTTGGTAGAATAGCGCACCTCGGCTCCGATCGGACCGAGTTGCATGTATCTTTAACAAGTTTTTATATAGGTTGATGCCCTGCCCATGAGCAACTCAAACGACTCCACTCCTTCCAATGTATCCTTAAGCTACAAAGACGCCGGTGTTGATATTAATGCTGGAAACGCTTTGGTAGAGCGTATCAAAGGGGTTGCAAAGCGCACCCGACGTAGCGAAGTCATGGCTGGTTTGGGCGGTTTTGGCGCCTTGTTTGAGCTACCAAAAGGCTATGATAAACCCGTGCTAGTGTCTGGTACCGATGGTGTAGGTACTAAATTAAAGCTAGCCATGGATATCAATAAGCACGACACCATCGGCATCGACCTAGTGGCCATGTGCGTCAATGACCTGATAGTTGCTGGCGCTGAACCGCTGTTCTTCTTAGATTACTACGCCACCGGCCACTTAAATGTAGATGTGGCCGCTAGCGTTGTTGAAGGCATTGGTGCGGGCTGTGAGCTTTCCGGTGCTGCATTGGTGGGCGGTGAAACTGCCGAGATGCCTGGCATGTACGAAGGTGAAGATTACGATCTAGCTGGCTTCTG
>JAKSAW010000508.1 GCA_022361455.1 Pseudomonadales bacterium | reverse complement strand
TGCGCCGCTTGCTGCCGCGGGGGTAGACGTGGGAGGTCTTTTCCAATCGTGCTGCGCGGCGTTTGGCTTCCCAAAGGCGATGGTTGTCGGTGGCGTAGCGCTGAATGAGCAGTGGCAGCACGGCGAAGAAGGCACCTACCGTCAAGACGGTCCGCAGCATGCCGATACTTGCAACCAGCGGCCAGAGGATAGCAAAACTTACCAGGAACGGGCATGCCTTCGCTCATAAATGCGACCGTCATGGCAAGGTGACATCCCGGAGGCGAAATCCAATGACGGCCACGACTGCCTCGACCCCCGGTCTGCTCCAGGCTCCAAACCAGGCAATCTGTTCGAGCGCTTAAAAACCGAAAGGCCTCGTCATTCGTCGAACCGCAGGGGCCCAGTCTCACGACGCGGTCATAGTCCAGGAACCCGTCGATCATTTGACCTTTACCGCATTGTTCAAGTCTTCGAGAAGTTCTTCCAAATCTGCACCGGTCATGTCGGAAAATTCTTCGATCGTAAAATCCATATCTTCATAAACCATATCGCCGGTAGCCGTATAGGTGTAAAGGACATCCTCAATCTGGCGGTGCTTATTCATCAATTTACCCAGGTTTTCGGATTTGCTGAACCCTTTTTTCTTGTGTAATCCACCCTGCTTGATCGAACCGAATTTACTGCTCTTCCTGCCTCTGCCGACCATGATTACCTCCCTCCGAAAAAGACCGAGATGATTCACAATCACACCATTCTTTAAGTCGAAAGGCAAGCATGATATCTTAATGAGTTCGCGGTTCCGTTTCACGTGGAATCCGCTTGCATGGGGAGGGGCTTTTGCAAGAGGAAAAATTCGAGCTTAAGGGCATGCCCCACAACGATGACGCGGAACGGGTTTGCCTTGGCTCGATGTTGTTGACCAGCACCAATATTGCTCAAGTCTTGGAGCACTTGGACCCCGAGGATTTTTACCGCAAAAGTCATCAGGTTATATTTACAACCATCGTGGTACTTTTCGAACAAGATGCCGAGGTCGACCCCAT
>JAKSAW010000022.1 GCA_022361455.1 Pseudomonadales bacterium | reverse complement strand
GTTTATCGAGCGAAAAGTCGCGGTGCATGCAAGGAACATTGTGTTCGCTACTTCATCAGCGGAAGAAGATCTCCGAAATAGGTACCCGGAAGCGGAAACTGATCAGTGGATGACGATCCCAAACGGATATGACGAAACCGTATTCAGTGAAGTAGAGCAGCATGCTATCTCGTCCGAGAAATCGGTATCGACAGGCGGTATAACGCTCGTCCACTCCGGGATTCTCTATCCGGATGAAAGAGACCCCGAGTGCTTGTTTCTGGCACTCAGTCGTCTGAAGAAACGAGGCGAGGTCGATGAAGGTAGCTTGAAAATTGTGTTGCGTGCCACAGGTCACGATGAGTTCGTCAATCGACTACTGGATACGCACGGAATATCAGACCTTGTCTCCGTCGAGTCTCCGATTTCCTATCGGGAAGCACTAACAGAGATGCTCTCGGCCGATGGACTATTGCTACTTCAGGCCGCCAATTGCAATCGTCAAGTACCGGCAAAGCTTTACGAGTACTTTCGCGCACAGCGCCCGATATTCGCTCTTACCGACCAGCATGGAGACACGGCCAAGACACTGAGGGAGGCCGGGTTATCAACAATTGCCCCACTGGATGATGCGAATGCAATCGAAGTTAAACTTCGAAGCTTTCTGAAGCGGTTAAGCGATCATGACGAGCCCGTCTGCGCACTCGAAACCGCTCGGCGATTCTCAAGAAAGGAACAAACCAAGCTTCTCGCCGATATCTTGGATCGCTTGGTTTAACCGGCGCCTATTGCGTTGGATCTTTTCAGCGATACGCGAAGACTACGGATCTCGCAGGCAGGCATCCCAATAAGGTTTCTCACCGAACCGCGCCGCGAGGAAGTCAGCAAAGACCCGCACCCGTTGCGAGAGTTGCCGGCCTGGGGTGTAGACCAAGTGCAAACCCAAATCGGGAAGATGGAAATCGCTCAGCAGCGGCACTAATCGTCCCTGTTCGATCGATGTGTGCCCGATAAAGGTCGGCGTGACCAATATCCCCAGGCCTGCCTCTGCGGCAGCGATTAACAGATCTCCATTGTTGGCCCGTAATCGAATGGGGAGATCCGGTACCCATTCACGTTGTTGGAGATCGTAGAAGCGCCAACCATCGCGGTGGCTAATATTGCTGTAATGCAAGCCGACATGGTCAGTCAGTTCCAACGGATGTATTGGCGTACCATGCTGTGCTAAATAATCCGGGCTTGCGGCCAAAACACGTCGGATGGTCGTCAATCGCCTGGCGATCAGACTTGAATCGCGCAGTTCGCCGATTCTAACGGCGAGGTCCAG
>JAKSAW010000023.1 GCA_022361455.1 Pseudomonadales bacterium | reverse complement strand
CTTTGGGGGATACTCGTAGTAATTGTTTGAGCGCATGTACACCGTAAGCATATAGATACAGTGCGAATGCCCCTGCAGCGACTAACCCACCGATAAAACCTCCGCCCGGTTCATCATGGCCACGTAGCAATAGAAATAATGAAAATACTAATTGCAAGGGCAATACAATTAGCGTGGCTGTTCTTAGAATCAGACTATCAGCTTCAGCGTGAGCCAATTTATGCTTTGTCATGCTTTGGCCCCTTTGTAAGTTTCATCATGGAATAAACTCCTAGCGCAGCGATCGCCAGAACGAAAATTTCTCCTAGCGTGTCTAATGCTCGAAAATCTACCAGGATTACATTAACGATGTTGCGGCCTTTGCCTAACTCGTAGCTGTTATCGATAAAATACTCTGAGATGCTAGGTGCCCATTGGATTGGGAGTGCGGCTAATACCACCCAACTTAGTACAAAGCCTGCAAACAAAGCCACAGCAGCATCGCGTAGTCGTTCTGAAGGGCTGGAGAAGCGAACAAAGCCCGGTACACGTATTAATACTAAGACCAACAGAAGAACGGTAAGCGTTTCTACGAGCACTTGAGTTATCCCTAAATCGGGTGCGCTGAAGTGGACGAATAATAGTGCCACTGAAAAGCCCATAGCGCCCAGACTGATGATGGATGCGAAACGACTATTGGTGGTAACCGCAAAGGCAGTCGCTACCAACATTAGCGCAACCATTGCCGCTTCATACAAGGTGGGTGTGAGTGACATCGTCCAGCTGGGTAGGCCCACAGAATTCGCCAGCACCCAAGCAACAGGAACAACTGTGGCGAGTATTAACACGATCATATAAATACCCAAACGACCGTTTTGGATGATGCGTGTTTGCAAAGTCGCAAAGCCAGCAATAGCGTCCATTAAACGGAAGTAAAAACTTTCAGGCCCAAATCGGTCTGACCAGTTCCAGAGTTGTTTCGCCATAGCGCGGCTTCGCAACCATACAAAGGCTAACGCAATGCCAATACCAATTGAGAGCATCGACATCATTAGCGCCGTATTCACTCCATGCCATAGTTTAAGAACAACGGGTTGATCGTTGCCGACAATGGAATGAACCGCTGCTTGTACCAAGCCATCTTGGGCCAATACGGGGGCTAGTCCGAACAGTACTGAGAGTGATAGCAATACCACTGGCCCGGCTAGCATGGCAGGTGGCGATTCATGGGGTGTTTTTGGTAGAGCCGCAGGTTGACCAAGAAAAGGCTTAATGATCAGGGTTATCGATACACCCACCACTAGGGCCGCAGCGATAACAATGCAGACGATAACCCAACTGGCAGCGCCCAACCCTGCCTCGAGTAAAAGCTCTTTACCAATAAAACCAAATAGGGGCGGCAAGCCAGCCAGCGATAAGGCGCCAATAATTACCAACGCGAAGGTGATCGGCATAGAGGACTTTAGTCCTCTCAATGTCATAAGATCTTTTGTTCCTGCGCTATGATCTATACCGCCGGCTAACATAAACAGGGATGCTTTATACAGCGAATGTGCCAGTAAGTAACTCACAAAGCCGATCAAGGCATATTCACTGCCAATGCCTAGTAGCAATGTGAGAGTGCCCAAAGCCATGAGCGTAGAGTAGGCGAGAACCTTTTTTAGATCGGTTGCAAGATAGGCAAGCCAGGCTCCTAACAGCATAGTTACTGCGCCCGCCCAAAGCTGGGCAGTCGACCATAACGTTTGCTCTGATAGCGTTGGATGCAACCTTGCCATAATAAACACGCCTGCTTTTACCATAGTGGCACTGTGCAGAAAGGCCGAAACTGGTGTGGGGGCTGCCATTGCATTAGGTAGCCAGAAGTGAAAGGGAAATTGCGCCGACTTAGTGAACGCCCCGGCAAGAATTAGTAGCAGCATGGCGTTCACGAATCCACTTTGTTCAG
>JAKSAW010000858.1 GCA_022361455.1 Pseudomonadales bacterium | reverse complement strand
GAGTGGATGGCAACCTCGGGCCCCGCCAACTTAGAACCGATCAAGACGGTATTGACCGGCGGCGCGTTAACCCGCTCCAACCAGCGGCCGGTTTCATCCGACGGCATCTGACTGAGCCGACCCAAGTCATGCCCGTCGGAAAGCAACAGCACGGAAGCGTAATCGCCCTGCCCGTTGAACAGCTGGGTCAGACTATTGTAGAAATCGGTCTTATTACCCGAGAGCTTGCGCGGGCGCAGGTTGTTGCCCATGGATTCGCTTAGGGACTGATCCATTTCGAAAACGTCGAAGTCCACCGAATCGCCCAGCTCTTCAATGGTCTCGTAGGCCTTGGTGTAACGGGTGATGCCCTCGTCATTGTCCGCACCCATGCTGCCGGAGCGGTCGATTACCACGGCCAGGCGCTGCTCTTGCGGCGCGGTCGTGCGATGGGTCAGAGACGGATGGTGCAACAGCAGGAGTCCGATTGCTAACACCAAGAACCGCAGGCCGATGACCGTAGCGCGTACCATGCCGCGCTGATGTCGGGTTCCGTAGACGGCATAGGCAAAGACGGCGAGGGTCAATAGGATGACCCCTATCTCCATCCAGATCGGGCCGACGGGTTCCAGTTGGATTTCGGGAAAGTTCATAACCGTCGGCTCCGTTCGATAATGGGCGGGAAGGCCCGATCCTTCTTATAGTTAAGGGTCAGGGTGTAATAAGTGAGGTTAATGCCCAGGCGGAAGCAGAGTTCCCGGCGCAAACCGCCGCCCAACTCCATATTATGCTGCCAGTTTCCCAGGGGGTCGGCTTCCATGGCTCCCAACAGGTCGTTGTGGGAGAAGAACACATTCGTGCGTGTACCCCGTTGCCAGCCTTCCAAGTAGTCTTTCTTGTTGCGGCGACCGCGGGGTTTCTTGAGCAGGTAATAACTCTGGTAAATGGCGTGATCCTGAGGAATCACCTGGGGACGGCCGTGTTCGGGATAGACCGTTTGCATGAATTCCAGCGCGCTCTTGTAGAAGGCATCATCATCGCCGTCGCCGGCATCGTCAAACAGCAGCAATCCACCGCCGCCCAAGACCAGACGCAGCTTGCCGGCTTGATCCGCTGTCGGCTTCGGGAAGCTGCCCTTACCGCTGATGATCAGGAACGGCGAGTTGACCCGAGCCACATCCGCCAGCCCGGCAGAACCAGGTTGGCCCTCGATCGGGATAT
>JAKSAW010000591.1 GCA_022361455.1 Pseudomonadales bacterium | reverse complement strand
TAATTGGGTTTTCTTGCAATAACCACTTGGCTTTTTGGGAGCGTTTGATCCAGTACCTGCTTCATGGGAGCTGCTTCTGGCAAGTTAATCATTGCATGCCATAACTTCGCCCAATCATTTAGAAGTGGTGGGTAAGGAGGCTCTACGGAATTGTGAGCCACTTCGTCGGTGTTAGCGCCAGCAGATTTTGCGATGCTCCAATAAAACATCATCCAAAGAGTCCAAAAAAAGCCGAAATAGTCGTGGCTCACTAACTCTAAGTTTGCTGTTTGGATGAGTTGCTCTAACTCGTCTTGATCAAAAATATGGATGTGGTTGGGTTTTTGAAAATAGATATCGGGCGCGATATTGCGTTGAATGTTTTCCGAGCGAGCATCAGGGGTTGAGATAAGAATCAGTCCGCCAGGCTGCGTGATTCGGGCTAGTTCATCTAGAAACTCTTTAGGAGACTCCACATGCTCAAGCACCTCCATACACACCGTTCTTGTTGCTAGTTCACTGCTCATAGGGAGCTTTAATGCTTCAGCCTTGTAACCTTTGCACCCGGTTATGCCTTGATCTTTAAGTTTGTTCGCTAGTTTTTCAACTTTTGCCGCTTCAATATCGCTATAGTGCACGTGAGCACCGCGCTTTGCGCAAAAAAGGGTGGCGCCACCGTCGCCACAACCAATATCTGCCACGATATCTTTATCCGAAATATGGAAGCCTTTAAACAATTCATTGGTATCGTTTTGATACCAACCGCTCTGTACCACATCTAACAGCCCACAGCCTTTAGAGTCGACAAAGCCGGGTTCATTGGATATTTTTTCCCAGATTTGCTTTATGTCGCTTTCAGTTTCACCAGCACCGATTAGTGTGCGAAAAAGGGTTTCATTGGGATTCACTACTAGCCTCCTTCATGCGTGAAAATAGAGACTGCATCTTGGTTATTGCTACCGCTTCTGAGCAGTGGTTCTTCATACGCTGGTTAGCCGCCTCTTGCATGTGGCGATAAAGCATGGGGCTTTCTTTTACTCGCCTGTAGGCTTTTTTATACGCATCTACTAGGGATTCCCAATGAATCTGATGTCTTAAGGTTCTATAGGCTAGCCTTGGATCATGAGACCAGGCTGTTGCATCTTCCCAGCTATCTACAATAAAGGCGATGTCTTCGTTAATATAGTCCACCATTGCTGAGTGCCTTGGGGCAATGGCCGGAATACCGGCAGATAACGATTCCATCAAGGGCAAGCACTGCCCTTCGCCATAGGATGCATTCACAATGTAATGAGTGGATGTCATTAACTTCTGGTAGCTATCGGCACTTAAGTAGCCATGAATAATAACAACTCGGCACTTAAAATCGCCCATTAACGCCATGCACATTAACATGTCATTAAATGCCGCTTTGTATTTGTGGTGTGCCAATTTAAATACCAGGGTTGCATCTGGATTATCTTTAAACGCAGCTATAAAGCCCATCATCATATCACCCCAGTTTTTTCGCCCGTCATAGGGATTAAACAGGGAGGTAAATATCACGCCCGATAATTCCAGTTGATGGTCGCCGGGTGTAAGAACGGGGCTATCGAAAAAATCTGAACCTTCAACGGACGTGGGCTCAACAATATTTTTAACGCGAATATTACCCGATCCGCTTGAAAATCGTTTACTGAGGTGTTCGTTAGAAGAGGTGGCTCGGTATAAAAAAGGCGAGAAAGGCTTTAGAACATTCTCGCGCCACTCATCGATAAATTTAGATCTAATTTCTTTTTTTGTGGGCTTAGGCTGCTTGTCCGGAGAGCGTGCGACTGAAACTGCATGCTTGATTTCATCATGGTTCGGAATACATTGTCGGTGCTCTGGGTTGTTGGTATCAAATACAATGGCTTTTTTGATATCGATTTGTTGCACAGCGTCTAGCGCTCGGCTTTTAACTTGCTCATAAAGGCCCTGGCATCTATCCCAGACAGGGGCAGGAATGGATTCAATGAGCATATCGTTGCCACTAGCTTGCTTTACCGCGGATACCGTTAGTTCTGAGTGAGTAATTGCTTGGCCGAAGTGCTTTAATACCTCTGCCCAGTTCTGATTGGGGTCGTCCAGCCAATGTTCATTGGGGATTGTGCTGAATTCCCAGGCAAAGACTGGAAAGGTTGGGCAGTTGAGGTTTTGTGGTGTTTTTTGTGGCGGTGTGAAGCTAAGAAACACACAATCTTTTTCGCCGTTTGCACTGTATATTTTGTCTATGTCTTCGATGCTTTTTGCAATGATGACTTCGCCCATTTTTTTTAATGCGGGTAAATAGTCTTTCAGCACAAAGTAATAGCTATAGTCAGGCTTGCCCAAGCTTGTGGAGGCATTATCGGCATTGACTTCTGAGTAGACGATGATTTTCAAGAGGCGGCCTCGTTGCATGCTGCTGTTGGCTTTTCAGTGCATAAAAACTCGCTGAGCTTTTTGCTCACAAATTCAATCGAGCAAAATGAGTGGAGCTGATTGCTCGAGGTTAGCGACATATTCTTATAGCGTTCGGGAGTTTCCTTGGCTAATTGATAGCTGGCTGCGAATGCGCGCATTAACGATTCCCAATTTAATCGCGTACGATGAGTTGTGAGCATTCCTGATGGATCGTGGGGCCAGCAAGCTAGTTCATTGCAATACTTAAGCACAAATCCGATATCGCTATTCATGTAATCTTTCATCGCGGTGTGATCGGGTGCAATGGCTGGTTTGCCAGCGGATAAAAACTCCAATAACGGCAGGCAAAGTCCTTCACAGCTGGATGCGTTTACGTAAAAGGTGCTGTTGGCAATGAGTGTTTTGTACTCATCGTGATTTAGAAAACTATGCAGAATCAACACCCGGCACTTGAACGGGGATAACCGCGAAAGCATCGTCATTAGCACTGTTTGATAGAAACCAGGATCGTGATGGGTCATTTTAACGATTAGCGTTGCATCCGACTTATCTTTAAATGCCCAGCAAAATGCGGTGACGATCTCACACCAATGTTTTCGATTATCAGCGGGGTTTAAAAGGGTTGTGTAAACCACGCCGGTTATCATTAAGTTATGAAACGTTGCGGTTTCTTTATTTTCTTCTGCAATTTCCTGTGTTGTTTCTTTAGGCTGGTCTTGATCAAGCGCCAATATTTCTTCTTTGTAGGCTTTTCTGATAGCCAATGATTGCTTAATAAATTCGAAGAATGTTGGCTTAGTAGGTGTGGGAAGATCAGGTTCCGCTTCCAGTTGTGGAGGTTGGTGTGCCAAACCTTCGGCAGAGAATGCAATAGCTTGGCTATCGATAACCGTGCCAGTAAATGGAATGTGCCGATCGCTGGTAAGCGGTTCCCAGCCGCCTGCCGCGAAAACGCTGCTGTACTTATTCCAGGTTGCTGAAGGAATCGCACAGCATGGGTATGAATCTCCCATTAATGCTTTTATTTGTTTGGCCGTTTCTTCGCTGGTACTAATTACGCCCGTTATTTGCGAGAACACGTATTGCCAGTTGTGCCTTGGATCATTGTCCCACGCTTCAAGGGGCATGGTGTCGAATTCCCAAGCAAATACACAG
>JAKSAW010000024.1 GCA_022361455.1 Pseudomonadales bacterium | reverse complement strand
TTACGAACGCATCGAAGAATCTACCATGCCCAGTTATGAAGGGGAGCTGACAGATGAAGAACTGGACGACCTCGTCGCCTATCTGTTCTCCCTGCGCCGAGAGGTATTACCCCAATGAAGAAAATTATCTGTTTACTCTTCGCTACTGCGCTAGCCCAACAGGCACTTGCGCAGGAAGATCAATTCTCCACTGTCATAACGCCAGCTTTCTCACCTATCACCTGGGAACGTCTGGTCGATGCCCGCAATGAGCCAGAAAACTGGCTGATGTATTCCGGCACACTGGACAGCCAGCGCTACAGCCTGCTGGATCAGATCAACGTCGATAACGTGGATCAACTGGAGATGAAGTGGGCCTACCAGATCCCGGTAATCGATCGTGCCGAAACGGTACCCCTGGTTGTGGACGGCATCATGTTCATCACCGAGGCTCCCAGTAATGTGGTCGCGGTAGACGCACGAACCGGTCGTGAATACTGGCGCTATGATCATGAGATGCCCGATGATCTGCGCATCTGTTGTGGTCGCAATAATCGCGGCGTCGCCATTCTGGGTGAAACCTTGTTCATGTCCACCCTCGATGCCCATCTGGTGGCCATCGATGCCCGCACCGGTAACCTGTTATGGGATAAAGAAGTGGCTCGACATGATGCTGGCTATAGCAAGACGGCGGCACCGCTAATCGTAAAAGACAAAGTAGTCACTGGCATTGCCGGTGGCGAGTTCGGCATCCGCGGCTTTATCGATGCTTACGATCCGGAAACTGGCGAACTGGAGTGGCGCACTTATGTGATACCTGGCCCCGGTGAATATGGTAATGACACCTGGTTAGGTGATTCCTGGCGCACGGGCGGTGCTGCAACCTGGATTACTGGCTCCTATGACCCCGAGCTGAATCAAATCTATTGGGGTACGGGTAATCCTGGCCCGGATTGGAACGGCGATGTACGCCTGGGAGACAATCTCTACTCTGATGCTGTCCTGGCACTGGATGGGGACACGGGGGAAATCGAAT
>JAKSAW010000025.1 GCA_022361455.1 Pseudomonadales bacterium | reverse complement strand
AGTCGCCAGGCCTGCTATTACAAGTTTATTGATCATAATCGTTGCTAGACTCGCTTGAACTTCTAGGCATCTAGAGAAAGTGTTGTGGTCTGTAGTTGTATAAGCTGTATGAGTTGTGTGAATACCACGCAGCGATTTAATTCTGTATCCGGCAATTATTTATTTTGTTGGCTTATAATAATTAGCCTTTTGCTTTTGCCGATGTCGGTATCAGCTCAAATGGCGCAAAATCTTATGATTGGTAACGCTAAAGCAATCGCGTTAGGTAATGCTGTCACTGCTGATCCTCCAGGTATTGATGCCATTCACTTTAATCCGGCAGGCTTAGCCAAGCTAAAGGGGCGGCAACTGCAACTTAAGCTTGTGCTGGGTAATGCGGATGTTTATGGCGAATTCCATAGTAACTCTGAATACCAAGAGTTGCTCGACAGATATGGTTTGCAAGATCCTATGGTGGATACAAGCAGTGAAATCGAGGCTTTTGCTGTTTACTTGCCCGGTTCTGGAGTGACCGAAATCCCAGCTCTAATAGCGCCTTTGGGAGGAGTAAGCTACAACCCACCAGCTTCAAATTTTACTCTAGGAACTTCGGTTTACGCGCCTTTAATGTTGGGTTATGTGCGCGATGAAAATGATATTGGCCGATTCTATGGAAAAGAAATTGGTATGTCTCGGGTTACATTCTTTTCGCCTACCATTGCTTGGCAGGTTAGCGATACATTTTCTTTTGGGATGGGTATCGGCTTTTCCTACACGGGTATCGGGCTTAATTTAGATTATCGAGCAGCAAATCAATTGCTCGGTGGGCTATATACAGCGACTAATGATATTTGTGGCGGCGAAGATAATGGATATCTGTGGCAGGGAGTATCTGTCGATTTATGTGGAGGCGAAATAAGCCCATTTTCAAAGCTTTTAAACCTTGATGTTCAGCTTGAGAAACAGATCTCTACGACGGTAAATCTCGGTTTTATATGGCAGCCAACGCCTTGGTTTAGTTTAGGATTGCTTTATCAAAGTGAGGCGGATGACAGATTAGAAGGAGACATTAAAGTGTCTCTTGATGAAGGCGTTATTGGATTATTAAGCGGATTGGCGAATTCTAACGCATTTTTGGGTTCGGTGGTTACTGCGACTGAATTAACTAAAAATGGAGGGCAGATTAATACCAGTGGCTATATTGATTTGGTGCTTCCACAGCATGCTGCATTAGGTATCAGCCTTCAGTTATTTCCTGATTTAAAAATAAATATTGATTATAAATGGACCGAAACTAGCAAATGGGAGGCGTTCGATTTCAGGCTAGACGAGCCTTTACCGATCCTGTCCTTTATCCAGTTTATTGAGAATATTGAAAAGAATGCCATTATATTTCCACGAGGCTATGAAGATTCGGCCAACTTTGCCTTTGGTATAGAGTATCAGGCGACAGACCGATTGGCAGTGCGGTTTGGCTACGAACCTAGAGACTCAGGAGTACCTAAAGACAAATTAGATTTTTTGATACCATTGGGTGATTTTAACTTATATGGACTTGGTTTTAGTTATCAATTAGCAAAAGGATCAATCTTCGATATTTCATTAGGTTACGGAAAAAGTGACCAATTCATTCCCGCAGGCTCGAGCACGAATGGCAATTACAATGGTCTTGATAACTTTGTCTATAATCCTTCTGCCGGTTTGGATGTGCGTTCTGTTATTGAGTTTTCGGTACTAGAGTTCAGTTATCGGACTCACTTTTAAGCGATTGGTATAAAATGGCCATGATCGCTAATCGAATGGCATTAATCTTACAAGTTTTAAAAATCTATCCCCTGATACTATTTAATCAATTCAAATAAAAAGAAGATTTAGTTTGCTTTGTGGCTTAAGCCACCATTTCAAATTTCTCGTTACTATAAAAACAATTCGGGGATAGTGGTATGCACGATTTTTCTATAGTTCCTAACCTTGTGCAGATGACTTTAAGTCGAGCGCAACGAAATAGCAGCGAAACATACTTAGATTTTATCGGTGAAAATGGAGAGGTAGAAACTAGCTTAACTTATGCTGATCTAGATCGATATGCTCGTATTATTGCTGATGGGTTGACCAAAAAAGGTCTTTGTCGCAAGAATGTTGTGCTGCTATATGCTCCCGGTGTTGATTATGTAAAAGCCTTTTTTGCATGCCTATACGCAGGCGCTGTACCTGTACCCGCCTATCCACCAATGGGGGCCCGTGATATCTCCCGTTTGGTGAATGTAGTAAAAGATTGTGATGCGGCGGCAGTTCTTTCATCTAGTAATTTGATGCCGATGATCGAAGCTTGGATTAATAACCCTATTAATAATGTTGAGCTTGATTGTATTTCAACGAATCTATTTGATGATTTGGATGCTGGTGAAAAATTCACACCCTTTGATGCCAAACCGGAGGATATAGCATTTCTACAATATACCTCAGGATCTACTGGGCACCCTAAAGGTGTCATGATTTCTCACAAAAACCTACTCTCTAACTTTTCGCAGATTATTAATAGCTTTGCTGTTAAATCTAGGACATCTGATTTTTCTGGAGTCGATGGTAGTGATTACACCACCGTGATATGGCTACCACCGTTCCATGATATGGGATTGATTGGCGGTTTGCTTACTCCCGTGTATGCCGGCGCGAAAGTGGGATTGATGTCTCCACTTACTTTCTTAAAGAATCCTTTCATTTGGCTAGATACCATCAGCAAAATGAAAGCAACGGTCAGTGGTGGGCCTAACTTTTCGTATCAGTATTGTGCTCGAAAGATATCACAAGATCAGATTTCGAAACTCGATTTGTCTAGCTGGAAAGTCGCTTTTAATGGTGCTGAACCCATCAATACCGACAGCTTAAAATGTTTTAGCAATGCTTTCACTGCTTGTGGGTTTGATGAATCTGCATTCTTGCCTTGCTATGGCTTGGCAGAAGCCACCTTATTTGTTTCCGGATCACCAAGAGGACGCGGAGTTAAGTTATTGGGCACCGATTTGGATAAGTTATCAAAAGGGCATGTTTTCAGCGATAGCACTTCAGATGATTCAAATGAAAAATCCGCGATCGAACAGAGCAGTTCCGGAAAGCGAACTGAGATGGTCAGTTCCGGTGTTGTTGCTAATGGCGCTAATGTCCGCATCATTGACCCCATTACCAATGAGCGAAAAGAGAATGGGTGTGTTGGTGAAATCTGGATTAATAGTCCCTCAGTAGCCGAAGGGTATTGGGGGAAACCGACATTCTCGGACAAGGTTTTCCGCGCGAAAGTAAAAGGTGAGGAGTCGGTTTTTGCACCGGGTTATTTAAGAACAGGTGATCTGGGATTTATCGCAAATGGCGAGCTTTATGTTACTGGAAGAATTAAAGAGCTGATTATCGTATCGGGTAAAAACCATTACCCACAAGATCTTGAATTAACATTTCAGTCAGTTAATGACGATTTTAGAAAGGGCTGTGGAGCAGCTTTCTCAATTACTGAAAATGGCACTGAGGAAGTTGTGCTGCTTCAAGAAATTGCTAAGAGCGCAATGTCTACCGATAGCGATGTGCTTAATGAAATGATCAATAAAGGTGTTAGAGCTATGGCATCTCGTCATGGTATTCGACCCGCTAAGGTTATCTTGATCGCTCAGGGTAAGTTACCAAAAACTTCAAGCGGCAAAATTCAACGCTGCGAGGCTAAGAAGCTCTATCATGCTGGTAATCTTGTGCCTGTAATAACATGGCAATCTAGTACAGTTTGTGTGAGCGCAGTGGAGAAAACTACAGCTGAAGAATCTCCCGTTGTGATTCAGGATTGGCAGCATAAATTAGAAACCGAGATGAAAAAGTGGGTAGGGGAAAAACTCAATGTAGAGTCCCATTTAGTGGAGCTTAGAGTTCCATTTTCAGATCTCGGCGTGGATTCGATAGAGGCTATCGATTTAGTAGATCGATTGCAGGATATGTTGCATCGGACGATTCCTGCTACGGAAATGATGCGATATCCAACGGTGCAAGCACTGTTGGATAGTCTAGCCGCTGAAATTTCTGAAAGATCTGTTCCGGAAGATGGAGAATCATCCGAAAGCCTTGATGCGCTAAGCACTCTCTAAAAAATCAGAATAACAAAACTCTAATTCAGTGTGCCATTTGGCATACTAAGGCACCGTTATGACTTCTAAAAATAATAAAGATACTTCTAGTGTACTAAAGCAAGCAGTTAAAG
Source organism: Pseudomonadales bacterium (assembly GCA_022361455.1). Taxonomy (GTDB): domain Bacteria; phylum Pseudomonadota; class Gammaproteobacteria; order Pseudomonadales; family Ketobacteraceae. The sequence goes on along the minus strand of JAKSAW010000025.1, from coordinate 1,392 downwards.
AGCTTAGAAGAACAAAGCAGGAATTAAATAAGCTACAACAGGAACGCCATGAGCCAATAGCAGTAATAGGGCTGGGGTGTCGGTTTCCTGGAGGGGTTGATTCTCCACAAAAGCTTTGGAATGCACTTCTTGATGGTGAAGATCTTATTACTGAAATGAAAGATGAGCGCTGGCCTGCTGACGATTTCTATGATCCAGATCCCGAAGCTATCGGTAAGCTCTATACCAAGTGTAATGGGCTTGTTGATGAAGTTGATCAATTTGACGCAGACTTTTTTGGTATCACCCCAAACGAAGCCATCTTGATGGAGCCACAACAACGTTTAGTATTGGAAACAACTTGGCAGGCGCTGGAACACGCCAATATTCCAACTGAATCTCTAATGGGCTCGAAAACAGGTGTGTTTGTTGGAATTTGTCATATGGGCTATTCCCATATGCAGGCCGAATCTTTAGCGCTAGAAGATATCTCGCCTTATAGCGGCACCGGTAATTCTCACTCTGTAGCATCGGGCCGCTTAAGTTACCTGTTAGGTCTTCAAGGGCCTAGTATGTCAGTGGATACTGCTTGTTCATCGTCATTAGTATCTATTCATCTTGCGATGCAAAGTTTACGTAAGGGTGAGTCAGATTTAGCATTGGCTAGCGGTGTAAATTTAATTCTAGAACCAACGACATCCATGATTTTTGCAAGGGCTGGAATGCTTTCGCCAGATGGTCGTTGTAAATCATTTGATGCTGCAGCAAATGGTTATGTTAGGGGTGAAGGAGCGGGCACGGTTGTGCTAAAGCGTTTATCTGATGCCCTCGCTGATAATGATGACATACTAGCAGTAGTCCGGGGTTCAGCTGTTAATCAGGATGGTAAGAGTCAAGGAATTACTGCCCCCAATGAATTAGCTCAAGAAAAAGTAATAAGAGAAGCATTAAAAGACGCTCGAGTTACTGCTAATGAGATTGAATATATTGAAACCCATGGTACCGGTACGCCGCTGGGTGACCCAATAGAGTTGGCCGCGCTTAATACAGTTTATGGAGAAGATCGCGATAGGTCACTAAAGGTAGGGACGGTAAAGTCAAATATGGGGCATTTGGAAGCCGCAGCGGGTGTCGCTGGATTTATGAAGCTAGTCCTTACCTTGCAACATGAGCAATTACCAAAGAATCTACATTTTAATGAACCGAATCCTTATATTGATTGGAACAATATTTCTATCGATGTGGTGACTGATAACCAATCATGGGATTCAAGGGTGCGAATGGGCGGCGTGAGCTCATTCGGCTTTAGTGGTACTAACTGTCATATGATCCTTGAACAGGCGCCAATCGAACCATTGCCTAGTGAAGAAACTTCTCCAAAGCAACTAGGGAATAGCTCAATAGCGAATTGCT
>JAKSAW010000241.1 GCA_022361455.1 Pseudomonadales bacterium | reverse complement strand
TTTAACGGATTTGTTCAAAGCGTATTGGTCTGATGACATTCATGAGGAATGGATAACGGCGGTTTTGCGTCAAGGTAAGCATTCTAAAGAAAGGCTGGAGCGTGCCCGTGATTTAATGGATTTGCATGTGCGTGAGGCCAAGGTTGTCGGGTACGAAAATCTGATTGAAACGCTAGATTTACCTGATCCCGATGATCGCCATGTGCTGGCTGCTGCGATTCGGTGCAATGCTGATGCTATTGTGACTTTTAATCAAAAGGACTTTCCGGAAGAAGCGCTAAAGCAATATGCTATCGATATCATTCATCCCGATGATTTTATTTTCTATCAGCTTGATATGGCTGCTCCTATTTGTTGTAAGGCGATACGGTCGCAACGGTTGGCATTGAAGAATCCTGAGATGTCTATCGATGATTTCTTGGCTGTTTTGCAAAAGCAACAATTGCCTCAAACGGTGTCAAAGCTGCGGGAGTATTTAGAGTTTCTTTAAGGTGGAAGTCTATTCAGTTACCAAAAGGTGTTTTCAGCGAGCGTGTTTATATTGGTAAATTAGCTTTTCTTATTCTCATATTCGCTAGCTATCATTCGTTTTTTGATTTCGTTCAAACGACCATAAAAAAACGCAGAGGCCTTTCGACATCTGCGTTTTCAAATCATGGTGCCCGGAGGCGGAATCGAACCACCGACACGGGGATTTTCAATCCCCTGCTCTACCGACTGAGCTATCCGGGCGAGGCGCGCTATTAAACCGTTAGTGGGCCTTTATGTCAACCCTGTCATAAAACTATCTTAGGAATCAGTGCTTTCGCTCGGTGGTACATAGCCTTCTGGCCGCTCGTAATCATCCCCATCCATAAACTTATCCATCTCGGTAGCTAGATAATCCTGTGTGCTCGGGTCCAAAACGTTAAGGTGCTTTTCATTAATCATCATGGTCTGGTGCTTTAACCACTCCATCCAGGCTTTTTTGGAAATGGTTTGCTGGATCTTTTCACCCTTAGGCCCTGGAAAAGGTGGTACAGCTAGGGCTTCCAGTTCAGTTTTGTATTTGCGGCATAAAACGGTATTGGTCATGGTGCAGGGCTTCCTGAAGCTTTTTGGAATTGCTTGATTAGCTTTTTAACGGGGGTTGCTAAGCCAAATTCAGCGGGTGACTGGGGGTTATACCAAATCTCTCGATCGCTCTCCATTACCTTGCTTGATTTCGCTTTTACGCGCCAGTGAATAGGGGTGATCATCAGGTGGTAATGGGAGAAGGTATGTTTTATGGGCTCCCAGGTGGTTTGTGCCTCCAGTTCAAACTGATAGGAATCTGCAAATTCATCCACGGTGGGTAGGTTCTCTGATTCCAAGAAGCTCCACAGTCCGCCCCAAATACCGCTCGGCGGGCGCTTCTCTAGCAGTAATTCGCCATCATGGTTTTCGATTAGCAGCATATGGGTGGATTTAGTGGGTATTTTCTTCTTGGGTTTGGGATTTGGGTACTTTAGTGCATCTCCCAGCTCTAGCCCCTGACACTTGTCGTTTAACGGGCAGCTTTGGCACTTAGGCTTACTGCGCGTGCACACTGTGGCACCGAGGTCCATCATGGCTTGGGTGTAGTCCGCCACTCGCTCTTGGGGTGTGTAGTGTTCTGCCGCGTCCCACAGTTGTTTTAGGGTGACAGATTGCCCAGGCCACCCCTGAATTCGATGGTATCTTGCCAGAACTCGTTTTACATTACCGTCTAGGATCGGTGCGCGCAGCCCCATGCTGATGGAGGCAATGGCCCCGGCTGTTGATTGACCAATTCCAGGTAATTCGGTGAGCCCTTCCACACTTTCGGGGAATGCGCCTTGATAGTTTTGCCAGATCTGGTTTGCTGCATTATGTAGGTTACGAGCTCGGGCGTAATAGCCGAGTCCGGTCCAGTGCTGCAATACCTTGTCTTCTGGGGCCATCGCTAAATCTTCAACAGTAGGGAAGCTGTCCATAAAGCGATCGAAGTAAGGAATTACGGTGCTGACTTGAGTTTGTTGGAGCATGATCTCCGAAACCCAAACTCGATAAGGTGAGATGTTTTTTTGCCAAGGAAGATCTTTACGACCATGTAGGTCAAACCAACTTAGAACAGCGTTTTGAAAGGGTTCAGCTGAATGCCATGTCATTGCGCAAATAACCACTTATAAGTTGGGAAAATAATAACAGTTTCAGTAAAATGCGGGCGTAGTGTAACCCGTGTAAGACCCGCGGAAAATATCATAATATGTAGGGTCTAAAGAGTGGGTAAACCAATGGGGTGAGCTATACTTACTGTATATTTGCAGATGGTGGTTGTGTAGTTGGCTCGCCGTTACTAGGTTTCGAGGCGAATTTGCTTAGAGCTAGTGATAGGGGATATTAAAGTTGATGGGTAGTGTGTAGCAGCTTTGTCTGTTCAATTTAACTGATGAGTATTAGGTCGGTTGCTGGGCGTATCGCCCCTACAATACAGAGCAAGCTTTTGCTCTCTATGATGATTGTATCTTTGGTACCAATCTTTATTTTTGGTGCCATTGTCTATTATCAAGCTAAGGATTCGCTGATCACGCAGGTCGGAGAACGACTTCAAGCTGCCTCTCATCTTGCCATTTCTCAAATCGAACGTAGTTTCAATTTTTCCGCAGAAAATGTTCAGTCTTGGGCAGAGCTCGAAATCATGCAGGAAATCGCTAAAGGCGATCCTGAAGGTTTAGTGAGTGAGATTCTTGCTGATTACCAACGTTCTTGGGGTTACTACAGCAATTTAGTGGTCGCCGATATGGATGGCATGATTGTCGCCGCCGGCGATAAAGATTTATTAGGTGCCGGTGTTAGTGAAGCTCGTTGGTTTAAAGAAACCCTAGCCACTCAAGAGAGAAACTTGGGTGCATTGCGTTTGGATCCATATGTTGGCGGCTATGGTGTTGCCATTTCTGTCCCCATTTTTAGAACTGATTCTGGTGGCGAAATGATTGGTGTGCTCAGTGCCGGCTTTAGCTGGAGTGAGCTACTGGAAATGGTTAACGACATCGAAGTAGTCAGCGATGGTCAAAGTGAAAAGGGCTACGCGCTTTTAATTGATCGCGATGGCTATATTATCGCTGCGCCAAGTTTTATTTTGCTCGAGGACGATGGTTCCACCGCGAATAGCGATATCCTTCGTGTGTTTGGTCGCCGCTGGTGGCCGGTGGAAGATCCCTACGTATTACAACAAATGTTGAACGTGCCTAGCCATCGCTACATAGAGCGTGGTGATGAGCATATGTTGGTAGTTAACCAACCTTCAAACGCTTATGAAACTTTGTCGGCGTTAGGTTGGAGTTTGTTGCTGGTTCGCGATGCCAATGATGCCTTAAAAGATTTAACGGTAATTCGCGAACGTGCATTAATGATTGCACTGTTAACCTGCTTCTTAATTTTTATTATTAGTATTGTAGTGGCGCGACGAATCGCCAAACCCATTTTAGCCTTAGCCGAATGGGCGAAAACGGTTGCGCGTGGTGATTTGAATCGCCAAGTAGATATTCGTACACACGATGAAATTGGTGAATTAGCAACATCACTCGATGATATGCGCTTAGACATTAAAGGCTACTTAGATGAGATCTATGAAGCTAAAGAGCGTTTTCAGTCACTGATTAATTCCATCGACTGTATTGTTTGGGAAGCGGATGTTAATCCAGTAAAAATTTCTATGGTTAATGGTCAGACTGATCATGTACTAGGCCATTCCAATCAAGAATTATTAGATCAAATGCAAGATTGGCATAACTGGGTGCACCCAGATGATCTAGATAAGATTCGCTCCACTTTTAGAAATGCAGTTGATTCGGCGCAAGACACTTATGTGGAATTTAGAGCCAAGCATGCAGAAGATCGTTGGGTATGGTTGAAGGCATTATTGTCCGTTGAAATTCATGGTATGCATGTGGTGGGTTTGCGCGGTGTGATGGTGGACATCAATGATATTGTGAGAGCTTCCGAAGAAGTTAAAGAAGCTCATGATATTGCAGTCACCACGGCAGAAAATAAGAGCCGCTTCTTGGCTATTGTTAGTCATGAAATTCGCACACCAATGAATGGCTTGTTAGGCATGTTGGATATTTTAAGGGATACACCTTTAGAGGAAGACCAAAAACAACAATTAGATTTGGCTTGGACTTGCGGTAAGAATTTATTAGCCCTAGTAAATGACGTAATGGACTTTACTCGTTTAGAAGAGGGCGAAGTCGAATTTAATTATGAGCATGTTACGCTGCAGGATGTGTTAAACGATCAAGTTGCGGTTGTGGCACCAGACGCCTTCGGTAAGGGTTTAGATATCGGTGTTGTGGTTGAAGCGAACATGCCTCATCAGGTGACTCTAGATCCTGTTAAAGTTCGCCAGGTTTTAGCGGCTTTATTGTCGAATGCTGTGAAATTTACATCCCATGGTTCTGTGTTGGTTTGGGCGGAAATGCTCTCCAATGGCCGCCTATATGTGGAGGTCAAAGACACAGGTGTTGGTATTGCCAGCGAAGATCAGAGCGAAATTTTCCAACCATTTGTGCAGGAAGATGTATCAACCACCCGACGTTTTGAAGGATCAGGATTAGGACTAGCGTTAAGTCGTCGTATTGTCGAAGCCATGGGCGGTACCATTGGTGTTAAATCCATAAAAGGCGTTGGTTCATCGTTTTATTTCGAATTGCCGGTAACCGGCGAAGAAATGCGCCACGATATTTTAGAGGCTGAGCGTAAGCGACTAAGTAGTAAACGTGAGCGCGGTGGGGCGGCACTATTAATTGGAGATTTACCGGCAACAAAAATGGTGTTGCAGATTGCCTGTCAGCAATGGGGCATAGACTTTGATTGGGAAGTGAAAGAGTCCATTGTGGTGCGTAACTTGGAACAGGTGCTTTCGCAAAAAGAATATCGCTGGATATTCATAGCCCAAGAAATGAGTGATCGTTTCTGGGCGAAGATGAATCCCTACCTCGCCAAGAATCAAAACGCGCGCATTATTCAATTACGTTTGCCGCAGGAAAAATATGGTCAGCGTCCATTGCCCCATTTATACGTACCGTTTACCCGGGAAGGATTGTTAGGCTGCATGTTGGATGCGGAAAGAGTAGTAGCTCAGCAGAGCGAAGCAAATGCCGCTCGGTCTGGCTTACCGAAAGTATTAGTGGTGGATGATAACCCTGTTAACCGCAAGGTGGCTGCAGGCTTTCTGAAAAAACTCGGCTTCGAAGTGGATATGGTGGAAGATGGCTTGCAAGCTGTGAAAGCGGTTGAAGACAATGAATATGGTTTGGTGCTAATGGATTGCCAAATGCCAGTTATGGATGGATACGAAGCCACGCGCCAAATTAAGCAGAATCTAAAAGGTCGCTACTTACCGATTATTGCGGTGACCGCTAATGCAATGGAAGGGGATCGTGAGAAATGCTTGGAGGCAGGCATGGACGATTATATGGCTAAGCCCCTGCGCAAAGATGCGCTCAATCAAAAAGTTTTTGGCTGGTTAGATAAAGCTAAAGAACAGACATCGTGACATTTTCATTAACGTCCGGTAAATCCATTTACTTTCCCTATCACCTGAGTCTATCCTGCTGAACGTGTATTAATATGTTTGAGCTGTTGCTCTAGGGGTGGACGACATGGGAAATATTCATTTCATCGGTGGTGAAAAAGGGGGTGTTGGTAAATCCTTCACCGCACGTTTATTAGCACAATATTTTATCGACTCTGGCATTGCTTTTCGTGCCTTTGATACGGATCGGTCACACGAAACTTTTTCGCGCTTTTATGGTGACTACAGTACCCATATTGATGCAAATGAATTCGATAGCCTCGATGAGCTGGTTGAATATGCAGAAGATAATCCTCACCATCAAATTCTAGTGGACCTGGCCGCTCAGACTTTTGCACCATTAGCGCGCTGGATGGAAGACAGCGACGCAATCGAGATGTTTCTCGAGTTAGATTACAAGCTCTATTTTTGGCACGTGATGGATGATGGTGCAGATTCTATGTTTTTGCTCGAGAAGCTGATGAGAAGCTTCCCAGATACCGCCTTGCAGTTGGTTGTGGTTAAGAACCTTGGTCGTGGTGGTGCTTTTGAGCATTTCGACGCATCTCCCGCTTACCAGCAAGCAATGGATCGCGGTGCCAGCATTATTGAGTTGGCTGAATTGCAACCAACATTGATGCGTAAAATCGACTTTAATAGTCTAAGTTTTTGGGCGGCATCAAATAGTCGTCAAGCAATGAGTATTGTGGAGCGTAAACGGGTTGGTGCATGGTTGAAGAAGCACTACGCGCTGATCGATGACATTATGGTGATGTCCACTCCTCAAGAGCAGCCGGCCATTGATTATGGCAGCGTTACCCAAGACCAAGCGCAAGACGTTTTACCTGAGGGTTCGTTTACAGAACCAGCGTAAGCCAGATTGCCTGGGGCGCCGGTGTTCTTCCGGTGCTCCTTCCCTTTTACTATCTAGACCCTGCCTTTAGGCGCCGTATACGGCTTTTTGATGTATATTTATTAGTGGACGCCGCTAATCGTGCTGAGTTGTTAAGAAGGTTACGACTCTTGATGGATTCTGCAGTATAATCGGCGCCTTTCAGGGCCAAATGGTCCTAAATCTGATTAAGCTCGATATAAATTATCACATGGAGACCCCAATGACTGAGCAGGCTGCCCCACGAACCGCTGTGGTTGAGCGTAATACCTTAGAGACTCAGATAAAGGTAGAAATAAATCTAGATGGCACTGGCAAGAGTCATTTCGATACAGGGGTTCCTTTCCTAGAACATATGCTAGATCAGGTCTCTCGACATGGCATGGTGGATCTAACTATTCACTGCAAAGGTGATCTACATATCGATGCCCACCACACCACTGAAGACATTGGTATCACCCTAGGGCAAGCGTTAAAACAAGCGATTGGCGATAAGAAAGGCATTCGTCGCTATGGCCATGCCTATGTGCCGTTGGATGAAGCGCTATCACGAGTAGCCTTAGATCTTTCCGGTCGACCCGGCTTGTTCATGGATGTTGAGTTCACCCGTGGCAATATTGGTGCGTTTGATACTCAGCTGTTTTGGGAATTTTTCCAAGGCTTTGTGAATCACGGTTTGGTCACCCTGCATGTGGACAACCTGAAAGGCTTTAATGCCCACCATCAGGCTGAGACCATTTTTAAAGCATTCGGTCGTGCCTTGCGTATGGCTATCGAGATGGATGAGCGAATGGCGGGTGTGATGCCGTCTACTAAAGGCTCTTTATAATTCGTTGACTCATGGTGTTGCTTCAGATTTAGCACCAATTCGGATTTTGAAATGACTAATACAGTTGCAGTAATCGATTATGGAATGGGGAATCTCCATTCTGCTCATAAGGCGTTGGAGCATGTGTCTCCCGACAGCAAAGTGATTGTAACCGCGGATGCGGATACCATTTTAAGTGCTGATCGAGTGGTATTCCCTGGTGTAGGTGCTATTCGTGATTGCATGGGTGAAATTCGTCGCCTTGGATTTGATCAGGTGGTCGCGGAAGCCATCAAAAGTAAGCCTTTTCTAGCCATCTGTGTGGGGCTGCAAAGCATGATGACCCACAGTCAAGAAAATGATGGCGTTGACTGTCTGAATATTTTTCCTGGTGAAGTAAAGTTCTTTGGTGATGATCTTCATGATGCTAATGGAGAGCATTTGAAAGTTCCTCATATGGGTTGGAATCAAGTCAGCCATATCAAACCGGACCACCCTTTGTGGAAAGGTATTGAGGACAATGCCCGTTTTTATTTTGTGCACAGTTATTATGTGGAAACTTCAGACGAATCCATCATTGCTGGCGAATGTGAATATGGTAAAAAATTCACTGCGGTAATTAATAAAGATAATGTCTTTGCTGTGCAATTTCACCCAGAGAAAAGTCAGAAAGCTGGTCTACAGTTACTGCAAAACTTTATGAATTGGAACGGCCAAAGCTAAGTATTAGATTTAAACTAGTTCGAGATGAAAAACATGTTAGTGATCCCTGCGATTGATTTAAAAGATGGAAAATGTGTTCGCCTCCGCCAAGGCAGAATGGATGATGAAACCATCTTTTCAGATAACCCTGTTGAAGTTGCTAGCCAGTGGGTAGAGCAAGGCGCTCGCCGATTACACTTGGTGGATTTAAATGGTGCTTTTGATGGTGAGCCGGTTAATGGCGAAATCGTACGTCGTATTGCCCGAGCGTTTCCGGACTTGCCTATTCAAATTGGTGGTGGCATTCGAACGCTAGAAACTATTCAAGCTTACCTCGAAGCGGGTGTTGATTACGTGATTATCGGTACCAAGGCGGTAAAGGAACCGGAATTTGTTAGTGAGGCGTGCGAGCAATTTCCTGGTCACATTATTGTCGGTATTGATGCTAAAGATGGCATGGTCGCCACTGATGGTTGGGCAGAAGTGTCCAGCGTTACCGCTATCGATTGTGCCAAGCGTTTTGAGTCCGACGGTGTCGACGCTATTGTTTATACCGATATTAGTCGCGATGGCATGATGCAGGGTGTCAATGTAGAAGCCACTTTAAATCTTGCCAAGTC
>JAKSAW010000026.1 GCA_022361455.1 Pseudomonadales bacterium | reverse complement strand
TCCATGACTGATGGAAAACTAGGGAAAATGATAAAACTAATCGGTTAGGGGCCGTTTTTTCTTTAAGTTTTAAAGTCGGGACAACATCGCACAGGAGGAAATTTCTACTTTGAATACCCTGAATACATGCAATCTAGATTAAAACTACACATATCCAGCACCTTTCTAGGCACGAAATTAACCACTATGGTTGGATATTGTTCAATAGGGCGCAAAATTAGCAGCTTGATTTGCTACTTTAGTTGGAATAAGTAGGGCTCACGCCTCTCAGTGTGAAGCTTGTAGATACTTGAAGTATTTACGACGTTCTTACTTAAATACAGAGAACTAATCTCCAAAATAGATAGAGCAGATCTAGCATTTACTTATCTAAATTCGTCAATGGTAAACTAGATTACAAACGGTAATTACATCAGTCGGCTAAACCACATGTTTGCGTCGAGTTTGTATAATGCTGTTAGAATTGATTTTAAGATACTGGGTGTTAAGAGCTTCTTGGTATCGGGTTACTATGCTAGATTGCACTGGCTTATGTTTTCCGTCATTCTAGGTACACCAAGGTAGAAGATGGCGAAGGGAGAGACGCTTTCGTCAATTAAAAAATAACAACCTATTCACGATGCATACCGCCTAACACGGATACTGTTTGCTCTCAGGGAGAAAAGCAATATGCACTTAAGAAACACACTTATCGTATTAATTGGCGCCCTGCTATTGCCTGGCTGTACGACGACACTAGTAACTTCTGATCATCCAGACGCTCTGGGTTTGCGTTATTATTTGCCAGAATCAGTCATCTCATTTGAAACCCTTCAGACCACAACCCAATCTACTACTCTGAAGGTGAAACCAGATGAAAAAGTATTATCAAACGTTTCTGGTGGTGCTCTTGTTAACGCATGTATACAAACGTCTTCGTCTACACGGCATGATGTCACCCTTAATAAGGTCACTGACATCATTGTACCTGATCAATCAAGAGTCTATGCGATAGATGTCAAGCCAGGCGCCTTATCAGGTGGACACTTAGAGATCAATCGCAGTGATACGGGTTTATTACAATCAGTCGACCTTCAAACCACTGGCCATGCCGATGATATCGCTAAAACTGCCCTCAGTGCGGTCGGTACTGTAATGGGCATCAAAGGGATACTTGACCTTCCTACTTCCACTCAAGCTAATTTAAACGTACCGGTGACCTCCTCCACCCAGATTAAAACCCAGGAATCCGCCCCAAAAGAACAGTATTGCAAGGAGCGCTTATACGATGTTGCTCATTCTAAAGGCTTAAGTGTCCAACAAGACGATTATCTTTCCACGTTATTAACATTACTAACTGATGGTCAGGCGGATAACGCTCAAACAGATATCGTTCGATCACAAACCTCAATGAAATTACTCAAGGCGCAAATCGCGAAGAGCGAGGAGGAACTCGCTAAACTGAGTAAGCCAACTGAAACTCAGTCTCAGAAATTTAAGGCCATCATGGCGACCATAGAAGCCACCGAAAAACGAATAGCACAACATGTTCGTCGCGTAGAGGCGGCCAGAGCCGCAATCGCAGCACGTCGCGCAATTGTGATGGCAGCATTTGATGTAG
>JAKSAW010000027.1 GCA_022361455.1 Pseudomonadales bacterium | reverse complement strand
AATTCCCCGTGGGCCATATTGATCACCCCCATCTGACCAAAAATGATGGCTAAACCCAACGCCATCAAAACCAAAACAGCAAACAAAATTAATCCCGCAAAGCCTTGCATGGCAAAGATAGATACTAATTCTGATGAGGAATAATCAGCAAACATCGTTAGCTCCTTCCTGAAATCAATGAAAGCATTAGCTTATAAAAAGAAGGTGGCCTGATTGGGCAGACCACCTAAGCTCGGAGGCTATTGATAACCTTTAGGGAATGGATCTGGTTCGATAAGATCCGCACTTTCAAATACTACGTCGTATTGACCATCTGCTTTTGCTCTACCTACGCGAGTCTTAGACCACAAGTGATGGTTTTCATGAATACGCACATAACCTTCTGGCGCAGTGGTTAACTCAATGCCGGGGGATGCCGCCCGAACTTTGTCGATATCGAATGAACCAGCTTTTTCTACAGCAGCTTTCCACAACCAAGGTCCAAGATAAGCAGCTTGTGTTACGTCACCGATTACGATTTCATCACCCCATTTTTCCTTGAATGCTTTAACAAACGCCTTGTTGTTTGGGTTGTCTAGGCTCTGGAAGTATTTCATTGCAGCGTAAGTTCCTTCGATGTTTTCACCACCGATTCCAAGAATCTCATCCTCAGTTACTGAGATAGTCAGTACCAAAGGTTTCTCTTTTGTAGGATCAATACCCGCTGCTTTTAATTGCTTATAGAAAGCAACGTTAGAACCACCGACAACAATCGCATAGATCACATCAGGTTTTCTTAACTTGATCTTGTTGATAACAGAGTTAAATTGGGTGTGGCCTAAGGGGTAGTACTCTTCACCTTTAACTTTTAAGCCCAGCTTCTCGATATGCTTACGGGCAATTTTGTTGGAGGTACGAGGCCAAATGTAGTCAGAACCTAGAAGGTAGAAGCTCTTCGCGCCTTTCTCTTTAACAACCCAATCAATACCTGCAATGATCTGCTGAGTTGCTTCTTGACCGGTGTAGATAACGTTTGGCGACTGCTCTAAGCCCTCATAAAATGTTGGGTAGTAAAGCATACCGTTATACTGCTCAAAGACTGGCAATACCGCTTTACGAGAAGCTGATGTCCAGCAACCAAATACTGCTGCAACATTATCTTTTACCAAAAGCTTCTTAGATTTTTCAGCAAAGGTTGGCCAATCACTCGCGCCATCTTCTTGGATATATTTAATCTTACGACCCAACACACCACCCATGGCATTGATCTGATCAATCGCGAGTTTCTCAGCTTGCACAGAGCCAGTTTCACTGATTGCCATGGTACCGGTAATGGAGTGAAGTATACCCACCGTCACTTCAGTGTCGGTTACCGCCAGCCCTGTTGTATTCACTGCACTGGTGGCGGGCTTGGCAAGAGCAAGCGGCGAAGCAAGCATAACTCCCATGGGAATAGCCATTAAAGCGCGCACAAAAGAACGGCGCCCTTTTGTTTTCACGCTTTTTTCTTTATCCCCATGCAACATAGTTGCTTTATCAAATAAGTCACTCATGGTCTCGGTCTCCTACGTGTGATTGACATGCTTGATTGACTTACTCAAAAGTCTGCGCTGGATTTACAAACTTGAACATTCGCAGGATGCACCATGGACATACGTAAAATGACGTATAGGCGAAATGGAGCTCAAAATTTAAGGTGAGGTATCGTTTGTCCATGCAGATAAGCCGCCTACTCTTGGCGTACGTCTTGCAAACGTTCTAACGTTATCTAGTTTCGGAGGGACTTAGCTTCAATTACCTAAATTAATTGGGGATTTCACGCTGTACCGGAGGATATTTTTCTTGAATGCGCAGCAGAAGGTCTTTCGCGTAAGGCGAAACTACAATCAGTGGGTTGCAAACCAGACCCTGGAAGACTACGCGCTCCGATTTACTGCGAAGAGCGCTCGTCGCTGGTCTGCAGGCAGAGTATCCAATACCGCCCTTGGTGCCATATCCTTCCTAGCACTTGAAGCGATAGGCGGAGCCATCACTATTAGCTATGGGTTTAGTAATGCCGTTGCGGCTATCATGGTGGTGGGTTTGATTATCTTCCTAACTGGTTTGCCAATTAGCTATCATGCTGCAAAACAGGGCACAGATATTGATTTGCTTACTCGTGGGGCAGGTTTTGGCTATATAGGTTCCACCATAACCTCACTGATTTACGCTTCATTCACCTTTATTTTCTTCGCCCTCGAGGCGGCGATTCTTGCTCTAGCACTGGAGCTAACCCTAAACATTCCCTTGTCAATTGGATACGTTATTAGTTCAGTAATCATCATACCCTTGGTGACCCATGGCATTACATTGATTAGCCGTTTCCAGGTTTGGACGCAACCACTTTGGATTATTCTGCAGCTAATACCTCTCATTTGCATTGCCTATCAATATGAGGAAGCTTTTGATCTGTGGGTTAATTATCAACCCAGAGGTGAATCTACTTCCGTTAACCAGGGTTTTAACATTCTCGCATTTGGTGCAGCATCTGCGGTTATTTTTTCGCTAATCGCTCAAATCGGTGAACAAGTCGATTTTTTACGCTTTCTTCCCCATAGAGACAAACCTACCTTCCGCTGGTGGTTTGCTATGTTGTCTGCTGGGCCAGGTTGGATTCTCGTTGGTGTATTAAAAATATTAATTGGTTCATTCCTAGCAGTATTAGCTCTGAGCCATGGTTTTAGTGAAACAGAAGCCACTGATCCCAATCATATGTACCTCACTGCGTTTAGCTATATGACGCAATCACCAGAATTTAATTTAGTGTTACTAGGTGTTTTTGTTGTTGTATCCCAATTAAAAATTAACGTTACCAATGCCTATGCAGGCTCCATTGCATGGTCCAACTTTTTTTCACGTTTAACTCACAGCCATCCAGGAAGAGTTGTTTGGGTAGTATTTAATGTCGGTATTGCACTAGTACTCATGGAAATTGGTATTTACCGCGTGCTAGAAGAAATACTTGGTAGCTATTCGATCGTAGCACTAGCATGGGTAGGAACTATTGTTGCAGATCTCACCATTAATCGTCCCTTAGGACTGCGCCCTAAGACTATGGAGTTTAAACGCGCCCACCTCTATGACATAAATCCAGTTGGGGTTGGTTCCATGCTGATCGCATCAGCCATTGGCTTTATTTGCCACCTCGGCCTATTAGGAGAAATATTAGATGCTCTTTCGTCCTTTATTGCTCTAGCGATTACCTTTGTTGTCTCGCCGTTACTGGCTTGGTCTACAAAAGGTAAATACTACATCGCGCGAGAGCCAGTTGTTTTTTCTACTAAAGAGGAGATGGAATGCTGCATTTGCAATAACCATTTCGAACCAGAAGACATGACATATTGCCCTGCATATGGGGGCAATATTTGTTCTTTATGTTGCTCGCTTGACAGCCGCTGCCAAGACATGTGCAAAACCGACTCGCGTTACTCTGAACAGCTAATCAAAGGACTCAGCGTTATAGTGCCCCATTCATGGGTCAATTTGCTTAACACACGAGTGGGAAATTTTATTGGCCTATTCCTATTAATGATAATGGTTATCTCTAGTGTGCTATTGCTGATTTATTTTCAATTAACGGTGGATCAAAACGTGCCGATTGAGACCATCTCTCACGCTTTAATCAATGTGTTCTTTATTCTGTTGATTGTCTTTGGGGTCGTATCCTGGATGTTCACGTTAGCCCATCACTCTCGCGTGGTGGCACAGGAAGAATCGGACCATCAAACACAGCTGTTAATGGCAGAGATAGAGGCTCATAAGCAAACTGACATGGAGTTACAAAAAGCCAAAGAACTGGCGGAATCTGCTAACCAAGCAAAAAGTAGGTATTTGACCGGAATTAGTCACGAATTAAGGTCGCCGCTTAACGCCATAATGGGTTACGCACAGCTATTGGAACGTGACACTAATATACCCGAGAAAAGGCGTAATGCACTAGGCATCATTAGTCGTAGTAGTGATCACCTTGCAGATCTTATCGAAGGATTACTGGATATATCACGTATCGAAGCTGGACGACTACAGCTGGATAGAAGAGATGTTAATTTAACGGTATTGCTAGATCAGCTGGTTAGTATGTTCCGAATGCAAGCTAACACAAAAGGAATAAACCTGACCTATAAAAAGCTGTCACCATTGCCCGAGTATGTCAAAGCAGATGAAAAGCGCTTACGCCAAGTTTTAATTAATTTACTTTCCAATGCCATTAAATACACCCATGAAGGAGAAGTAACATTTACGGTAAGTTATCGAAATCAAGTGGCTAATTTCATTATCGAAGACACGGGCATCGGTATTGAAGAAAGCGAAATGGAGCGCATCTTTCGACCCTTTGAGAGAATTCGTAAACCAGGGCAACCATTTGTTATGGGCACGGGCCTAGGATTAACAATTACTCGCCTGTTAATCGATATTATGGGCGGCAATATAGAAGTCACTAGTGCGCCTAATAAAGGCAGTCGTTTTACCATAACGCTAATGCTATCTAGCACGAGTCCGGTGGCAGCAAGTGATACTATACGTGTTATCAGCGGATATCATGGTGATCCACGGCCAATTTTAATCGTTGACGATGATCCTTCCCATCGCAGTTTGCTACAAGAAATTCTAAGCCCATTGGGATTTCCAATCATTCAGGCACACGATGCAGAACATTGCCTCACAATGATTCAAAACTGTGAATTTATGCAAAGTATTTTCTTGCTCGATATATCCATGCCGGGTTTGTCAGGGTGGGAATTAGCTCAAAGAATTAGATCACAGCAACCCGATGCGGTTATCTTAATGATATCTGCTAACGCAAATACTACCTCACCGATCAATCCGCCCCCACACGATGGCTATCTTATCAAACCGATTCGACCAGATGATTTACTAGCACAATTGGGAAGACTCACCAATATAGAATGGATCTATGAAGACGAGGTGATGAACCTAGCACCCCAGCTACCGCCTAAAGTGAGTCATACTAGTCAACTAGATGCCATAACCAAGCAGGAACTTATCCGCTTGGCAAAAATAGGCTATGCCAATGGCATAAACTCACTCCTCGATGAATTACAGCAACAATATGGTTCACTAGCAGTTGATAAGGAAAGATTTCACGAAATCCAACAACTGAAAAAATTAACTAGCCAATTCCAATTTAGTGAATTTATAAATAGATTGGAGGCTTTAGATGACAACAAGTAACAAAAGCGATGTAGTTCTTGTGGTTGATGATTCTGCTGAGTCATTAAGCATGATCAACGATATTTTGGACGATGCTGGAATGACAGTACTAGTAGCACTTGAAGGTCAACAGGCTTTGAATATTGCAAATAGTCTTCATCCAGACATCATTCTAATGGATGCTCTAATGCCAAATATGGATGGCTTTGAAACCTGCAAACAACTAAGGGCAACAAGCGAACTTAGCCATATTCCGGTTATTTTTATGACTGGATTGAGTGACACAGAGAGTATTGTTAAAGGATTAGAAGCCGGCGGTGTTGACTATATTCAAAAGCCGGTAAAGGGTGATGAATTGCTCGCTAGAATGCGGGTTCACCTAAATAACGCTAGGCAAGCCCAAAGCGCACGAGCTGCTCTCGATACTACAGGGCAACTGCTATTAGCCGTTGAAAACAATGGTCATCTAATTTGGGCCACACCGCAATCCCACGAACTCTTTGCCCAGAAAGGTATTGATGAATCCTGGTTTAACACACAACTACAACAACAGCTCAAATCGCTGTTATCTGGGGATATCAAAATTGATCAAGGTATTGCGATCGAAACACCTTTAACACCGGTTGAAGTTCGCTTCATTAGTCAAACAGCAGAAAACGAATACTTGCTTAGAGTTATCGATCTCGATAGACCTAGTGAAGTTGAGCTGTTAAAAAGCGCCTTTTCAATGACAGATCGTGAATCTGACGTCCTTTTATGGTTAAGCCGTGGAAAATCGAATAGCGAAATAGGGCTTATCTTAGAAGTAAGCCCCCGTACCGTCAATAAACACTTGGAACAAATTTTCCGCAAGCTGCACGTAGAGAATAGGACATCCGCAGCGGTGATGGCTTTAAAAGTACTGGAATACTAGCGCTGCCAGATATATTACGGCTCCTCATGCGGATCCTGAGCCTCAGCATTCTCCCATCAAATAAGAATCTCGAGTTTTACCATCTATTAATATAATCGAGAGATTCATTATTATTAGCAGCGCTAAGGAATTAAAGTATTATTTAAGCTCAAGGGCAAATTAACTTTGGAATGATACGATTTCATTCCCTCTGGTTACTATAATACTAAGCTAATAAAACCTATCAACAAGAGCATGAGATTGCCTTTGTAGTCATCTCTGACCTTACTAAGCATGGCACGGACCACTTAACGAAAAAGCTTTTTGGCCCGGAATGCGGCGAATGTCATGCGGCGCCGGCAAAAGGCAAGAAAGGCGAAGCCTTATTCAAAGCCGTATGCAGTAGTTGCCACGGTGAAAAGGCACAAGGTGCCTATGCAATGGGGTTTACCAACAAAACCTATTTACAACGTTTAGATAAACATAGAATTCGTAGCGCAATTACACACGGCACTAGCGATGGATTTATGCCAGGGTTTGCCAGCGAAAACGGAGGACCATTAGACGAAGCACAAATCGAATCCCTGGTTAACTATTTTCAATCTATAAAAAAACGCTGGTCGAAATTCTTAAAATTAGATAAAACATAAAAGAACGTTCGATATTGATCTACTTGATTGTATGGAGAGCTAAGTAAGCCGACGAATTGACTCGGCTTACCTTTTATTGCTAATTAAGCTATGTAAAAATCCAAATCAATAAGCTTCTTCCAGCGCCTTTGTCTATATCGATAAAACACTTTTGCCCAAAGCCAAATCAATGGAGTCGCTAAACCAGCCTTAATATCAATATAATCCGTGTAAACACACTGGTTGTCACTAAGGGGCTCGATCTCAATGATATGATGCCAACGTTTTACCAAACCACCATACTCCTCTGAATCAAGAATCATTCGATCAGCATCGATACTGGAAATACGCCAGTAGTGAGTCCAAGCTGGCACTTTATTGAAGAACCAAAGCTTACAGTGAGCCTCAGAGCCATCAACAAACCGTTCCGGTAGGTTATGACTTTTAAATGAAAGAAGCCCATCGCAAATATAAAACATTGTTTTTCTGAGCTGAACATTGTCCCAGGCTGTCTCCGCTGAAACATCCATTATTGATCTTATAACCGCTCGCATCTCTTATCTCCGATAAATCCTTAGAAGTTGTTTTTCAATTGTTCATGACTTAGATTATCGATTCTTAAGTTCACACAGTACTCATGTTTTTCAAGGCCAATGAAAAAATCACCAAAAGCTGAAAAATCCTTTTCAGATCAATACCGTAAACCTACGCAAAACAGATCAAAATTTACCGTAAGCTCAATATTGGAAGCTGCAACTTATGTTTTCATTGAAAAAGGACTAGCTGATACCACAACCAACGACGTGGCTGAACGCGCTGGCGTGAGCATTAGCAGCTTATATCAGTACTTTCCTAATAAGCACGCACTGGTCGCCGCACTAACCGAAGAACACCTAAACCAAATGATTACTGTGATTTCTGAGGGTTTGTCACAGTACTTGCAGTCATCAATCAGCGAATTACTACATGAGCTGGTAACGCTAGTGATCAACGCTCACAGCATTCACCCTGAACTACATCGCGTACTCATTGAGGAGAGCGGTGTCGACAGAGCAACTAAGGAGATCGTAGAGTTTGAAAACCGTCTAAACGCCATGACAGTAGCGTACTTAGAGAGTCAGAAAGAAGAATTAGTTGTTAACGATATCAAGATGGCTGGTTTTATAGTGTTCAATACCATTGAGACGCTCACACATCGTGCGATTCTCAATAGAAGCCACTCAGAAAATGAAGGGGTGATCTGGCCAATCAGCAATAAAGAGGTGTTAATAGCAGAAATCACTCGATTACTGGTTAATTATCTTTGTAAGGAATAGCGCCGAAGAACAATCAGGTCTTTTCAATCCGAAGTACCTGTAATCTTAATGATCGGATTCTGACCCATTTCGCCCAAATATAGCACGACAGTACCATTT
>JAKSAW010000556.1 GCA_022361455.1 Pseudomonadales bacterium | reverse complement strand
GGACCCCGTTTTCTACCATATCCGTAGACATTTTTGGTCCCCTGGTAACAGATCCAGATACGGGACATAGATTCCTATTGACCTGTATCGATACCTTTACCAGGTGGCCCGAGGCGATACCTGTTAGCAATATTACAACTGCTACTTTAGCGGAAAAGCTAAAGGAACACGTATTTAGCCGTTACGGTTTTCCCGAATGCATACAGACAGACCAAGGCACTAATTTCGTAAGCAGAGAATTCGAAGAGTTATGCAAGCAATTAGGTATAGCTCATGCTAAAACAGTAACTTTTAATCCCAAAGCGAATAAAATAGAGAGACAACATCAAACTATTATTCGCATCCTGAGAGCAGGAATGGCAGAAACCAGCGCCAGATGGGAAAAGTTACTAGGAAACGTGCTCTTTGCACTGAGAACAAGTGTGAATAGAGTCACAGGAATGACCCCTCATTACGCATTGCATGGTAGAGAGGCTAGAATAGGGTTAGATTTGTTATTCAAAAATCTTTATGAAAACACCGATGGCCGACCACCTTATCAAATGAAACTTGTCAGGGATATGAATGCTGTCTTTACTGAAGCAAGGAAAAACATCCAAAGCTACTTACGTAGAGAACGCATGCGTTACACAGGAAAGCTCGAAAATATTCGACTCAATCCTGGTGATTTAGTTTGGCTTTATACGCCAAGACCTGTACCAGGAGTAGGAAGAAAATTCCAACTCTATTGGACCGGACCCTGGGTCATTCTAGAGAAGGTCAGTGATGTCCTCTATAGAATAGAGCCCAGTGGAAATTGGAACCAGAGACCCGTTGAAGTTGTAGTCAGTATAGATCGTATGAAGAGATACTATCCAGCACAGGCTATGCCTTTGCCAAGGTTAGACATCAAAGACACGGAAGTACTTGACTACGACGAGTTCATGGAAGGGCCACTCGGAGGTGGTTTGCTACAGCCAGGACCGACGCCACCGCTTTCTGAAGCTTTCGGCGGAACTAGTCCAGGGCCAGCCAGTGGTTCTACTCAAGGACGAGCTGGTAGTCTGTCGGACGCAGGCACCGAGGCCACGCCCGACGAGCAAGCCGAGATGCCCGAGGATACCAACAAGGCCACCGGGGACACGGAACCAAGTAGTGAAGGTCAAGGTGAACCACCTGCAACGTCACAGAGAACAATCCAGAAGCCTAGGAAGAAGGATATTAGTCAACCAGTCAAGCGAAGCCAACGAGCAGAACCGG
>JAKSAW010000161.1 GCA_022361455.1 Pseudomonadales bacterium | reverse complement strand
TCAGGTTGCTCTTGGTTAACTGCTTTAAGCGCTTCTTTCTCTTCAGCAGCGTCTTTCGCTTTGATAGACAAGCTGATCACGCGGTTCTTACGATCAACAGAGATGATGCGAGCTTCAACTGCGTCACCTTCGTTAAGAACGTTGGTTGCGTCTTCAACTCGATCACGGCTGATTTCAGAAGCTTTCAGAGATGCTTCAACACCTTCAGCTAGCTCAACAACAGCACCTTTAGCGTCTACAGACTTGATGGTACCGTTAACCAACGCGCCTTTGTCGTTATTTTGGACGTAAGCTGCGAAAGGATCTTCTTCAAGCTGCTTAACACCTAGAGAAATACGCTCGCGCTCTGGGTCAACAGAAAGGATAACGGTATCGATTTCGTCGCCTTTCTTATATTGACGTACAGCCTCTTCACCAGTCATATCCCAAGAGATATCAGACAAGTGAACTAGGCCATCGATGCCACCATCCAAGCCGATGAAGATACCGAAGTCAGTAATAGACTTGATCTTGCCGGAAATCTTATCGCCTTTGTTGAAGTTGCCAGCGAACTCTTCCCAAGGATTAGCACGAGTCTGCTTGATACCAAGAGAAATACGACGACGCTCTTCGTCGATATCTAGAACAACAACATTGATTTCGTCACCGATAGAAACAACTTTGGATGGGTGAACGTTTTTGTTAGTCCAATCCATTTCTGAAACGTGAACAAGACCTTCAACGCCTTCTTCAAGTTCAGCGAAACAACCATAGTCAGTTAGGTTAGTAACAACAGCGGTTACGCGGCTGTTTTCTGGGTAACGAGCCTTGATTTCTACCCATGGATCTTCACCAAGCTGCTTCAAGCCTAGAGATACGCGGTTACGCTCACGATCGAATTTCAATACTTTAACGTTGATCTCATCACCTACTGATACAATCTCGCTTGGGTGCTTAATGCGTTTCCAAGCCATATCAGTGATGTGAAGTAGGCCATCAATACCGCCTAAATCAACGAAGGCACCGTAATCAGTAAGATTCTTAACGATACCTTTAACTTCCATACCTTCTTGAAGGTTGGCAAGCAGCTGCTCACGCTCTGCGCTGTTTTCTGCTTCAAGAACGGCACGGCGAGAAACAACCACGTTATTGCGCTTAGCATCTAGCTTGATAACGCGGAATTCTAATTCTTTACCTTCTAAGTGAGTTGTGTCGCGCACAGGGCGTACATCTACAAGAGAACCAGGTAAGAAAGCACGAACAGAATCGATATCTACGGTGAAACCACCTTTAACTTTACCGTTAATAATACCTTTAACGATTTCGTTAGCTTCAAATGCAGCTTCAAGGCGCTTCCAAGATTCCGCACGTTTCGCTTTTTCACGAGAAAGTCGAGTTTCACCAAAACCGTCTTCCAAAGATTCCAAAGCAACATCGACTTCG
Organism: Pseudomonadales bacterium; assembly: GCA_022361455.1. Classification (GTDB taxonomy): domain Bacteria; phylum Pseudomonadota; class Gammaproteobacteria; order Pseudomonadales; family Ketobacteraceae. Next base: position 9,550 of record JAKSAW010000161.1, on the reverse strand, counting down.
TCGCCCACAGCGATTTCGATTTCGCCGAGTTCGTTCATGAATTGGTTGCGAGGAATAACGCCTTCGGATTTAAGGCCAGCGTGTACAGTTACCCAGTCAGAATCAATTGATACAACAACACCGCTCACGATGGAGCCTGGGTTCATGTCGAGTTCTTTTAGACTTTCTTCAAATAGTTCAGCAAAGCTTTCGCTCATTTTAGTTCCTAATCAATAAGTTGCGTGTCACCACGCACCGTATTCCATCAGTCATACGGGTTAGTTGCTAACTTCTACTGACGCGGCTGATGGACCTTAAGTTCGCCGGTAGAACGTCAAAAAGGGAATGAGCGAAAGCCTCAACCTAAGGTGAGGCTGACTCTCATTCCCAAATTCTTATCTTTTAATGCAAGCTAGCTGATGCCTCTTTGGGCCGCTTCTTCAATGACCTTGTCAAAGACTTGCTGGATACTCATCTCGCTGCTGTCGATAACGATAGCGTCATCCGCTGGTTTCAGCGGCGCGATTGCGCGGTTCATATCTTGATGGTCGCGCTCTTGTATACCCTTTAAAAGGTCCGGTAGGCTAACATCCATACCTTTGGCTTGCAACTGTTTATAGCGCCGATTGGCGCGCTCTTCAGCGCTAGCGGTGAGATAAATTTTCAACTCCGCATTGGGGAAAACAACAGTCCCCATATCACGACCATCAGCCACTAACCCAGGAGGTTCCTGAAAGTCTTGCTGACGTTTAAAAAGTCCTTCGCGAACAGACGGTAGCGCTGCCACAGCAGATGCAGCCGCACCCGCCTCTTCGGTACGAATCTCGCGAGTGACTTTATCCCCCTCCAAGATGACATCAGCAGGAGTATCGGGATCTGTAGCGATAAACTGCACATCCATATGCTGGGCCAAAACACCCAAGCCAACTTCATTGTCGAGCGCAACGCCATGGTTGCGAGCAGCAAGACCAACTAGCCGATAAAGGGCACCGCTATCTAGCAGTTTCCACTGAAAATGGTTCGCAACCATTTGCGAAATGGTGCCTTTACCCGACCCACCAGGGCCATCGATGGTAATAACAGGCGCATGCTGTTCCTGTGCCACTAGAATTCCCCCAACTATTGAACGTCGACGTTCATACCCACTTTAGTAGCTAAATCGACGAAATCTGGAAATGACGTTGCCACATTGGCACAATTGCCAATGGTAATATCCCCTTCGGATCGCAATGCAGCTACCACGAATGACATGGCAATCCGGTGATCACCATGGCTTTCAACCGTAGCACTACCCATTCCCCCACCCTGGATAACAATACCATCAGGTGTAGGTTGCGCATCAACTCCCAATGCAACCAAGCCATCGGCCATAACTTGGATTCGATCGCTTTCTTTAACTCTCAGTTCTTCTGCACCGGTTAGACGAGTTTCACCCTCTGCGCAGGCTGCCGCTACAAACAATACTGGGAATTCATCAATGGCTAGGGGTACCTGGTCCTCAGGAATATTGATCCCTTTAAGAGGAGCATGCTTAACATGGATATCGGCAACAGGTTCACCACCAACTTCACGCTCATTGAGTACTTCTAGATTACCGCCCATGGCACGAAGAATATTGATGACACCAATACGAGTTGGATTTATACCAACGTGCTCCAACAGCAAATCTGCACCTGGAGTAATGCTCGCAGCCACCATAAAGAATGCCGCAGAAGAAATATCCGCAGGCACATCAATCTTGGTGGCGGTTAACTTACCACCACCCGATAGACTCGCTTTTGGCCCTTCAGTCGTTACAGGATAACCAAAGCCTCGCAACATTCTCTCAGTATGATCTCGGGTTGGCGCAGGCTCAACGACGCTAGTTTCACCTTCCGCATAGAGACCAGCTAGCAATACACATGACTTTACCTGAGCGCTTGCCATCGGCATATCATATTGCAGCGGCTTTAGCTTAGCGCCACCTTTAATCTTGATGGGCGGTGTACCATCAGCCTGAGTTTCAATTTGCGCATTCATTTCAGCAAGTGGATTAGCAACACGCTTCATAGGGCGTTTTGATAAGGACTCATCACCGGTCAACTCAGTATCAAACCGCTGAGCAGCCAATAAACCCGCCAACAAGCGCATGGAGGTGCCGCTGTTGCCAACATAAAGAGGACCTGGGGGCGGCTTTAAGCCATCCATTCCCACACCAAACACCTTTACATGACCCTTGTTTGGCCCTTCGATGGTGACACCCATATCACGGAAAGCTTGTAGTGTGGCAAGTGCATCCTCACCTTCTAAAAATCCTTCTACTTCGGTCACACCTTCTGCCAGGGCGCCCAACATAATTGAACGATGGGAAATAGACTTGTCACCAGGTACGCGGATGGTGCCGGAGACTTGTCCACCGGGCTTGGCTATAAATGTAATTTGTTTCTCTGTCATGGCACTACTATAAGCTTTTTTGGCTAGCATTTTTGTAAAGTGATCACGGGCGCCTTTGGCTCTAGTCATAATGCCGAGCATCGCATTACTGTCACCCGCTTCAACGGCGGCCTTTATATCAGCCAGACCGTTTTCAAAATGTTCAACTCTTTCTAAGATCGCATCCTTGTTGGCAATGAAGATATCGTGCCACATTGTAGGGTCACTGGATGCAATTCGTGTGAAATCTCTAAAACCACCGGCCGCGTAGCGAAAGATCTCTTGGTTTTCATCTTCCTTGGCCAAGGTATCAACCAACGAAAACGCCAATAAATGGGGCAAGTGGCTGGTGGCGGCTAACACGCTATCATGATGCGCCACATCCATGGTGATAACTTCGGCACCACACCACTGCCAAGCAGATCTTACCTTTTCAATCGCCGTGTTATCGGTGTCAATCAACGGCGTCAAAATCACTTTATGATTTTCATAAAGAGAAGGGTTCGTCGCCGTTACACCGCTTTTTTCAGATCCTGCAATGGGGTGCCCTGGCACTAGCCAATTCGGAACTTCACCAAACACTGCTTTGGCTGCAGCGACAACATTACCTTTAACACTCCCGGCGTCAGTGACAATGGTTTTGCCGTCTAGCCCTGGCTTCATCTTTTCAAGTAGGGTTTGCGTCACACCGATAGGTGCTGTCAACATCACAAGATCAGCTCCTACAACGGCCTTCGCAATATCAGGTTCTGCTTGATCAATCACCCCCAGCTCAAGCCCCTTATCCAAGGTACTCTTGCTACGGCTAACGCCAATCACCTGTTGTACTCTGCCTGCTTTTTTTAGGGCAGCAGCGAATGAACCTCCAATAAGCCCGAGGCCAACCACTACGACTCGATCAAAAACTTGATCACTCATTAAAGTAGGGCCTTAACTGCACTGGATTGCAACGCACCTAAGAAACGAGCGTTTTCTTCTGGCAAACCAATGCTGATACGCAAGAAAGTGGGCATCTTATAGGGCCCAACCGGCCGCACGATTACACCCTCTCTCAACAAAGCTTCGTAGATCGGCATAGCGTCTTTACCAAAATCTACACTAACAAAATTACCAACTGAAGGGATGTAACTAAGCCCCATGTTTTCCAAACCCTGGGTAACCTGCTCCATGCCCTCGCGATTAATCACTATGCTTTTTTGCAAATATTCTTTGTCATCCAACACAGCAACAGCAGCTGCTAAAGCAAAACTATCGACATTGAAAGGACTTCTAACGCGATTCAGCACATCTGCAATTTGCGGATTAGAAATCGAATAACCAACTCGCAACGATGCCAAACCATATGCCTTAGAGAAAGTTCTACTGACAATTAAGTTCGGGTACTGTGAGAGATAATCTAAGCCATTGGGATATTCAGGTTCATCAACATATTCAAAATAAGCCTCATCCAATACCACAATCACATTTTCAGGAACCTTTTTAATAAAGGTTTCAAAGTCAGCTCGAGTAAACCACGTACCAGTGGGATTATTAGGATTTGCTAAGAAGATCACCTTAGTTTTATCGGTAATGGCGCTGGCCATTGCTTCAAGATCATGCCCCCAATTCTTAGCTGGAGCCACGACAGCTTTTGCACCGACCGCTTGTGTCGCAATGGGATAAACAGCGAAGGCATGTGCCGAGAATAGGCTTTCATAACCAGGCGCTAAATAAGCTCGAGCGATTAAATTCAAAACATCGTTTGAACCATTACCCAATACGATAGCATCTAGATTTACACCTAAATGCTGACTCAAAGCTTGTTTAAGAATAAAACCATTACCATCAGGATAACGTGTTAATTCACTGATTTGTGCTTGTATAGCTTCCGCGGCTCTGGGACTTGCTCCCAAAGGATTCTCATTGCTAGCAAGCTTAACGATATTTTGAATACCTAACTCACGCTCCAATTCTTCCACTGGCTTTCCAGGCTGATAAGGCGTTAAACCTTGTACACCTTCAGTCGCTATTGAAACAAAATCACAGCTCATGGGATTCTCGATTAATGATGAACAAATATAGTTAGAGCACTGCTCTTGGATAAGAACCTAAGCGCTTCAAATAACCCGCTTTCTCTTCGATTTCTGCAAGCACCTTGGCAACAGTTGGGTCAGTCTCATGACCTTCGAAATCAATAAAGAAAACATAGGCCCAATTACCGTGGGGTGCTGGTCTAGTTTCCAATCGCGTTAAACTGATGCCGGCTGCTTGAAAAGGCTCAAGCAACTCAAGTAACGCCCCCGGTTTATTCTTTGTAGAAATCAAAATAGACGTTTTATCGTCTCCGGAAGCAGGTACAGACTCGTTACTCACAATTAAGAAGCGAGTGGTATTATCTGGATTGTCTTCTACGTTAGACGCTAGCTTATTAAGACCATAAATCTCTGCAGCCATTTCGCCCGCAATAGCCGCTGCGTGCCACTCATCTTTTAAACGTCGCGCCGCCTCAGCATTGCTGCTAACCGCCACCCGTTCCGCTTTAGGATAGTGAGCATCTAGCCACTTGCGACATTGCGCCAAAGACTGCTGGTGGGAATAAATACGGGTAATAGATTCCTGCTTGGTGGCAGAACCCACCAATAAATGGTGATGTATACGAAGCTCTACCTCTCCACAGATTTTTAACGGTGCATCAATAAAACTATCGAGGGTGGTATTGACCATGCCTTCGGTAGTGTTTTCCACTGGCACCACGCCATAATGAGCTGCACCCGCTCGCACTTCGCGAAAAACCTCATCGATCGTTGTTTGCGAAACACTATCCACCGCATGACCAAAATGCTTAATAGTGGCCGCTTGGGTAAAAGTTCCCTCTGGACCTAGATAAGCGATTTTCATCGGTTCTTCTAGGGCCAAACATGCCGACATTATTTCACGAAACAAACGCGCAACGGTTTCCTCGGAAAGAGGACCTTCATTGCGCTCCATAACTTTACGCAACACTTGAGCTTCTCGCTCAGGGCGATAATAGACAACGATTTCAGACTCACCGGCTTCCGCCTGCTTAACGTCTGCAACCTGTTGCGCGCACTTAGCGCGCTCATTCACTAAGCGTTGAATTTGTTGATCAATCGAATCGATTGAATCTCTTAGGGATTCCAGTGTGGGTTTGTCAGTCATGAGCCCCCTAGCCCCGGTTTTTCTCGAAATCAGCCATGAAGTTGATGAGTGCGTCGATCGCTTCCATTGGTACCGCGTTATAAATACTGGCTCGCATACCACCAACAGAACGATGCCCTTTCAGGTTTAATAAACCTGCCGCTTCGGATTGCTTAAGAAAAGCTTTATCAAGTTCAGCATCCGCTAGGGTAAAAGGTACATTCATCCAAGAACGGTTGTTAACCGCAACTGGGTTTGCATAGAAATCACTGTTATCAATATAGCCGTAAAGCTTTTCCGCTTTAGCCTGATTCAGCTCACCCATTTTCTCAACACCGCCCTGCTCTTTTAACCATTTAAAAACAAGGCCCGCCAGATACCAAGCGTAAGTAGGTGGCGTGTTATACATAGAGCCGTTATCAGCCTGAGTTTGATAATCTAGCATGGTCGGGGTGCCTGCTGCTGCCTTACCTAAAAGGTCATCACGAACAATCACCACAGTAATACCTGCAGGACCAATGTTCTTTTGGGCGCCTGCGTAGATCAAGCCAAACTTAGAAACATCCAATGGACGCGACAAAATAGTAGAGGATAAATCTGCTACTAAGGGCGCTTTTACCTTTGGAATAAAATCAAACTCTACACCACCGATAGTTTCGTTGGGGGTGTAGTGCAAGTAAGCAGCGTCGTCACTTAGATTCCAAGAATCAAAAGCCGGTACAGCGGTGAAGTTGTTGTCTTCATCGGAAGCAACGACATTAACTTCACAGAATTTTTTCGCTTCTTTAATGGCTTTTTTAGACCATTGCCCGGTATTAACGTAATCAGCCACTTTCTTATCACCCAGCAGGTTCAAAGGAATCGCTGAGAACTGGCTGCTAGCGCCACCTTGCACAAATAACACTTTGTAGTTTTCAGGAATGGCCATTAAGTCGCGCAAATCCTGTTCGGCAGTTTCTGCAATAGCCACCATTTCTGCAGAGCGATGGCTCATTTCCATTACCGAAAGGCCACGACCTTGATAATCCAACATTTCTTCTTGAGCGATCTTTAAAACTGCTTCTGGCAGTGCCGCAGGGCCGGCACAAAAGTTATATGCTCTTGCCATTTTTAATAACTTCCTTCTATCTTCAATTCAATCAGGTTGCTCAATCTTTTTTACAATACCGATAATCGTCGATACCAACAATTTATTCGTCGGCATCCCCATCGGCATCACTTTCAGGTGCCGCATCACCGGCATCCGGAGTTGAATCTGCTGCCGACTCTGACGAGCCCGCCTGCGCAACTTCATCGCCTCCGCCTTCGGACTCAACGCCTTCATCGTCCAATTCTTCGATACGAACTACGCCTACTAGATTCTCCTCGCCGGACAAACGAATCAAGGTTACACCCTGTGTGTTACGGCCTTGTACAGAAATTTCATCAACCCGAGTGCGCACTAACGTACCCTGGTTGCTGATCAGCATGATTTCATCACCATTCAACACTTGAACGGCACCCACCATGGAGCCGTTGCGCTCGCTGGCAGTCATAGCAATCATACCTTTTCCGGCACGGCCTTTGGTTGGGAATTCTGTAGCTTCTGTTCGCTTACCATAACCGTTTTCACTGGCAGTAAGAATCTGGCCACCTTCTACAGGCACGATCAGGGAAATTAGGTTGGCATCATCAGGTAGGTTCATACCTCTAACACCGCGCGCGGTTCTGCCCATGGCACGCACATCGTTCTCACTAAATCGAACAGCTTTACCTTCAGTAGAGAACAACATGATGTCTTGGTTACCATCGGTAATGGCTACACCAATTAAGTGATTATCATCATCTAACTCAATGGCAATCAAGCCGCTACTACGCTGACGAGAGAACGCGGACAATTCCACTTTCTTAACGGTACCGTTGCTGGTAGCCATAAAGATGAATTTGCCTTCTTCATACTCTCGTAAAGGTAAAATCGCTGTAATCTTTTCACTTTCGGTAAGAGGAAGAATATTGACGATAGGTCGACCGCGAGATTGGCGACCACCTTGCGGTAATTGATAAACCTTAAGCCAGTAGACTTTACCTTCATCAGTGAAACATAGAATGGTGTCGTGGGTGCTAGCCACCATTAAATGCTCTATATAATCTTCGTCTTTTACCTGCGTCGCCGCTTTACCACGACCACCACGACGCTGAGCCTGATAGGTATCGATAGGCTGAATCTTGGCATAGCCACCGTGAGAAATTGTCACAACTACGTTCTCTTCAGTGATCAGATCTTCATGCGTCAGGTCTAATCGAGAGGTAACAATTTCAGTGCGTCGCTCATCGGCATACTGTTCTTTGATTGCTTCTAATTCTTCAACAATCACCGCCATTAGGCGTTGAGGGTCTGCAAGAATTAGAGAAAGCTCTTTAATCAGATCTAACTTTTCTTGGTAATCTTGGATTAACTTCTCATGCTCAAGCCCCGTTAAACGGTGCAAACGCATATCCAAGATTTCTTTGGCTTGAATGGGAGACAGGTAATATAAACCATCATCTCGAATACCAAAATCGTCACTCACACCATCTGGTCGACAAGCATTCTGATCACCGGCACGTTCGAGCATTTCTAGCACATAACCAGGCTTCCAACCTTTTGCTAGTAGCTGCTCTTCTGCCACATGACGGCTAGGTGAAGATTTGATTAATTCGATCACAGGATCGATGTTAGCCAAGGCTACCGCTAAACCTTCAAGCACATGACCACGCTCTCTGGCTTTACGCAAATCAAATACAGTACGACGAGTAACAACTTCGCGACGATGCCTAACAAAGGATTCGATAATGCCTTTTAGGTTAAGCAACTTGGGCTGGCCATCGACCAATGCCACCATGTTAATACCAAACACGCTTTCCAATTGGGTTTGGCTATATAAATTATTCAGTAAGACATCAGCATTCTCACCACGCTTCACCTCAATCACCACACGAATACCATCTTTGTCGGATTCGTCGCGTAGCTCAGCGATGCCTTCTATACGCTTTTCTTTTACCAGCTCTGCGATTTTTTCAATCACACGAAGCTTGTTTAGCTGATAAGGAATCTCGGTTACAACAATGGATTCACGGCCGCTTTTCTCGTTAGTCTCGATGTGGGCGCGGGCACGCATGTAAATACGACCACGACCTGTGCGATAAGCCTGAATAATACCAGCGCGACCGTTTATGATACCTGCAGTAGGAAGATCAGGACCTTTGATGTACTCCATCAAGCCATCAATATCGATATCGTTATTTTCGATATAAGCCAAGCAACCGTCGATCACTTCCCCTAAGTTATGGGGAGGAATATTGGTTGCCATACCAACCGCGATACCGGAAGAACCATTCACCAGCAGGTTAGGTACTTTGGTAGGAAGCACCGATGGCATTTGCTCTGAGCCATCATAGTTGGGAACAAAATCGACTGTTTCTTTTTCGAGATCTGAAAGAAGCTCATGGGCCATCTTGGACATACGAACTTCTGTATAACGCATTGCAGCAGCGTTATCACCATCAATGGAACCGAAGTTACCTTGACCATCTACCAGCATGTAGCGAAGAGAGAAATCCTGTGCCATCCGCACAATGGTGTCATACACGGCAGAATCACCATGAGGGTGATATTTACCGATAACATCACCGACAATACGGGCTGATTTCTTATAAGGTTTATTCCAATCGTTACTCAACTCGTTCATGGCGTATAGAACACGCCGATGAACCGGTTTTAAGCCATCACGCACATCGGGCAAAGCACGACCGACGATAACGCTCATGGCGTAGTCTAAGTAGGATTGTTTGAGTTCGTCTTCGATATTGACGGGAAGGATTTCTTTGGCTAATTCTGACATCTGCTTCCTGGCCTGAGAGGTAAACACATCCAATGGATTTCAGGCGCAGCGCTGACAGCAAAAGGGTTAAATTTCCCCTTAAAAATTGCTTTTTTCAATCGCATTAACCTTGAACGTTGGATTGGTTTAATCACTTATGTGTTGTCGTTTTTGTATTTGTT
>JAKSAW010000657.1 GCA_022361455.1 Pseudomonadales bacterium | reverse complement strand
TATTAAGCAACGTATAGCTGATTTGGATACAAGCTCTGAAGCGCGAAACGAAGGTACTATTGTAAGTGTATCTGACGGTATCGTGCGCATTCATGGTCTTGCCGACGTAATGTACGGTGAGATGATTGAATTTGATAACAGCATTTACGGAATGGCGCTTAACCTTGAGCAAGATTCTGTTGGTGCGGTTGTACTTGGTGATTATCTTGGTTTGGCAGAAGGCCAAAAAGCAAGATGTACCGGTAAAGTTCTTGAAGTACCAGTAGGTAATGAACTTTTGGGTCGTGTTGTTGACCCGCTAGGAAATCCTATTGATGGTAAAGGCCCAATCGAATCGTCTTTAACAGACGTTATCGAGAAGGTTGCTCCTGGTGTAATCGCTCGTCAATCGGTTGATCAACCTGTACAAACAGGTTTGAAATCAATCGACGCTATGACTCCAATCGGTCGTGGCCAACGTGAGTTGATCATCGGTGACCGTCAGATTGGTAAGACTGCTGTTGCAATCGACACCATTATCAACCAAAAAGGCACAGGTATTAAATGTATCTATGTTGCCGTTGGTCAAAAACAATCTTCTATCGCTAACGTTGTACGTAAGCTAGAAGAGCACGGCGCAATGGATCATACCATTGTTGTTGCTGTGGGCGCTGCTGATCCAGCTGCTTTGCAGTTCCTTGCTCCTTTTTCTGGCTGTACAATGGGTGAGTTCTTCCGCGATCGCGGTGAAGATGCACTAATTGTTTATGATGATTTGACCAAGCAAGCTTGGGCTTATCGTCAAATTTCATTGCTACTTCGTCGTCCTCCTGGACGTGAAGCATATCCTGGTGATGTATTCTACTTACACTCTCGTCTTCTAGAGCGTGCGTCTCGTGTAAACGCTGACTACGTAGAAAAATTCACTAACGGTGAAGTTAAAGGTCAAACAGGTTCTTTAACAGCATTGCCTGTTATCGAAACTCAAGCGGGTGACGTATCTGCATTCGTTCCAACCAACGTAATCTCGATTACTGATGGTCAGATCTTCTTAGAAACTGACCTGTTTAACTCTGGTATTCGCCCTGCGATGAATGCCGGTATCTCAGTATCTCGTGTTGGTGGTGCAGCTCAAACTAAGATCATCAAGAAGCTTGGTGGTGGTATTCGTCTTGCACTAGCACAGTATCGTGAACTAGCGGCATTTGCTCAGTTCGCTTCTGATCTTGATGAAGCAACTCGTAAGCAGCTTGAGCACGGTCAGCGTGTAACAGAGCTTATGAAGCAAAAGCAATATGCTCCTTTGAGTGTTGCTGAAATGGGCTTGGTTCTTTACGTTGCTAACGAAGGCTACTTAGAAGACATTGAGCTTAATAAAGTACTAGATTTCGAATCAGCGCTACTAGCTTATGCTAATGCTGAATTTGCTGATCTAATGGCCAAAGTAAATGAAAAAGGCGATTGGAACGGCGACATCGAGGGTGAGTACAAGCAATTGATTGAGAAGTTCAAGTCCACTCAGACTTGGTAAACTCAACATCAAGGTAGGCAATTAATGATTGCCTGCCTTGTGTCTGATTTTAGGTAGATCTATGTCTAGCGCAAAAGAAATACGTACCAAAATAGGTAGTATCAAAAATACGCAAAAGATTACTTCAGCGATGGAACTTGTTGCTGCGAGTAAAATGCGTAAAGCGCAGGATCGTATGTCTGCTTCTAAGCCTTATGCTGAAAAGATCCGTCGAGTGGTATCGCATTTAGCAAGCGCTACTCCCGAATATCGTCATAGCTACATGGATGAACGCGAAGTAAAGCGTGTTGGTATCATTGTAGTGTCGACAGATCGCGGTCTTTGCGGTGGTTTAAACATTAACTTGTTTAAATCCGTTATTGGTTTATCGAAGCAATGGCAAGACGAAGGCGCAGAAGTTGAATTAGCCCTTGTTGGTAACAAGGCGCAGAGCTTTTTCCGCTCTGTAGGTGGTAACGTTGTTGCAACCGTATCTGGTTTAGGTGATGAGCCTAGCGTGGAACAGCTGATTGGTTCAGTAAAAGTCATGCTAGATGCCTATGAAGAAGGCAAGGTTGATCGTTTATTCTTGGTTTACAACGAATTTGTTAACACCATGACCCAGTCTCCTACTTCTGTCCAGTTGTTGCCACTTAAGGCAGAAGATGACGAATTTACTAGACGTCACTGGGGTTATATCTACGAGCCTGATGCTAAAGAGATACTAGACCAATTGTTAGTGCGCTTTATTGAATCACAAGTTTATCAAGGTGTTGTTGAAAACAATGCCTGTGAGCAAGCTGCTCGAATGATCGCGATGAAATCTGCTACCGATAACGCCGGTGAGCTTATTTACGATCTTGAACTTATTTATAACAAAGCGCGTCAAGCTGCAATCACTCAAGAAATTTCTGAGATTGTGGGTGGTGCAGCGGCTGTATAAGTCAGTCAGCACAACGAATTTATATTACGTTTTAGGGTAAAGCCCTACAAAACTTTACGGTTAAGAGGAAGCTAAAATGAGTAGCGGACGTATCGTACAAATCATCGGCGCGGTAATCGATGTTGAGTTTCCGCGTGAGTCTGTACCTAACGTGTACGACGCACTGAATGTTGAAAATGCTGAAACGGTTCTTGAAGTTCAGCAACAACTAGGTGACGGCGTTGTACGTACTATCGCAATGGGTAGTACAGAAGGTCTTCGTCGCGGTCTAAATGTTGCGGGAACAGGAGCACCAATCAGTGTTCCAGTGGGTACCGAAACTCTTGGCCGTATTATGGACGTACTAGGTAATCCTATTGATGAGTGTGGTGACATTGGTGAGCAAGAGCGTATGCCTATTCACCGAAAAGCACCTACTTATGAAGAACAAGCAGCTAGCTCTGAAATCCTAGAAACTGGTATCAAGGTAATCGACCTTGTTTGCCCGTTTGCTAAGGGTGGTAAAGTTGGTTTGTTCGGTGGTGC
>JAKSAW010000028.1 GCA_022361455.1 Pseudomonadales bacterium | reverse complement strand
GCCGACAGCAGCGTCAGCCCGACCCCCACCCACCTGTCTCGCCAGCCACCGCAACCGCCTGCCGAAGACAGGGTATCGAGTGTGCCCCCCACACGCAGCATATCGAGCTGACGATAGCCGAGGCATTGCTCCAGACAAGGCGATCAGCAGGCGGAGCAGGTCAGCGTGACGGGCTGTCCGACAGCCTCGCGCAGTACCAGCAACGCGTCGGTTGCCGTGACGCCGCCGCTGCGATCGACGTCGCACAGACAAGGATCGCAAGCTCCCGAACCAACGGCGGAGTCCAGAGCGATGAGCGCATCGGTTGCGCTGACCTGACCGTCGCCGCTGCCATCTCCACAGCGCTCGCCGGTTCCGAAGATCCTGACGAACACGTCGGACCCTTGGCCGTCGGGCTCAGGACCTTCCCAAGTCACGATGAAGCGACCGCTGCCGGCCATCGCGACCGAGGCGCCGGCTTGGCTGCCGGTGGTATGCTCGTTGACCCGCAGCTCTTCGCCCAGCGAGATGCCGTCGGAGGAGAACACTCGCGCGAACACACCGAACCCGGAGCCGTCGTGGCTGCCAGGGTAGTAGGTCAAGCCGCCGCTGTCGCGCGCGATCCCGCCGGCCGCCCACACGACGACAAACTCACCGTCGTCGGCGACGCCGACATCCACACCTCGATACCCTGCGTCGGTCGGCAGGCTGCCGCCGGCATATCCGTCACCTGACGGCGTGCTGACCCGGAACGCGTCGTCGACGACGGTACCGCCCGCGTCGAAGCGACGCGCCTGCACCTCGCAGCCGGGCGCCGGCAACCCATAGTAGTTCTGCTGATCGCACAGACCCCAAGCTACGACGAAGCCGCCGGCCGCATCGGTATCGACAGCGACGGGGCTGACCTGATAGCCGTTCGAGACACGAGCCCCAGCCGTTGTGGGCGAGCCCGTAGCACCGAACCGCCGAACGTATCCATAGGTGTAAGTCGAGAGCGTCGTGAAATAGAAGCTGCTATCGCTCCACACAACGACGAACTCGCCTTGCGTACCCGCGGCTAGATCCGGCAGCTCTCGCTCAGTGTAGCCGGAGCCGCTGTCGCTCAGAACGAGCTCCGCACCTACGGGCGCGCCGTCGCTGGAAACGCGTCGACCGAAGACGGTACCGACGCGATAGCTGTACCCCTCGAAGTAGTCGCTGTCGACGTAGGCGCTGCTCGACCATGCGACGACGAAGCTCGCATCCGGGGAGGTCATTACACGAGGTGCGTGCTTGTCGTCCGGTTCGCAACAAGGGTAGCCGGGGTCGACATCGACACGGAAGGCGGTGCCTGCGGCCGCGCCATCGCTCTGGTAGCGACGTGCCATGATCCGAGACTGGCCGCTCTCTCGCTGCTTCCAGACGACGAGAAACCGACCGCTTTCGGTGACGACGACGTCCGGCCGCGCATGGGCAGCGGTCTCGCTTACCTGGAGCTCGCTGCCGATAGCCACGCCCGAGGCTGCGAAGCGACGTGCGCGAACCGCCGGGGCGGCAGCACCGTCAGGCGAGTGGTTCCAGACGACGACGAAGTCGCCCGCCGAACTCGCCGCGACGGCGGGCCGCTGTTGGAATCCGGCTGATTCGGCGTTGACGCGAAGCTCCGCGCTGCGAGCAAGCGGCGCGGCCAATACAGCCGAAACATCGACCGTCACGATCGCGGCGAGCACAGACACGAAGACGGCAGCGACGGTCCGAGCACTTGTCATCCCGATCCTCCCCGGGCTGCAACTCATTGTGGGCGTCGTCAAAGCCTACTCGACCGATCCTTGCGACCGCGCGGCGGCCTAGCAAGCACGACCATTGTCGCAAAGGAGAACCCGAAAGCCACAAACGGGCGCAGTGTGGAACGGCGCGGCAGATCGGTCGCCGGTGTGCATCGATATCGACGCTGCGCCTAGCCGCGCTCGTCGCGCAGGCTGAGCTGGTCGAGGACGCGTTGATGGTGGGCGCGGGTGACGGCGTAGCCGCGAGCGAGCCAGACGCCGAGAGCGAGAAACGCCGCGGGCGCCAGCGACGCGAGGATACGGATGAGCAGCAGCACGCCT
>JAKSAW010000029.1 GCA_022361455.1 Pseudomonadales bacterium | reverse complement strand
GTACCACAGCACTTCAGGCACCCGTGGGGACCGCCCTTGGCGGTGCACCTAAGCATCGGGGCTGAAGGATGCGAAATCGTTATGACTAAGGAAAACGACTGCATGCCGCCACCTCAGTAGCGCCACCGCACTGCAGGACGCCACATGGCGCGGCAGGTGTTCCTTGCATCAAGCGGCAATGGAATGCGAGAGATGCAAGTGAACTTGAGACGCTCACGAGAGCGGTAGGGGTCGACACCCCTCGTGCGCCGCGAGGGCGCAAGCCAAGGCGATCCTGGGGAAAAGATTTTGCATAGCCGCTGATCCACGGCAGCCTAGCGATCACAGCGCACAGTAAACCACCGGGAAAGCCAGGAAGTTCACGCCTGCGACGGCGCACCCGTACCGGGGGCCGGCAGGGTGCGGGGATACCGCGTAGTACATTGGTGTAACGAGTGCTCCGGTGTGTACATTGCGCACAACGCGAAAGGTGAGCGGAGAGCGACAGAAAGCGTCCTCGGAGGAGGCGTCGGTGACTGAGAGAGTGACCCCCGGCATGCAGTGGAGCGCGCTCGAGGAGTTGCCAGGCTTCGCAGCTCGGATCGGCGCCGTAGCGGCCGAGTTCGGCCTGCAGCTCCGTTCCATCAAGCTGTCCGGAGCAGCGAGCCCCTTCTCCGCCGTCACCGTCAGGTTCGTCGCCGATGGGGCTGCAAGACGAACGACGGCGGGGAGTCGCAAGCGCCCACGTGAAGAGATGGGAGCAATGCTGGCCGGTGGCGATGGGGACGAGCTGCCAACGTCGGCGATGGAGGCGGCAAGGGGGCGACCGTTCGCGGCGAGGCACCCCCGGGAGAGCTTGCTGCTCGGCGATCATGCAGGTGCGGCCCAAGTGGGCGGCGTGGGGGATGAGACAGAGGGCGATGGTGCAGCCTTGGATGAGCCGGCGAGGGAGTGGCCGCCCCACGACGAAGTCGCGGCGTTCCTTAGGGACATTGCGGGGTGGGACCCCCCTTCCCAGCGCGAGGATGAGCAGCCCGAGGTGGAGTGGACCGAGCCGAGTGGACAGGATCGGAGCCGGGGAGTGGGCGCCCGCAGCGAGGAGGCCAGGAGGAGCAGCGGAGGACGGCGGTGGAGCGGCGGACGGGTCACGACCAGGGACGGTGTACCGCGATGGATGAGGCGGATTGATGATGGGACCGACGGCGCCCTAGCGGGGGGGCCGTAGCTACCGGGGTCCAGCGCAATATATTAATT
>JAKSAW010000030.1 GCA_022361455.1 Pseudomonadales bacterium | reverse complement strand
GTAAAGCCATGCTTCAAGATATCGCTATCCTAACTGGCGGTACTGTGATTTCTGAAGAAGTTGGCTTGAACCTAGAAGGCGCAACTTTAGACGATCTTGGTACTGCTAAGAAAGTAAGCATTAACAAAGAAAACACCACTGTCGTTGATGGTGCTGGTGAAGTTGCAGAAATCGAAGCGCGTGTTAAGCAAATTCGTCAACAAATCGAAGAAGCAACTTCTGATTACGACAAAGAAAAACTTCAAGAGCGTGTTGCTAAACTAGCTGGCGGTGTTGCAGTTATCAAAGTGGGTGCTGCTACTGAAGTTGAAATGAAAGAGAAAAAAGCTCGCGTAGAAGACGCTCTTCACGCAACTCGTGCTGCTGTTGAAGAAGGTGTTGTAGCGGGTGGTGGTGTTGCACTGATCCGTGCGCTTGCAAACATCGGTACTGTTGCTGGTGACAACGAAGATCAAGATGCTGGTATCGCGCTTGCACTTCGCGCTATGGAAGCTCCACTGCGTCAAATCTCTTCAAATGCTGGTGCTGAAGCTTCAGTCGTTGTAGACAAAGTTAAGAGCGGCGAAGGCAGCTACGGTTTCAATGCTGCTACTGGTGAATATGGCGACATGCTTGAGCTTGGTATTCTTGACCCAGCTAAAGTAACTCGTTCTGCTCTTCAAGCAGCGGCTTCTGTTGCTGGTCTAATGATCACTACTGAAGCGATGGTTGCTGACAAGCCTGAAGAAGGCGGTGCTGCTGCTCCTGCGATGCCTGATATGGGCGGCATGGGCGGAATGGGTGGCATGGGCGGTATGATGTAATCATCGCCAAGCTATCTATTAAGCAAAAAATAGGTTTTCGCAGAATTTGAACAGCCAAAAGCAAGTCCAATAGCGAAATAAGAAAAAGCTCCTCAACACCATGAGGGGCTTTTTTTTTGCGATGAAATAGGTTGTAAATGATTTGGCCAAGTAGTATATCTTCATCGCGTATCTCCATTTAAAAAATGTGATTTCTCGAACAACAAAAAATATTTACGAAGGAGCAAAAGTGAAAATATTTGGAATATTCAAGTCATTGTTGTTAGTTGCTTTGATTTCGGGCTGTTCAACTACCGGGTACTTCAAAGTTCCTGAAGGAACTGATCTGTATATTTACAAGAGACCATCTCCAGTAAATATAGGAGAGGGTGGAGAGGTGACCACTAAGCCTTTCTTCTGGACGGCTGCGGGTATTCCTCCTGGGGGGGGTATTCCTTATCGATTAGAAAAAAACGGTGAGACCTTAAAGGAAGGAAAACTGAGGGCAAAATTTAGACCCGCATCAATTTTCTGGCCGCCATTCGCTCTTATATATTGGCCAATGGGTATGAATTCAGAGATTACCTACGATTTGGTCAATGACACGCAAGAGTAATAATCCTCATGCCCCAAATAGTACTTGGGGCACTCAACCACAGATATTCAAGGAAGGAGTAAGTAAGTGAAATTTGTTATAAGTTTTGTGTTAGTAATACTAGTTGGTTTGGCTGGTTGTGCAGGACCACAAGCTTTGGAATCCAGAGGCAAGTCTTTAATCAATGCTGATGGAGTAGTGACCTTATTGAACTTACATCCCGATATGACAAGCCCTCCTCGATTCTCTGCGGTGAATTGGATTCGCCCCGCGTTACTTCCCATGTGTACTAGCGTTACAATTCTTGAGGTGACTAAAAAAGTCGCGAAAATTAAGAATAATGAGACAGGTGTGGTTTATAACTATTTCTACCATAAGGCTGCAGCTGAGCCTTTTTCCGATCACTTAAAAAGATATTTTGGCACTGAGTGCAAATCTGATCGAGTTGCTAAATTAAGCAAGATCGACCGTCAGGGCATAGAAAAAGGTAAAGCTCTAAAAGGTATGACCAAGGAAGGCGTAATCTTTGCTCTCGGCTATCCTGCGCGACACGTCACTCCTTCCACGGAAGCTGATACTTGGAAGTATTGGAAAGGCCGTTTTGACACCATGAATATTTATTTTGAAAACGGAAAAGTGTCCCAAATCGTTGATTGATATCCTCTGGAGGGCTTCGCCCTCCAACCCTTTCTCTTGCTAGCCAAATTTTTAAATTCTTGCTAGAATTGCGCGATTTTTGCGCGCTTGTTCAGCACTTTTCTTGTTTTTCAAAAGGCTCTCTTTCATGAATACCTTAGGGATATCGGTAGACGCATGGGCTGCGTGGGCTCCTGGAATTGACAGCCCAAATGATTGGAATGCTTGGCTTGCCGGAGATTCCTGCCTTGATGAGGGCGTTAAGCCAAACGTGAGCTTTGTGCCGCCTATGTATCGAAGGCGCTTAAGTCTCTTAGGGAAAATGGCAGTATTAACTGCACAGCAATGTGTGGATCAGTATCCGATCGATAGCTCACTGCGATTGGTGTTTGCCTCACGTTATGGTGAGAACGCTAGAACCGTGGGGATTTTAAACAATATCGTTGATGATGGATCAGTTTCTCCAGCCGCTTTTAGCTTATCAGTTCACAACGCGATCGCGGGTATCTTTTCAATTATTCACAATGCCACTGAGCCGAGTGTAAGTGTTTCAGCAGGGCAGGAAACTTTTAGCGCTGCCTGGATAGAAGCTGAGCAGATTCTATGGTCTCAAATGGAAAACGCGGATCGAGTTTTACTAGTTTATTATGATGAACCACTTACTGGGGATCTGACACGCTTTACTGATGATATCCAGATCCCCTTTTCAATTTCTTTAATGCTTTCAAAGTCTCAATCTAATGGTGAGAGCATTTGCTTGCAGAATAAGCGCGCTCTAGATTCAAGTGATAGCTCGTTAAATGAATCCAAATTAAACCAGCCATTAAGCTTTTTAAGGTTGCTATTGTCCCCCGAGCAAATGATCTCCACGACCACTAGTAACTGGGTATGGGTAAAGAACAGTGCAAACGCTTAATTACTATTATCGCATCTTAGCGACTGGATTCAGTTTCTTCGTGTTTGGTGTTGGGGGGTTGATCGTTGGTTTATTTTTATTCCCCTTGGTGAGTTTGTTGATTTGGAATCTTCAGAAAAGAGAAAAAGTTGGGCAATATTTAATACATATGCTTTTCCGTTTTTTTGTGGAAATGATGCGTTTCCTAGGGATTATGGATTATAAGATTGAGGGTTTAGACAAGTTAAATGATCCGCAGGGCTCCTTGGTTATTGCCAACCACCCAACATTAGTCGATGTTGTTTTGTTAATCGCCTTTATGCCCAAAGTGGACTGCGTCGTGAAGTCTGCACTGATGCGCAATCCGGTGATGATTGGGCCTATCAAGGCAGCTAATTATATCGTTAATAGTGACCCAGAGGCCTTGATAGAAAGCTGTTCTAAACGGCTTCGCGCGGGGAATTCACTAATAATTTTCCCTGAAGGAACACGAACTAAACCGGGAAAAGACCTAAAATTTCAAAGAGGTGCTGCGGGTATTGCGTTGCGGGCCAACGCTCGAATTACGCCCGTCACTATTAACTGCGAACCATTAACTTTAACTAAATCAAACAAATGGTACCAAGTACCGCCACGCAAGTTTGTTATTACGATGCAAGTTAAAGATGTACTAGATTTAGATGAAATTATTGAAAATAAAGAGCCTGCATCTCGTGCCGCTAGGCATTTGACTTCTTTTTTGCAGGACTACTTTACAAAGGAGGCAGCCATTCATGAGTGATTTGATTCAGGAAATTAAAGAGTTAATCATTGAAGTGTTAGATCTTGAAGATATCTCTCCCGACGAGATCGTGGCAACTGAACCACTGTTTGTGGAAGGTTTAGGTTTGGATTCTATAGACGCTCTTGAACTTGGGTTGGCGCTAAAGAATAAATACAATGTTTCGATTGATGCTGAATCAGAAGAAACCAAAAAGCATTTCTCTAGTGTAGAAAGCTTGGCTGCATTTGTTACAAGTTCTCGATGATGGTGATGTTGACAATGGAAACTAAAGAGCAAATTTTCTCGAAGATTAAAGAAATTCTGATCGAATTGTTTGAGATTGAAGAGGAAGACATCGAGCCTGGAGCTAATCTCTATGAAGAGCTTGATATCGACAGTATCGACGCCGTAGATCTGGTTGTTAAACTGAAAGAGATTACCGGTAAGAAAATCCAGCCCGAGGAATTTAAGACTGTGCGTACGGTGCAAGATGTTGTTGATGCAGTGCACGGACTATTAGCAGAGTAGTGTAGTGAGCAATATCACCAAGGCCCTCTTTGTGTTGTTGGTTGCGTGTTATCCATTGGTGGTTTTTTTAGGATTAAGAGCATTTTCTTTGCAACAAATTGCGTTAGTCCTTTTGGCTATCTTTGTGGTTAGACTGAGCTTGTCGGCCTATGAAACTAAGCAAAGCCAATCCAATTCGAATCAGCAAGATAAAGATGTTGTTAGAATATCGCAACAGCTTGGAATGGTTGGGGGGCTTTGTATTGTGGGTTGGGTTTTATTGGCGGACGATGAGTTTGTTCTAAAACTATATCCTGCACTGATTAATCTGCTCATGTTTTGTGCGTTTGCATGGACGCTTGTTAATCCTCCACCCGCTATTGAGAGAATCGCACGTCGATTCGAACCGAATTTAAGCGAAACGGGGATTCACCATACTCGTCAATTTACCCTAATTTGGTGTGTGTTCTTCGTCGCGAATGGGGCCATTGCGTTTTACACTGCGGCTTTTGCGAGCTTAGATGTTTGGACAATCTATAACGGTCTTGTCTCCTATTTGCTGATTGCCACCATGTTTGCCATTGAGTTTGTAATTCGCCTTTTTAGGAAGAGACGGGCAGGGGAATAAAGTTGAGTATCGAAGCCTTCAACGAGCTGATTGCCCGGGATAAACAAACAGTATTGTTCAAGGAGCTATATCTTGATACTGGTGTGGTCATTGCCTATTCCTTGTCGGATTTTCTAAATCGAGTAGATGCGGCGTTGATGCTGATTAGTTCAAATGAGTCATTGCAAAAGGCTGAGCGTGTATTGCTCTATAGTGAGGACACCTATAAGTTCGCGACAGCATTTGTAGCGCTTAGCTTAACTGGAAAGAATATTGTACTTCCGCAAAATCAAACAGAAGGTGCCTTACGTCATGCTGCAGCCTTTGTTGATGCAATCTTATTGGATGATATCTCCGAGTCGCTTGTTGAACAGTGTGCTCAGCAAGACCTCTTGTTTAAACTTCCGCCTAAGCTCACACACCAAGATAGTGTTATTAGTGATCTTCGAAACGAAAAATTTTTATTCAGCGGCTGTTCAATAGCTGTCACTATTTTTACGTCGGGAAGTACGGGAGCACCCAAGGCCATTACCAAGGATATTGGGTGCTTTCTTGAAGAAGTTAAAGTACTAGAGAGCTTATTTGGAGTGCAACTCTCTGATGCTGAAATAATCGCTACTGTTTCCCATCAGCATGTCTATGGGCTGTTATTCAAATTGCTCTGGCCGCTGTTAACTGGTCGCATTATCTGGCTTAATCAAATGCACTTCCCCGAAGAAATTTTCGCTCTGCTAAGCAGAGTGGAAAAAGCTGCACTTGTTTCTAGTCCTGCATTTTTATCCCGGGTCACACAGCAATCATGGTGTCCAGAAAATGTTTCGCTTAGCCAGATTTTTAGCTCAGGTGGTCCATTAAGAACTGAGGATAACTTTGCCAATCAAGCAGTCGGCCGAACGGGCGTCACAGAAATTCTAGGCAGCTCTGAAACTGGGGGGGTAGCGTTCCGTTCAAAAACACAAAAGGACAATAGTGATATATGGGTTCCTCTACCGCTAGTACAGGTGACGGAGTCAAAAGAAGGCCAACTTCTTGTTAAGTCCCCATTTGTATATACCGACGATTGGTTTCAAATGGGCGATAATGTTACCCAGCTTAGCAGCGATGGATTTGTTCTTGGTGGTAGGTCCGATAGGGTAGTAAAAATAGAAGAAAAAAGAATTTCTCTTGATGAGTTAGAAACGAGGTTGGCCCGGTGCCCTGAAGTGACGCTATCTAGACTCTTGGTTCTGCCGGGAAAGCGCTTACAAGTGGGTGCTGTGGTAGTGCTGTCTGATCTTGGCACTGAAAAGCTTGAATCCAGTGGTAAGCTTGCTCTCACTAAACTACTACGAGCGTACTTATCGGATTATTTTGAGTTGATTGTATTACCTCGTAAATGGCGATTCGTGGATTCTATAGATATGAATGCTCAGGGTAAGATTTCCACAACAGTTTTAGAAAAACTATTTGATAGTTAGATTGGAGTTGAATGGGTGTCAGATAGCTTGAATACAAAGCCTGTTTTAAATCCTGAAGTTATCAGTGAGACTTCAGATACCAATGGTTATCGTCTGACGTTGAGGGTGCCCAGAGAGCTTAGTTACTTTGAGGGGCATTTTGATCAGGCAAAAATCCTACCAGGTGTGGTGCAAATTGAGTGGGTAGTTAAACTTGCCTCAGAGCGCTTTGATATCGTTGGTGAATTTAAACAGCTTGAAGTGATTAAATTCCAACATGTGATAGTCCCGGAAAATACTCTGAATTTGGATCTTAGTTATTTGGTGGCTAAGAACAAGATAATCTTTAAATACTCGCTTGGAGAAAAGCCCGCTTCTTCTGGGAGAATTCTGTTTGGGGTTGGGAATGGCGTATAAATTATCTTTCTTGATACCCGTCTATAATCATCATATCGCATTGCGAAAAACTCTAGAGAACTTAGAAAGTTTTGGGATACCCTGTCTGCTAGTCAATGATGGAAGTACAGAAGAGTGTAGGCTCGCCATGCAGCAATTGAGTGAATCTTATTCCTGGGTTGACCTCATCTCTCTCGACGAAAATCAAGGAAAGGGTGGAGCGATAATGGCGGGCATCAAAGCATTATATGAGAGAGGGTTTAGTCATGCTTTTCAGATAGATGCCGATGGCCAGCATGATTTGAAACCCATTAATAAGTTTATTGACGCTTCCAAGTCTCAACCACGATCTCTTATTTTGGGTTATGCGCAATATGATGATTCCGTGCCTAAAAGTCGGCTTTATGGTCGATACATAACGCACTTTTGGGTATGGGTTGAGACCTTATCATTCAAGGTCAAAGATTCTATGTGCGGCTACAGAGTTTATCCTGTTGAATCAACTTATGACATTATCTCCACACATTCCATTGGTAAGCGCATGGAATTTGATATTGAGATTGTGGTGAGATTATTTTGGAAGGGGGTGCTACCAATTAGCTTTCCGGTGGATGTGAGATATCCGAAAGATGGGCTCTCTCACTTTGATGCGTTGGATGATAATATTCGGATATCAAAGACACACGCTAAGTTGTTTTTTTTAATGCTACTAAAGTCACCTGTGTTGTTATGTAGAAAGTTAAGTGGGTAATCTCGTGTCAGACAAAGAAAACACTCATTGGTATGAGCAAAAAGAACGAGGTACTCTGCTAGGGATAAAGTTTTTGTTTTTCGTTTATTCTAAGTTAGGCAGCGTTATTCTAGTGCCCTTCCTTTATCCAGTGGTTTTTTATTTCTTTGTGTTTGGTCGTCAGAGTAGGCAAGCGATATATAGCTTTTTGCAGCGAGCACTTGTTAAGCAAAGTGGCGAACCTGTTAACAGTATCGATATTTTTAAGCTTTTTATGGCTTTCTCAAGGAGTATTCTCGATAAGCTTGCTAGCTGGTCGGGAAAAATATCGAGGGAAAAAGTCAGTTTTCCAGATCGCTATCAATTAAAGCAAGCTATCGAATCAGGGCAGGGTGGGATCATATTGGGTTCCCATTTAGGTAGCATCGAAGTGAGTCGGGCTTTCAGTCGGGATATGCCAGATTTCAAGTTAAATGTTTTGGTGCATACTCAACATGCCGGTAACTTCAACCAAATGATGCGAGAAATAAATCCTGAATTTCAGACAGAAATGATTCAGGTGACTTCTATCGGCCCGGATACTGCAATGATATTAAAGCAGAAAATCGAACGGGGTGAATTTGTCGCTATCTTGGGAGATCGGTCGCCAGTGGAGAGTCAGGGGCGAGAAGTATGGGTAGATTTTTTAGGAAAAGAAGCCCCTTTTCCTCAGGGTCCCTATATATTGGCTGCTATTCTTAGTTGCCCGCTTTATATGTTGACCTGCGTCCGTGACGGCAGGATTTTTAAAGTGTTTTTCGATGTCTTGTCGATGTCGGTGGAATTGCCTCGTAAAACAAGACAAGAAGCGATTGGGCATTATGCCAGTTTATATGCCGACAAGTTGGCAAATTATGCACGCGAATTTCCCTATCAGTGGTTTAACTTTTTTGACTTTTGGAGAGAGCTAGCTCCAAAAGGTAAAGATAAGTAACGAGAAAATTAGCATGAATAGCAATGACCCAAAATTTTGGGAACTGAAGCCGCAAAGATCTGTAAAGTTTGGCGAAGCCGCATTATCCATTGAAGATATTTGTGATATTGCATCGGGTAAAGCCAATGCACTGCTTACTGCCGATTCAGAGGTTGTCCATAGAATTAATAGTGGCGCAGAGTTTGTGGAGAACTTGCTGGCAGACGAAGGGGCAATATATGGGGTAACCACAGGTTATGGTGATAGTTGCACTGTGCCTGTCCCTGAAGATTTAGTGCATGAGTTGCCTTATCACCTGATGAGGTTTCACGGCTGTGGCTTGGGGAGTTATTTATCACCTGATCTAGGTTTAGCGGTATTGGCGACGCGCTTAAATTCTTTAGCTCAAGGATACTCTGGGGTTAGGTTAAAACTACTGGAACAGCTTGTTCTGTTAATTAACCACAAATTGATTCCCCTTATACCAGAAGAGGGGTCTGTGGGTGCTAGTGGCGATCTCACTCCCTTGTCTTATGTTGCTGCTGCGTTGGTTGGCGAAAGGCGTGCTTATTACCAAGGCGATATAGCTGAAATGGCTGACATATTGAAAAATTTGGGTTTGTCCCCCATCGATTTAAAGCCTAAAGAAGGTTTGGCCATTATGAATGGTACGGCCGTTATGACGGCAATCGCTTGTACAGCGTTCCAAAGGGCAAAGTATCTAGCTAAGTTATGTTCGCGTATTACCGCTATGGCTACTGTTGTGCTTCAAGGTAATGAGTATCACTTTGATGAGAAATTATTTTCGGTAAAGCCTCATCCTGGGCAAAATCAAGTAGCTCAGTGGATTCGCGAAGATTTACATGTAGAAGAAGCGCCAAGAAATTCTTCCCGTTTGCAAGATAGATACTCCATCCGTTGTGCTCCTCATGTAATTGGTGTCCTAGTGGATTCGCTCCCTTGGATGAGACAATTCATCGAAATCGAGTTGAATAGCGCAAATGATAATCCCATTATTGATGGTGAAGGAGAACATGTACTTCATGGTGGTCATTTCTATGGAGGTCATATTGCCTTTGTTATGGATGGTATGAAGAATGCCGTAGCTAATCTTGCCGATCTACTAGATCGCCAAATGGCACTTATGATGGATGAAAAGTTCAACCACGGATTGCCTGCCAATCTGTCTGGTAGTACCTCACGCAGAGCAAATATCAATCATGGTTTTAAGGCTGTTCAAATCGGCGTGTCAGCTTGGACGGCAGAAGCATTAAAAAACACTATGCCGGCAAGTGTTTTTTCTCGGTCTACTGAGTGCCATAACCAAGACAAGGTGAGTATGGGCACCATCGCTGCTCGCGATTGCTTGAGAGTGATACAGTTAACCGAGCAAGTCGCAGCCGCTCTTTTAGTTGCTGTTACCCAAGGTATAGAGTTAAGAAAAAGAAATAACGATATTTCCAATGAGCAGATTGCCGGCGGGATTAAAACAACACAGATGCAAGTTTTTGAGAACTTTGAGTTTCTTGAGGAAGATCGGTCCTTGGAAGATACACTTCGAAATGTTGTGTCGAGAATTCAGCTGCAAGGATTTGATTTGTGAAAATAAAGGGTGCGTTAGTTTCACATTCTACGGATATAAAAATTCCTTTTCATGACGTTGATATGATGACGGTTGCTTGGCACGGCCACTATGTAAAATACTTTGAGGTTGCTAGGTGCGAGTTGCTAGATAAAATCAACTATAACTACATGGAGATGTGTCAGTCCGGCTATATGTGGCCGATTATTGATTTACAAATACGTTATGTAAAACCAGCCAAATTCGGCCAGGAAGTGACGGTGTTTGTGGCTATCACTGAATTCGAAAACCGGTTGAAGATGGAATACCGAATTGTTGATAAGCAAACTCAGCTGCGTCTAACAAAAGGTTCGACGGTTCAGGTTGCTGTAAGAATGTCTGATAATGAAATGTTGCTTGCTACACCCAAAATACTAAGAGAAAAAATGGGTGTTGACGGTGAATAAAGTTCGCGGAAATTTTGCTGCTATTACTTTTCTTTTGTTGCTGCCGCTAGCAACTTCTGCTTCTAATCATGGAAATAGCTCGGATGGCATGGATGTTAGCGATGACATTCATCTATCAAGCAGTGCCAGTAAGGGTCAACCGGCCTATAGTAAAGAATCAAATAGTGCTGAGTCGAATAGTAGCGTGTCGAAAGATGTGCCCGTTGATTCTCTTGAGGGTTTGGCGCAGCAACTATCGGGAATTACATTGCTGTCATCTCCATTCAAGCAGTATAGATACTTATCAATTCTTTCAAAACCGTTGGTTTCCGAAGGTGGGTTTCAGTATCGTAAAGATCATAATATCTGCTGGCAGGTTGAGAAACCCGTGCCGGCGATTGTCGAGCTGACGGCAGAATCGGTGCGTATGTCAGATGCCTCAGGCGTTCAGTCTTTTGATAATTCCAACCCTGTTTTGAGCCATCTATCAACCCTGTTTTTTGCCATTTTTTCAGGTCAGTTTAAACAATTGGAATCGCAGTTTGCTATTGAGTGGACTAACTCTGATAGCGGATGGGTTGCCTCCCTAGTACCCATGGAAAAATCGCTTTCTAATTTTGTGCAGCGATTCGTAATCAAAGGCCGTCTTCATATCGCTGAAGTGGAGATGTATCAGAAGAGCGGTGATAAAACCTTATTGGTCTTCGGCGCACCATTAATCAATGAAATGGCCAAAGACATTCCACTAGAGTGCGAAAGTGGACAAGGTTAAGCTTCGACTACTAGCGGGCGTTTGGCTTTCTACTGTGTTATTGCTTGTTGGATTTGCCGTGAGTAGAGCTAACTTCGACACACTAGTTGATACCAACATGCTAAATCTTCTTCCAGGTCAACAGCTAGATGCCGAGGTCGATCCGATTGTTAGTTGGTTTTATAGTCAGCTAAATAAAAAAGTCATGTTTCTTGTTTCTCACCCTTCTGACCAGCAATCTATTTCAGCGCTAGAAGATCTCAAAGCTAGACTTTCTGATTGGATGGAGCGCGATGCTGTTCATGCTACAGATATATCAGAACGCTTCCAAAGTTATGCCAATACGCTTTACTATCATTCGCGAGGGTTAGTGAGTACGGAAGATCAGACCTTACTCGAACAAAGCCAATATGATGTGTTGATACAAAAATCGCAAATGGAGTTATATTCTCCAGTCTCAGTTGTGAACTCAACATTGCTAAAGAAGGACCCCTTCTTTTTCATTTCTCGATTACTTAATCAAACACAGCAAGGAAACCAGATTGAATGGAGTGCTGACTGGCCCTACATCAAGTTTAAAGATGAAAATTATTTTCTGTTGAGCGGCCGTTTAACCTTTGATGCATTTGATTTAAAGATGCAAACAAAATTCGTTTCCATCGTTGCACGGTGGCAGCAACAGACTCAGGATTCGAGTCCAGAAATTAACATTTTGCGTACAGGTACTGTTTTCTTCGCAAATGATGGCTCTAATCGTGCCAAATCTGAGATATCTACAGTGGGCGTTGGAAGTTTGATAGCTATTGTATTTCTCTTGCTGATTGTTTTTAGAGATGTGCGCGTCTTATTAGCAACTAGTTTCTGCTTGGCATTGAGCGTATTGGTAGCTACTTCAGTGGTTGTTTCAATATTTACTAATATCCATCTTTTAGCATTAGTATTTGGCGCTACCTTATTGGGTGTATCGATTGATTATAGTTTTCACTTTTTTGCTGAGTTTTATTCGAAAAAAGATATGTGCGGGATCGATGCTAGAAATAGGATCAACAAGGCATTGCTTATGGGTGGTGGTTCTAGCGTCCTGGCGTATTCAAGCCTTGTTTGGGGAGGCTTTCCTGGATTACAACAAATCGCAGTTTTTTCAGTGGTTGGCTTGGGAGCAGCGTATTTGACCGTTACCCTTGTGTATCCGTTACTTTTTCAATCCTGCAGTGAAAACAAAATCAGCGGTCAGTTGCCTCTTGCTGTGATAGATTCTTTGGTTGGTCGAAAACCTTTGGTTGTGAGCTACTTGGTGTTACTGGTCATAGTGATTCTCTATGGCTTGCCCAAATTAATGCCTAATGACGATATACGTATCCTGCAATCATTAGCTCCACATTTAAAATCTGATCAAGAGAAAACAAACCAGATCATGGGCCTAACGCACAATGGAGGGTATTTTTTAGTAAAGGCTGAGTCGGTTGAACATGTACTGCAAAAGCAGGAACAACTCGCTAAACAAGTTATGGGTTTAAACGATAAACAAATCTTAGATAACAGCTATATGATGGCTAAATTTGTGCCATCAAAGGAAAAGCAGCAATGGATAGCAACTTTGAAGAGCGATTTCCAAGAAAGCAAACTTGCGCAACAGTATCTCAAGAGCATTGGCTTGGAAGTGTCCCAAGCGCCTGACGACAAGCATTTTCTAACAGTGGCCAGTCTATCGGGAACGCCGCTAGAGTTTCATGAAAATGAGTTGATATATGATGCTGGTACCCAGTTTTACGGTATTGCTTTTTTTCCAAAACTTGATGATGGCCGCCGGCTAGCATCAGACATGGAAGAGGTTTATTGGATTGATAATGCTCGAGATATTAGCGATGCTTTTCGGATTTACAGGACTAATACCGCACTAATGCTATCTTTGGCTGTTTTGCTCATCTTTGCGATGTTTGTTTTTCGTTATGGGTTTCAGCAAGGGCTGGTTCCTGCGTTAGTACCGCTGCTGGGATGTTTGGCTACGTTTGGCGTGCTTGGGATTTTCGGTGCAGAGTTTAACTTGTTCCACCTTCTAGGGGCGATGGTAGTGCTAGGGCTGGGTCTTGATTATGCGATCTTTATGAAAGAACAAAGGGCTTCTCAGGGGGTGACCGTAGTTGCTATTACGTTATCTTCACTCACAACTATTTTGGCTTTCGGACTATTATCATTTAGTGATACTCCAGCTGTTAGCGCATTTGGTATAGTGGTTCTTTGTGGCGTATTGCTAACATACACACTTTCCTTGTTACTGGTAAAAGTGGAGTCGTCTACTCCATATGTTTCTGCAGGTAATGTAAATAGATGAAGATGATTCCTGAACAATGCGATGTGGCTATAATTGGTGGCGGCCCATCTGGAGCTTTAGCCGCTGCTATGTTGGTAAGGCAAGGTTACGATGTTGTCATTCTGGAAAGAGACAGCTTTCCGCGTTTTTCCATTGGGGAAAGCTTGCTACCACAATCAATGATTTTTTTGCAACAAGCCGGTTTGTTGGACGCCGTGGAATCGGCAGGATTCCAGCGTAAAGAGGGTGCCGCTTTTCGTTGTGATACTAAGTTCGATGAGTTTAACTTCGAAGAAAAGTTTACCGAAGGTTTCGGCTATACCTATCAAGTCGAGAGAGCTGAATTTGATAAGATCCTAGTGGATCAAGCAGAAGAATATGGGGCAAAGGTTTTCTACAATATTGAGGTCGTCGCTGCAGATTTTTCTGAAGAACCTTTGCTTACCTATAAAGATCATAATGATGAGTTACACAAAATAAATGCCAAGTTTGTGCTTGATGCCAGTGGTTTCGGGCGGGTGCTTCCAAGGTTGCTTGAACTGGATAGGCCTTCCTGCTTTCCCGTTAGGCAATCCATATTCTCTCACTTTGTTGATCATATTGATGCTGAAGGCTTCGATCGCAATAAAATTTTGATAACAGTGCATCATAAATATCATGACGTTTGGTTTTGGTTAATACCTTTTAGCAATGGCCGCTCTTCGGTTGGGGTTGTAGCTAGGCCAGAACTTTTGCATGAATTTGGCACTACCGATTCGCAAATCCTATTACGCCTGATTGAGGAAGATCCCAATTTAAGCGTAATACTTGGCTCTGCTGAGTTGTTTTTTACCCCAAGAAAATTAACTGGTTATTCCTGCAATGTTTCTACATTACATGGTAAGGGATTCGCTTTGCTTGGAAATGCTGGGGAGTTTCTTGATCCAGTGTTTTCATCAGGGATTACCATCGCGCTCAAATCTGCGAACTTAGCTTCTAATTGTGTAGATCAGCAGCTGAGGGGAGAGGCAGTGGATTGGCAGGCTGAATACGCCGAGAATTTGATGCAGGGAGTAAATACTTTTCGTCATTTTGTGGAGGCTTGGTACGACACGCGCCTGCAATCCATAATTTTCTCTCCTAAAAAGCGCAAGGATGTTAAAGCAATGATTTCTTCTATATTGGCGGGGTATGCCTGGGATACAAGTAATCCTTATGTGGCAGAGAGTAAGCGCCGAGTTGATGTGCTTGCAAAGCTATGCGAACAATATTGAAAGCACTTTTGCACTGGGCTTGTGTTTTAACTAGCACTTGTTGGTTGTTGGGTTGCAGCGCAATAAGCTCTTTTCTAGCAGAGAGATCGGTTAGTCAATATTGGTATCAGGTGCAATCAGCAGTGCCCGCGCCAACTAAGGTATTGGCAAGTCATTTTGTTACTCTTGAGTTTAAGGACAAAAAGCTTTCGTCAATCAATCAGATGGAATGGAGTAAAGACGGTTTTTTTCTTGGCGCCTATAGTCATTTTGGAGGAGCCCTGTTCTCTTTGGCCTACCAGGATAATGAACTCCATAGTAAAATTAGCCCGGCGATACCCTCTTACTTCAATGCCGATTTTGTCTTAAGGGATTACCAGCTTTCTTTCCTACCCGTTGATGCCATAGAGCAAGGCTTGGTAGATGATTCCGTTGAGGTATATCCGTCCGAATTAAAGAGGGTTTTTCGTCGCGATAATCAAGAGCTAGTTTCCATAGAATATACAACTACTCAACCGTGGCTCGGTGATACAAAACTCGTGAACCATGAATATGGATACACTCTAACTTTTGAGGCTTTGCCATGAGAACGGATGACAACATGCCTATAGCATATCAGCTAGATTGTTTGGGTTTAGCTTGCTCCCTTGGCGTAGGTAAACAGCAGGTGTTATCCCGTTTATTGGAGGGAGACAGATCTGGCATTATTCAGCGAACTGGCTACCTTCAGGATCCTTCCGTTCCTATTCCTGTTGCGGAAGTTGCGATCGATATCGAATCCGATGCTTACAAATTGCCTGATTCAATGGGGCGCTATGAATCTCGCAATAATCGTTTGCTAATGCTTGCTTATGAGCAGATTCGCACCGAGGCTAAAAGCGCCATTCAACAATTTGGTCCTGAAAGAGTCGCGATTGTTCTTGGAACCAGCACTTCTGGTGTGTCTGAAACTGAAAACGCCTTTACGTCGAGAAAAGCCACCTCAATGTTACCAGAAGGTTATGATTATCATCGCCAGGAGTTTGGTGATCCGGCACAGTTTCTTGCTGAATTTCTTGGCATTGAAGGTCCCCACTACTGTATCTCAACAGCATGTTCCTCCGGCGCCAAAGTATTTGGCTCAGCTAGGCGTTTATTGGAAACCGGTCGTGCCGATGCAGTGATCGTTGGGGGCGTCGATAGTTTATGCAGGCTCACCATTAATGGATTCCAAGCTTTGGAGTCTATATCAAAAGAGCCTTGTGTACCGTTTGAGCAAGCTAGAGATGGTATCAATATCGGCGAGGGCGCGGCTCTCTTCCTGATGACAAGATCAGTTCAAATTGAACCACAAGAACTCTATTTGTTAGGTGTAGGCGAGTCTAGTGACGCCTATCATATCTCGGCGCCTCATCCAGAGGGAGTGGGTGCCATTGCGGCGATGCAAGCCGCGTTACGGGATGCCAAATTAAGTCCCTCTGACATTGCCTATATCAATGCCCATGGTACTGCGACACAGCAAAACGATTTGGTGGAAAGCAAAGCAATTAACCAGGTATTTGGGGCCGATGTGCCAACTTGCTCCACCAAAGGCATGTTGGGGCATACTCTGGGAGCTGCAGGAGCTCTAGAAGCTGCAATATGCTGGTTGCTGCTATCAGAGTATAATGCCGCTGCATGTATGCCATTTCAGGTAATATCGGGCCTGTTGGACAGCGAATTGGAGCCTATTAACTTGGTCACCACTCCTGGTATTCCTCTGGCAGAAGGTGCGATTTTAAGTAACTCATTTGCTTTTGGGGGCAGCAATGCTGCCTTGGTGATCGGAAGAGGTAATTATGTGCGATAAGGCTAACCTTGTTGAAGGGCAAGGCTGGACCGTTGAAGAGTTGGTTCCACATAGTGGCGCCATGGTGCTTCTCGATAAAATTACATCATGCACTGATTCATCAGTTCGCGCTGAATTAACCATTAAAGAAAATGAAATGTTCATGAATGATGGCAAGGTGCCCTCTTGGGTTGCTATCGAGTACATGGCTCAGGCCATAGGGGCATACGCGGGTGTGCACGCAAAGCTGGCCGGTGAGCCTGTGGTGGTTGGATTGTTGATTGGTACACGTAAATTTGCATGTAGTATTCCTTACTTTCGACCAAGCGAAAAACTGTCCATAGCTGCAGATAAAATTCATGAAGAAGATAGTGG
>JAKSAW010000688.1 GCA_022361455.1 Pseudomonadales bacterium | reverse complement strand
GGTTTAAAAGCCTCGCAGTTACATATCCAATACAAATCGAACAATTATTAGACAGCATTTGTACCATCGTTTTGTATAATCCCAATCTCGCAAAAAACCAGGCGATTCACACTAGCCAGCAGGCAAGTTAGCTAGTGATCAAAAAATTAAAACGCTACGCAATCATGCAAAGCAATCCACTTATAGATCTATCGAAGGGATGTTGATATGTCTACATCGCGCCAAAATTTGTCTTTCTCGATCATCATCAGCTTCATCGCTTTGCTTTGGGCCAGTTTTAGCGCTCAGGCTTCCCCAGGGAGTATTGAAGAGCGATGTATCAGCAAGTGGACTGGCAATTACGACAATGTCCGAATAACAAGCATGAAAGCCAACGGTGATCACGGGGTATGTGGTTCTTGCTGGTTCACCGTAAATGACGACAACGCCGATGATGGAGAGCGTGGCATCGGTGTTCGCAGCGGCTGTATCTCGGTTCCCGATAAACAAAAGCCCGGTGGAAGCTGTAATGCTAATACCTTTGGCAATCCAATCAATGTATTCACCGGTGAGAAAACGGAATACGCTTTGGATTTGCAGGGTCCCCAAGGTTCTCTATTAAAATGGGAACGAGACTACTCCAGTATTTCCGGCAAGTGGGAATTTCCCGTATCGCTATACGAAACCCCAATACAAGAACAAACACCTGAAAGCAGATCCAGCTACATTTTCGAACCTGGTTACCGCTGGGCGTACCTTATCGTCAATGCGGGTGAGACCGAGTATCATTTTTTTAGAGAGACTGAAGAAACAGAACTAATTCCTCTTAACCCTGCTAGCAAGAGTGTACAGGTCAACTTTAACACTCCCCCTCCTGCGTCAGCCCAAACGAAAACTAAAGCAATAGCCAAAGCAGCGCCAACAAGTCAAAGCACTTGGTATACCGTTACGCTGCCAAACGGCAACGTTCAATACTATAACCACAGCGGCAACGTTTCTTATATAGATGGCACTAATGGTCAATCAGTCACTTACCTTTACGAAGGTGGCTTATTAAAATCTGTCACTGACCAATTTCAAAACAGTATTACCTTTCAATTTAAAACCCTTGAAGAAGGCCAAAACTATCTTGATGCACAGTTAGAGTTTGTTGATGCCTCTTGGGGAGAACGAATTCACTACGTTTATGAGAATGGCAATTTAACGCAAGTCGGATATGGAACCACGGCTAGTAGCACCCCCGAAAGCTTTGATTACATTACCTACGCTTATGAAAACACCAATTTTCCCCGTGCCTTAACCGGTTTAACCGACGAACGAAACCGACGCTACGCTACATGGGGTTACGACGAACAAGGTCTGGGCACGCTTAGTTTTCATGGGAACAACAAGGAATCCTACCGCGCGGAAAGAAACCCTGGCCAAACAAGCTCAGTTTCTATATTCAATGCTTTTGAAAAGGAAGCCATCTACACACCGGCAAATACAACTAACCCCTTACCGGCTTATGTAAATGGGCAACTATCTGCTAACTGTTCCCCATCCTCAACGAGATACCAATACGATGACAACGAGCGTGTTCAATACATAACGGACGGCAAAAACCATGTTAAAGAGTTTCTTCGAAACGATCGTGGACTGGTTGAAGTTTATAGAAATGGATTAAATACCGACTACGAAGATAGCGCGGAATCACAACGTATTGAAACCAACTGGCACAGTCAATATGCCATCCCTGAAGATAGAACAACCTTTGCGATGTCAGAGGCTGGTACCTATACAGCACATCTCTATGAAGATTGGGAATACGACGCCGAAGGCCGACTTGAAAATTACAGTATTCAAGATCGTACCAAATTTACTAACCATTTCGGTACCACGTTAAACCAAACCCGTGAATGGAATTACCACTATACCTTTCATAGTGGCGATGGTATTGAACCCAATGAACTAGTTGCCACCATGACAGTCGACGGCCCACTTGCAGGCGAAAACGATACAACTGAGTATGAGTGGGATATCAATGGCAACTTGCTCAGAATTACTGCGCTAGATCACACAACTAGCTTTAGAGATCACAATGGCCGTAGTCAGCCACAAACTATTGAAGATGCCAACGGCGTTATAACCCTAGTTGAATACCATTCACGCGGATGGATTGAAAAGGTAACCCTACAAGATCCAGGCGACGATCGATCACTGGATGCCGTTACTGAATATTTATGGTATCCAAATGGAACCCTTGAGCAAATCACCCTACCCGACGGTAGCTTTCTACATTACGAATACAACGATGCTCGCCACTTAGTAGAAATTCGCAACAACTTAAATGAAACCATTACCTTTGCACCAAACGTAATGGGTGATTGGGTACGTTCTGAAACTAAGACTTCGTCAGATGCCATTAGGCGATTACAACAAAGAGCCTTCGATGAACTAGGCCGTTTAATGGATGTTTTCGGCTCTAACAATCAGCATACACACTTCG
>JAKSAW010000611.1 GCA_022361455.1 Pseudomonadales bacterium | reverse complement strand
TGGTTGTTGCTTCTTTACCGTTTAGCAGACCCGTTTCGGCGAATATGAAGGAGCCGCTGCAGTTAGATGCCAAGGTGGTGCCTTTGCCATGCAATTCCACTAGCCAGTCGCCAATAGCTTCGTTGACTTTCTTGGCTTGCTCAATCACTTCGTAGCCATAGCAATGGTCAATGCCAGGCAACATTAGGATATCAATGTTGCTGATTTCAGCCATGCTGCCTTGTACAGGAACCAGAATGCCGGTACTGGTTTTGATGGGCTTACCATCCTGCGAAAACACTTTCCAGGAGAACAGAGGCTCAGCATCTTCACCGTTAAGAACACGGTTGTGGGTGTTCGCTATATTGAACACATCCAAGGGCCCTGCAATACCTGAAACAAAACAACCGTCATATGCGAAAACTGCCACACTTATCGTCATACACTGCTCCTCTTGATGGCGAAAGTTGCTTTACCTGTGTCTTAAATGCCATTGTTGGCGGTTTCTGTCAAGGTTTAGCCTAAACAGCATGTGTATTTAGTCTGTTCCATATTTCGAACATTAGCGGTCATTTAGGTTATTAACAGCTAATTTTCTGAAGCAAATCATTTAGTAAGCATCGCTTTACCGTCTATTAATTGAGCTATGCTGAATAAATAGAGTTGAAAAAAAGAGGGTGTATTGACGCAGCTTTTAGTTTGGTCTCAGTGGTGTGCCAGGCGGGTTATGCAATCCCTGAAACTAGGTCGCTACTGTCGTTACTTTAGCCTTTTCAAACTTACCTTACTGTGGGCTTTCGCAGGGGTAGCCTTCGCTCAAGCGTCTGACTCATTACCCGAATCATCCCAGCAGCCCTACAAAGAAATGGCGCTCACTAGTGATTTTAGCAGTCAGGATATCAGCACCTATTTGGCATACCTCGAAGATGCAGAACATGCCTTCACCATCGAATCAATACAAACGCAGCTATTAAGTGGGAAGTTTTCAGGTGGACAGACCAAAGTGTTGAACTTTGGATTTACTCAGTCTGCTTATTGGTTTTACACCAAAATTATTAATGACAGTTCGGTTAATCGCGACTGGGTTCTCGAAACCCTATACCCGATTATGGATGAGATTGACGCCTATTTTATTTACAGCGATGGCAGAGTCATTCATGCCAGGGCGGGTGACTCTGTGGCTTTTCATCAGCGCGGTAAGGATCATTACAATATAAATTTTAATTTAGAGTTACAGCAGGGCGAGACAGTTGAAGTTTATTTTCGCGGCTATACCTCTGGCGCTGTGCAAATGCCGTTAGTCATTTGGACTGAGGATGCTTTTGTGTCTAAAGCGTCCACTGAGCAAATCGTATTTGGGCTCTACTACGGATTAATCCTTGCCATGTTGGTTTACAACATGTTGCTGTTCGCATCTTTGAAAGATGTGAATCATTTTCTTTATGTACTCTATATCAGTGGCTATGGGCTATTTCAGTTATCGTTAAATGGCCTTGCGTTTCAATATTTGTGGCCAGAAAGTTTTTGGTGGAACAACCGTTCGATATCCTTCTTCATTGGTGTGGGGATGTTTGGCATTGTTATCTTTACGAAGCACTTCTTGCAGCTTAAGGATAATCTTCCGCGATTAGATGTAGCCTTTAAAGCGCTAATGGTTTTCTTTTTATTGGTGGCTCCCTCAGCGCTCATCTTTCCTTACAAACATGTCATTCCTATTGCAACGCTTGGCACATTTATTACAGCAATTTTAGTTTTTGTTGCTGGTATTGTTTGTTGGTGGAAAGATTTTAAACCAGCTCGTTATTTCATACTTTCATGGATGGTGTTATTGGGTGGCATGGTGTTGTATACCCTGAAAACCTTCAACATTATTCCCACGAATATCATTACCGAACATGCCATTCAAATTGGCTCTGCGATGGAAGTGATCTTACTGTCGTTTGCACTTTCAGATAGGGTGAAAATATTTACTGAGCAAAACGAAATTGCCCAACTGGAAACTCAGGAAGTTCTGGAAAGGGAAGTGCAAAAGCGTACTCGCCAATTGGAGGCCTCTATGCAGGACGCGTTGGCCGCTAAAGAAGAAGCGTTAGATTCTCGGTCAATTGCAGAAAAAGCGGCTAATGCGAAGTCAGAATTTTTGGCCACCATGAGCCACGAAATAAGAACACCCATGAATGGCGTTCTGGGAATGGTGGAGTTGCTGCGCAATACCAAATTGAACCATGAACAAATTGAGTATGTTCGTACCATCAATAATTCTGGCGAAGCACTGCTACGCATTATTAATGACATTCTTGATTATTCTAAGATTGAAGCTGGTCGCTTAGATATAGAGGCTTGCGATTTTAATCTGTTAGATCTGATGGATGAGTGTGTATCCATATTTTCTATTCAAGCCACTCAAAGTGGTGTCGAACTTTTCTATGATATTGACGCCGAAGCGCCAGTTAATTTGG
This sequence comes from Pseudomonadales bacterium, assembly GCA_022361455.1. Taxonomy (GTDB): domain Bacteria; phylum Pseudomonadota; class Gammaproteobacteria; order Pseudomonadales; family Ketobacteraceae. Next base: position 11,630 of record JAKSAW010000611.1, on the reverse strand, counting down.
TTGGTGATCCCACTCGCATTAAACAGGTCTTGGTTAACTTCTTAAGTAACGCTTTTAAATTCACAGAGTCTGGTGAGGTGTTGGTTAGTGTTACTAGCCAGCCTATTTTGGAAGAACATCTAATTAGGTTTGAGGTGAAAGACACCGGCATTGGGCTATCGGAGACACAACAAAAACGGTTGTTTAAAGAGTTTAGTCAGGCAGATTCATCGATTACCCGTCGCTATGGTGGCACCGGGCTGGGATTAGCGATTTGTCGTAAATTAGCAGAATGTATGGGTGGTGCTGTTGGCGTAGACAGTATTCAGGGAGAGGGATCTACCTTTTGGTTCACTGCTAAGGTTCACGAGTCTCAGCACAATGTTTCCAAGGATCATATCGACCCTGATTTATTAATGGGTAAACGATTACTGATTGTAGATGACTGCGATACCTTTAATTTAGTCACTTCCCATTTGGCGTTGCGCTGGGGTATGAAGGTGAGTCTTGCGACCACTGCTAAGCAGGCCGGAGAAATGCTAAAAGAATCCTATAAAAACGCTGAAGCTTTTGATCTAGCCTTAATAGATTTAAATCTCCCGGATACTAACGGTGTAGATCTTATCAAAGCCATACGCACGAATCCGGTTGCCAATGATTTACATATTATGCTGGTGTCTTCCACCCGTAGTTTTAGAGCCGATGAACTAACTGACAGCGGCGCTATCGATTATATGCTGGAGAAACCCTTCACTGCTTTGCATTTCCACAAAACGTTAGTTAGAGCTTTAGGCCTAATGAAGCGAGTGCAACCAGTAGAGACCAACGAAGACGAAGTAGCTGACTATTCCCAGCTAAAAGTATTGGTTGCGGAAGACAATCCTGTGAATCAAATGGTCATCAAAGGACTGTTGAAGAAATATGGTATCGAACCGCTAATGGTGGCCAATGGCAAAGAAGCTGTAAAATGCTTCGAAGAGAATGATAACACTTTCGACTTAATTTTGATGGATTGTGAGATGCCTGAAGTGGACGGATATGAAGCGACTCGGCAAATTCGCCAGCTAGAAATGTTCGATACTTCCCTAGAGCCAACTACCATTGTGGCTTTAAGTGCACACGCATTACAAGAATTTGAAGAGAAAGGCCGACAATCTGGCATGAATGATTACCTCACCAAACCCGTCGATAAAAATGACTTAGTATCTTTACTGGCTGATATTGCCAGGGGTGAAAAGATCGAGTTTCGAGCCCGCCGCGCTTCCTAACACTATCCTCCAATATAAATTTTGGTTGCTAATTGACCAGATTCCGATTTGAAACACTGTTTGCTTTATCTTTGTTGTACAATGCAGCCCATCTTCTGATTCACAAGGTTGTTGGTTGCTCTTATGTTTCAATCTAAAGCGGTACGTGGATTCGCCTGGTTCATTGGCGTTGTTCTGATTCTCTTGATGCTGCTCCCAGTGGCTATTCGCTTTGCCGGTGAATATGCCTTGGTCGAGCTAGGTGCTAATAAAGCCAATATTGATAATGTTGATTTGAATCTGTTTGTGGGTACAGCGGCTATAGAGGGTTTAACGGTCGAATACGATGATCAGGAAACCTTGACCCTTGGTCGGCTAGCTGCGGATCTCGATATGAGCGCCTTATTTGGCCAAAAGGTGCTAGTCGAGTCCTTGGTATTGAGTGGCCTTAAGCTGTCAGCCTATCAAAAAGATGATCAATGGGTGGCGGGTATTCCTGTTCCTAAATCTGAAGAAGAGGTAAAGGAAGAGAAAAAGGAAGAAAAACACTCTGAACCTTCGCAATGGACTGTCGGTGTTCAGTCAGTAGCGTTAGACCAGATTGATATTAGCGCGAACTATGAGGGAGACTCCCATCGCCTAACTCTAGAAGAGTTGATTGCTGATAATCTATTTATGTGGAAGCCCGATGATCAAGGTGTTTTGAAATTAACGGGTACTCTTAATGATGCACCTTTGGTGTTTGGTGGCAACCTCAAGCCGTTTGCTGAAGCGCAAACTTTCGATGTAAACCTAAACCTTAAGCAACTAAATCTGGCACCTATCAAACGTTTTCTTCCAGAGATGATCAAGGTGTTAGATAGCTCCCTTTCTCTTAATACCAATGTGGCCATCACTTTAACGCCTAAAGGTGATATTGCAATTAGGCAAAAAGGTGCCATTTCCTTAGCGCTTAACGCATTTGAAATGCCTGATATTAAGGCATCTGCCAAGAAGGTTGGTTGGCAAGGTGAAGTGGATGTATCAATCAAAAAAGAGCAGCAGCCCACCATTAACCTGGATGGAACTGCTTCTTTGTCGCAGGTGAATACGGATTATCAACCTTTAAAGTTAACGGCATCTGTTTTAGGACTCCAGTGGCAGGGCAATGCGGCTATTGATGTCGCTGATGTACCAGAAACGTTGAAGAGCACTGGTCAATTTAATTTGGACAAGTTAACCGTTTTGGATCAAGCCATGGCGGGGAACTTATTGGCTTTTGAGAATCTTAAGGTGGATCCTATCCAACTTAACAGCCTGGATGAAATCGGCTTTGATGCGCTAACGCTTTCGGGGTTAGAGTTGATGAACAAAACCAGTGACTCATCTACCACGGCAGATTCTGAAGGGGGCGAGCCCTCAGCTGATTCCTTAGTAGTGCTCAAGAGTTTTTCCCTTGCAGGGTTTAGTTTTAATGAGCTGCATCAGTTAGGGATTGATAATGTCAATGTCGATAGTCTTAAAGGTACACTAACTAGAGATAAAGAGGGCGAACTAGTACTACTAACTGATTGGATTGATAGTCTAATGGCCCGTCTTGAAGAATCAGCACCGGAGGAAAGCGAAAACGAGGCCGAAAACGAAGCCAAAAAGAAAGTACAACAAAACACGGATACGGAAGTCACAGAATCAGCAACCAATGAACAGGAGCAAGCCAAGCCAGAGTTTCAATTTAGAGTGGGTGGTATCGAATTTAGTGGCGAAAACAAACTAGCATTGTTGGACCAAAGCCAAACTCCAGAGCATTTACACCCGCTAACGATAGAAACACTATCTCTAGGTCAGCTTGATTCATCGCAACAACAATCACTCGCACCTGTGGACGTTAAAATTAACGTGTATGATCATGGTGTTATTAGCCTTACTGGTGAAGCTACACCTTTAAAACCTTATACGGAAATGGATGCCGATCTTAAGGCCTCCATCAAAGGCATAGAATTACCAGAGTTGTCAGCTTATTTAGAGCCAGTGCTAGGGTATCGCGCTAATAGTGGACAGTTAAATGTATCGGGTGATGCCAAGATTATAAAAGGTAATATTGATAGTGAGACGCTGGTGAAAGTTCAGCGAGTGGATTTTGAGGCAATGGATGAAGAGATTATTGCAAAGCTAAATACCCACTTAGCGATGCCTATTGATACAGCTTTGAACATTATTACCGACTCCGACAATAATCTTGAATTATCGATCCCTGTAAAAGGTGATTTATCTAACCCAGATATTAAAATAAATAAAATTATTGGCGGAGCTATTTCGCAAGCAGTGCAGAATGCTGCGGTTACTTACTTCAAGTATGCAGTTCAGCCGTTTGGCGCCATCATGATGGTTTCTGAAACCATCGGCGATATGAATTTGCAAGCTAAATTTGAGAACGTGCGTTTTGTGCCGGGAACAGCACAAATGGTGACAGAGCAACAGGGATATTTAAAGAAAGTTTCAGATATGATTCTTGAAAAAGATGGCTTCTCTATTTTGGTTTGTGTAGTGATTACAGATCAGGATTTTCAAGCTAGGAAGCCACCTCTGATCATGCCCGAGGGACAACCTTATCAATGGGATGATGTTAGCAAACAACTAGCGAAAGACCGTAATAATTATATTAAGACTGAGTTGATTAAAACCTATGGTTTGGGCCCGGACCGGGTGCAAACCTGTCAGCCGCAGTTAGGTGAGGGTGAACCTCACGCGGTTATGGGCATTTAAGGCTCGTTAGTACCATCGGTGAGCAGCAATTCTTGAGACGTAGGGTCTCGCTGCTCTTCCCATTCTTCTAATGCTTCATCTGATATCGACAAAGCCGGTTGTGCGGTTTTTTGAAAGGATTCCATTTCGCTCCATGATAAGAAGGCTAGTGCTTCATCGCGAAATGTAATTGGGCTGTCGTAATGTTGACCCAAGGGTTGTTGGAAAACGATTTTCACCAATTGACTTTGGAATAATGTGATATAGACTGCTTTAAAATGTCGATCTAAGGGTGCGTCGAAATAGTACATGCCTTGACGAATAGGGTATTGATTTAGATTTTCGGCGAGAGTTGTTTCTTGCAACACTTTAAAGTCGTCATAGTAGTAGTTGCCTGCTTTAGTGATCAGTGCTGATTTTTCGGCGCTATGAATGCCTTTTATTAAATCTGTTATAGAAAACTTTTTATAAGCGTCAGGTATCGGGTAGATAAAAACCGTCATGGCTCTATCGTCCTCATCCCGATAACGAATCTTTTGTCCTAAGGTTCGATCTTTAAAGTGCGTATAACCTTTAAAATCAAAGTGATTTATTTGATCGGGAAATCCAGGGTTAAGGTTTGACTCAACGGCAACCAGCGCCAATGCAGATGTGTGTGTAGGTATGTCTGCTTGTTCTAATGGATAGACACCGGGTTCGATATTTGGCTCATGACCAGGAAGACCAAGTCTTAGCCAGCTTTCAAATTTTCCTAACGCTAGGCCTTCAGGCCTAAACCAGTGTGCTTTGTGCAAGTATTTCCAAGTGTACTCATTTAAGAAACCTGCTCGGTTAACTTTTGATAGATCCTCTAGATAACGATGATAGTTCCGATACTTTCGCGAAGCATTTTCAAAGGCCTCTATGGCTTGCTTTCTTGCGCAGACTTCTTTTTCAAAGGAGAGTTTCGGGTGTTGTTGCTCACACATGTAAAGTGCTTCGCCGTAAGCGGTCCATACGTGAGTTTCTAGTTCATCGTAATCATCAAATTTCGGCGTATAACCTAAAGCTATCTGTGGCTTCACAGGCGCAGCTTGCTCCACCACCACTTGTGGGGTGCTACATCCGTAGATCACTAAAAGCCCTGCGATACAAAGCCAAACCTTGGCGTAACAACTTTTCAGCATTTTCCTGTGCGCGTAATTTGTAGGTTCTTATTATTTAAACAGGAGACTAGTATAGGCGGCCAAGGCGTTGCGGTGAATCCCCAAACGGGGGGCTGATAAGAAATTACAATAATGTAACGGTTTGCAAAGCACCAAGGCGACTTTTTCACCTTAGTGCTTAAACCAAAAGATTAGTAGATTAGAACTTCTGTACTGTGTAGTAGTCGTTTACTGCTTGACCAGGAGATATAAACTGCGCGTCTACACGGTCGCCATCAAAATCAAGTACAACGGAACCTAACTCTTTCAAGGAAATATAGTGGACTGGGTGATCAAGAGAACCATTGCTAATCTTTCCAGAGCTACCGGCAACAGTATAAATAACGCCGCTGTCTTGAACCTGACTATACATTTTCTCATAAGCACCGTCGCCATCTTCACGGCCATCGCCACTATCGACTTTCATTGATTCTTCGAAAGTATTGGATTTACCAGTGTGTCCAACTACAGGGTAAGATCGCTCGTAGGAGTGGCTGTGACCACTAAATACAAAATCCACTCCGTACTGATCGAAAATAGGTGTGAAGTTTTCCCGCATGTCGCGAATGTGGAATTCAATGCCTGCATCAGAATCATGACTTCCCTTGGAATAGGGCGGTTGGTGAAAGAACACCACAGTCCAATCTTGAGTATTGGCCTGTAGATCTGTTTCTAACCAGGTGTACATCGCGCCATTTACTGCGCGACTGGCTTTTTCTGAATCCAGGCAAATAAAGTGAACGTTGCCGTAATCGAAGGAATAGTAAGCTTCGGTGCCACTTGGAATACCACCAGCCTCACCATCGACAGGCAGAGTGAAAATATCAAAGTAAGGCTGTCCACCAGTTGTCATCACTTCATGGTTGCCTATGGTTGAATACAAAGGTGTCGTTGATAGCGTTTCTGGATACATATCAAACATGGCTTTTTGGTATTCGCTATCGGTGCCAAAAGTGTAAGCGTTATCGCCGAGCATTAACCAAAGATCGGTTTGTGGTCCGCCATTAAACTCGTAGAACGCGTCTCTCACTGCTGCTGCATTTTCGTCGGCGGTACCAGAGTCTCCGATTAACCAAACACGAAATGGAGTTGCATCGCCGGCTTCATGGGGAGTGGTGAAAGAGTGAATTTCACCAGTGCTATCACCGCTTTGAACTTGATAGTAATAAGTGGTGTCTGCTTGCAAGCCATCAATCAGAATTTCGTGGTTCTCGGTAGCGTCGCCACCACTGGTGACTTCGCTTAGATTATTTTCCGACAAGCCGTAAGCCACTTGGCCAATGACTTCTCCATCGGTACGCCATTTAACAACAATGCTATCGGTCGTTGGATTTTGTAGATAGGGTCCACGCGGAAGCTTTTCACATCCGGTCATCACAACACCCATAGCGAGCATTGCGATTGTGGTTAAGGAACGAAGCGGCGAATTATTTAGCATTTAATTGCTCCCAAAAGTTGAGTAAATGGCGGCTAATTTTTTAGTGAGGCTAACTTAGCTTTTATTTCTTGCTGTAAAGTTGCACTCGCTTTATTTTTCTTCTTGTTTTTATTTCCAAGTGTGGCGAGCGCTTGCTCATAAAACAGCTTTGCTTGAGCTGGGTCGCCAAGTTTTTCAAAAAGCACTCCATGTTCATACTGCCATTGCGGGGTCTTTCCAAAAAAAGGTTTAAGCGCTAAGTGTCGCTCTAGCGCTTTTGTGAAATTTTGTTGGCTCGTTTCGAGGCGTATAGCGTACTTTTCAAAATGGGGGAGAGCGCCAAACCTTGCCTGTGCTTGATCCAGATATTTTAAGGCTAGGTCAGGCTTTTTATCTTTCTCTAGTAGCTGAGCTAAATGGAAATAATCATCGGTTTGAGATGATTCGCTAGACTTAATAAAGTTACTGAGCACACCTATAGCTGTTTGTTGATCGCCAGTGGCAAGGGCTGACTCTGCCCAAGCGCGATAACATTGCAGGTGATTGCTATCTAAACCCACACAACGCTTAAAGAACTCAATTGCGGTTGGATGTTGAGCTTGATATTGATGATATAAGCCCATGACAAAGTTGTATTCATGACTGGTGCTTTCAGTGGCACCAAGACTTCTTGCCTTATCTAAATCTGCTTTTGCTGGGACAAAATTTTGCTCTTCTTGAATCAATTCCTGGGCACGCTTGATAACTAAGTAGGCATTCTTAGGTTCATGAGCTATTTGCTCGTTCAGCGTCATAATGCGGTCGTGCCCACCCGGGTGGGCACTGACGGACACCGAAAAGGTAAAGGAAATTGCCAAAGCACTAACCGAGGCACAAAATTTTTGTGCGACTTTTAAGAAATCTAATGCCATAAACGTCTACAGACTCGTTCTAATTTGTTGTTATTTATCTAATTTTTTGCGTGTAGCCCGCTGTCTAGACTAATTGGGATAGGGTTATCCAATCTGATCACACTATGATGATGGTTTTATTAAAATAAAACAAGCGTACCAATACTAGGTTTTGGTTAAGTTATGTGTTCGGAGTAAACACTAACCCTTTGGAGTACATATTACAGGGAATACAGGCAAGCGTTCGCTTGTGATACTTATAAGATTATCCAGGCAGAGAAATACCCAGGTTGTGAAGTAGTTACATCTAGGCAAATCAAAATAGAGGATTGCAGCAAGATAAAGCTCGAAACTACCAGTTTGGGAGAGCAAGTTGTTGGGGGAATACGTTGTTGGAATGCCTTGCTAAGTGCAGAGTATGGAAGCGAATCAGTTTTTTCAGTTTGATAGGAGTGTTAATAGTAACCGGTTTGGTTAGTGGTTGCACTTTGTCGCCTTCATCCAGATCTGAATCTATACCCTACCGCAGCTTCGCTGATGAGCGGGATTTAAACAATTCAGAGCCCCATTCTGTTGAAAGTCATCGACCCTCTGCTCGATCTAACCCCAGGCAAACCACAAGTCTTTATGAGGTCTTTACGAAGGCTTCCAACAATTTAGATAGCCCTGTGGAAAAGAACGCTGCGCTAGAAGCTTATGAAGGTTGTCGTACAGGACCTGTATTTGCCAACTATCACATGAAAAAGCTCTATCAAGATTTGTTCTCGGGTATCACTCGTAATGGCGTTTCTCTGCAGCAACATAATGGCTATGTGTATGTGGGTATTCCCTATCAAAATCGAAACCCCGATCCTTATTTGCTGCGCCAGGTTGCTTCAGTGATTGGTAAAAACCAGCATATCTATGTGTTCTTGCCAGATCTTTCGCCGTTCAACAAGACTCAAAGTAACGATGATTTAGTTGCTTTAAGGAATGCGCTTGTCGATCACGGTATTCGCAAAGATCGTATTCGCTTCTTACCCGCATACCTATTCGAAAAGAAAGGTGAGCGAGTTGCTTATTCAGAAGCATTGTCCTTAAAGCTTTGCTACGGCTAAGAGGCGGGGCAACACTCGCAAATCTGAGCTGATATGTGTCATCAAATCCCTCTATAGGCTATGGTATCTTTAGCTTACCGACATATGTTTGCCTGATACCATGAATAAACACTTCTTAACGCCATTCTTTGAGCCAAAATCCATTGCCGTGATAGGTGCCAGCGAAACGCCTGGCAGTCTGGGGCATCAAGTTATTTGCAATCTGAAAGACGATGGTTTCAGCGGCAAACTATTCCCGGTGAACCCGAATCATAAAAAAGTGGCTGGCTTTAAAGCTTATGGCCAAATGCGAGATATTGGAGAGTCTATTGATCTGGCGTTAATAGCAACAGAATCACAATTTGTGATTTCCGCGCTGGAATCTTGTGGGCATGCGCGTGTAACGGCGGTAGTTATTGTAACCCCTATCGAAGACGAGGGTTATTTGCATGCCAAAGTGAGCATGAAAGAAATTGCTCAATTAGCACGGCAATGGGGTATCAAAATCATTGGCCCCAATCCATTCGGTTTAATTTGCCCATCTTTAAAAATGCGCGCAAGCCTGCACGGAGAAGATGTTACTAAGGGCAATATTGCTATCGTGTCTCAGTCTGGCGCTGTGTGTTCTGCAGTGGTCGATTGGGCAAAGAATAATGGCGTGGGCTTTTCTCATATTGTGTGTTTAGAAAAAGCCTATAACGTGGATATGGGTGAAGTTCTGAATTACTTGCTCACCGATTACAGTACGGAGAGTATTCTTCTCTATGTTGAAGGGGTCCATGAGGCACGCACTTTTTTAAGTGGTCTAAGAGCCGCCGCACGGGGCAAACCAGTTATCGTTTTGAAAGCCGGTAGCCATATAAAACAAGCTCAAACTACCATGTATCACACTGGTGCTATGGTGGGGGATGATGCGGTGTTTGGTGCTGCTTTAGATCGCGCCGGTGTCGTGCGAGCTAAAGCCATTAATGATTTGTTCTTGGGTGCGCGAGCCTTTCAGGTACATCGAAAGGTAAGAGGCGATCGGGTTGGCATCCTTTCAAACGGTAATGCTTTAAATGTCATGGCGTGCGATCGCGCAGAGGAAGAACTCATCAAGCTGCCAGCTTTAACTCCGCAATCAGCTAATCAGGCAGTGAGTCAATTGCAAGGTGTGATAGAAGCACAGAACCCTATGCAGCTCTCTGTGATTGCCAACTCAGATCAGTTTCGTGCTGCCTATGAGCTAATGGCCAATGATGACAATATCGATATTATGGTGGTTAACTTCGCACCCCAGCCAGGAGTGTCTGCAGTTGCCATTGCTAAGAATATTATTGAAAGCGCCAAGAATGTTTTGAAGCCTCTAGTGGTTTGTTGGATGGGTGACGATCAAGTAGCGGAAGCGAAACGTCTATTTCAGCAAGCGAAGATTCCCGTATTTGCCACACCAGAAAACACCATGAAGGCGGTGGGTTATTTGGTTCGTTATTTTCATAATAAGCGTTTGCTGTTGCAAACTCCCGAACCTATCGAAGAATCCCTAACACAGGATAGGGAAGGAGCCCGATTAATCATTGAGGGCGCATTGCAGGAAGGCAGAAAACACCTATCGCAAATTGAATCTAAAGCGATTTTAAAATCCTTTGGTATCCCCGTTAATCAAGGGGTATTAGCGCGTTCAGCAAATGAAGCCTTAGTCGCCGCTGAATCCTTAGGCTTCCCCGTCGTACTAAAAATTAGCTCCCCTGATATCCATCACAAAACGGATGTGCAGGGTGTGAGTTTAAGTATTACCAATGCCCAAGCCGTGCGTACGGAATACAAGCATCTGATTGATCGGGTGCAACAGGCGCGCCCCGATGCAAATATAGAAGGTGTCATTGTTGAGTCAATGAAGCAAGGGGCTAGTGCTCGTGAGCTTTATGTGGGTATCAAGCGCGATCCTGTTTTTGGACCAGTGATTGCGTTTGGCATAGGGGGCACCATGGTGGAAATACTTGCCGATGCCGCAGTGAGTTTACCCCCTTTAAATGAATTCTTAGTTGGTAACTTAATTGATCGTACTAAGGCAGCTAAATTATTAGATGCCTTTAGAGAAATGCCGGCAGTTAATCGCGACCTATTAGAAAAAGCGCTATTGCGAGTATCCCTCTTGGCTAGCGAGTTACCTTGGATTCAAACGTTAGAAATTAATCCGTTGTTAGCCGATGACACTGGTGTTTGTGTAGTAGATGCTAGCGTTCATGTAGATTATATCCCTGCTGCGCAAGATCGTTATGCCCATATGGCAATACATCCTTATCCATCGGATTTGGGGACCCATTGGCAATTGGCTAATGGCACCAATATTTGTATTCGGCCAATCCGCCCTGAAGATGCAGAAATAGAAAAAGATTTTATTGAGAATCTATCGAAAGAATCTCGCTATTATCGCTTCATGCATGCGGTTAAAAAGCTAACGCCGGAAATGCTAGTGCGCTTTACTCAAATCGATTATCACCGGGAGCTTGCGTTAATCGCTACTTTGCAAGAGCAGGGTAAAGAAGTAGAAATCGGTGTGGCCCGTTATGTAGCCAACCCTGATGGTGAAAGCTGCGAATTTGCGGTGGTAGTTGCCGATCAGTGGCAACGATCAGGTGTTGGTTATCAGTTAATGGAAGCGTTAATTCGAGCCGCGAGGCTCAAGAGTTTTAAATTTATGGACTGTATTGTATTGCGAGATAACAAGGCTATGTTAAAGCTAGCCAATTCCTTAGGTTTTCATGAGGATCCATCGCAATCAGATGATGAAGTTCATTACTTGAAGAAAATGTTGTAAATCCCTGCCTGAGAGATCTTATGGTAACCGCCTATATTACGCATCCAGAATGTGAGCGCCATGAAATGGAATCTGGGCACCCAGAATGTCCACAGCGCTTGCAAGCAATTAAAGAGCATTTGCAAGAGCGCGATGTGTGGAAACATTTAAAGCATATGAAAGCGCCTTTAGTTGATAAGAAAGAATTATACCGAGTTCATCGAAGGGATTATGTCGATCAGATTTTTTGTAACGCACCTAAACGTGGTGTCGAAGTGCTAGGCGAAGATGTACTCGCCAATCCTTACACATTGAAAGCAGCCATGCGTGCTTCAGG
>JAKSAW010000031.1 GCA_022361455.1 Pseudomonadales bacterium | reverse complement strand
CAAACGATACCAACATCTTTAATGCCATGGGCTTTGGCTTTTTCATAACCCTTCATATTGGGCACTAGTACGGACACGTTTAGATCCTGGTAACTCTCCAATCCAGCTAACACATCACTGGCATCAGCCATTTGTGGAACGGCTTTAGGGTGCACAAAGCTGGTGGCTTCCAAATGAGTAACACCCGCGGCGACCAATGCATCGGCTATTTTGAGCTTCATCTCGGTGGATACTTGAGTGGGCTGGTTTTGTAACCCGTCACGCATGCCAGTTTCGGTGATAATAACCTTGTCGCTCATAAAGACGCCCTCAATTGCCTTGCCTTAGCTTAATAAACTTAATTTAACGTGTTGATCTAAAAGAGTACTGATGGGTCATAAGGATATCCCGTTAACACTAGGATGTAACGCAAAAAGCGTTGGTTTTCCGATGACGAGGCTATCAAATACTCAAAATTAACTACGTTTTGATAACTCCAAGCTACTTTACGTTTACGTAAAGGTCAAATAGAATACCCAGTCATGACGAAACGTACTTACACCATCACCGAATTAGCGAAAGAGTTCGATGTCACCAATCGGGCCATTCGCTTTTATGAAGATCAGGGCATGCTGTCCCCCAAGCGGGAAGGCCAAAAGCGAATCTACAGCCCAAAAGATCGGGTTCGTTTAAAACTCATTCTTAGGGGTAAGCGTATCGGCTTTACCTTGGCTGAAAGCCGCGCGCTGATTGATATGTATAACCCCGACTCCCAATCAGATAACGAGAAACAGCTCTATCATTTTTTAGACATTATCGACGAGAAAGAGGCGCTGCTCGAACAACAGCTTCAAGATATTGAGGTGATGAAAATCGAGCTGAAAGACGCCCGAGTGCGCTGTCTTACTGCTTTAGAAGCATTCCAACCCAATCAAGATACCAAATAAGGACACCTCCAGATGACCACACTCTATAGTTCCTTGAATTTTAACTTAGGCGAAACCATTGATGCGCTTCGCGACACTACTTATAAGTTTGCCCAAGCTGAAATCGCGCCACGAGCGGCAGAAATCGATAGTGAAAATCAATTCCCCATGGACTTATGGAAGAAGTTCGGTGATATGGGTTTGTTGGGCATGACCGTATCGGAAGAGTACGGCGGTACCAATCTGGGTTATCTAGGTCATGTTGTCGCGCTAGAAGAAATTAGTCGCGCTTCTGCTTCTGTGGCTTTGAGTTATGGCGCCCACTCCAATCTCTGTGTTAACCAAATTCATCGCAATGGCAACGAAGAACAAAAAGCTAAGTACTTACCCAAGTTAGTGTCTGGTGAACATATTGGCGCTTTAGCCATGAGTGAACCCAATGCGGGTTCTGATGTTGTGAGCATGAAATTACGTGCAGAGAAGAAAGGTGATCGCTACATTCTTAACGGCAACAAAATGTGGATCACTAACGGGCCTGATGCGGACACTTACGTGATCTACGCGAAAACAGATTTAGATAAAGGCCCTCATGGCATCACCGCATTTATTGTTGAGCGTGATTTCCCAGGTTTTAGCCAAGCACAGAAACTCGACAAACTGGGCATGCGTGGATCTAACACCTGTGAACTAGTATTCGAAGATTGCGAAGTACCGGAAGAAAATATTCTTGGCGGTTTAAACCAAGGCGTTAAAGTTTTAATGAGCGGCTTGGATTATGAGCGCGTTGTACTTTCTGGAGGCCCAACAGGCATTATGTTGGCGTGCTTAGATGTTGTGGTTCCCTATATTCATGAACGTCAGCAATT
>JAKSAW010000032.1 GCA_022361455.1 Pseudomonadales bacterium | reverse complement strand
GGGACGCCAACTACGCTCCGCTCCGTTGCCGCCCATTACCACCGGCGTTAGATTTGGGCCTAGATTTGAACATTGAAATAAGGAAGCTTGTATGGCTGATGAAAAAAAAGAGAAAAACCCTCGTAAAAAGCGGCTGAATCAGTCGGATGTTCCAGCATATTCTCTCGAGCACGCCATGCGAGTTCCAATAGCGGTATTCGAGAATTACGCAGGGGGGCCTGCAAAACCTATTGACGTGGCTGCTGCGATGGACTTATCACCAACATCTTCACAGTTCAGAATGCTAACTGGTTCGGCTATTGCTTATGGCCTTACCGATGGAGGGGCGCAATCTAACGAGATAGCTCTTACCGATCTATCGAGAACAATTCTTTCGCCTCTTGAGGAAGGTGCTGATTTGTCTGCAAAGCGAGAGGCTCTCCTTAAGCCAAAAATTGTTGGTGAGTTTTTAACAAAGTACGACGGCTCTCCTATTCCAAAAGATCAAATCGCCCAAAATGTATTGGAAAGTATGGGGGTTCCCAAGGATCGAGCATCAGATGTGTTAGCCCTTATCCTTGAGGGAGCTGAGAGTCTGGGGCTGATAACTGAAATTAAAGGAAAAAAATATGCCAATCTTGCATCGCCAAGAAGTCAACCCTCAGCCCCACTGCCGGAGGTCGATGCATCAGACTATGATGATGACACTGCAGCCAAGGATACTTTGAATCCATCGATTAATGCCAATCCACCTCTTAGTCCGCCACCAGGGCCCTCCGCCCTGCACAGTAAAAAGGTCTTTATTACGCATGGGCGGAACAAGGCATTTATTGAACCCATTAAGAAGTTGCTAAGTTTTGGCGAAATGGAGGCTGTGGTTTCCGTAGAAAAGCAGTCCGTATCCCAGCCCGTGCCAGATAAAGTAATGAATGATATGCGAGAGTGTGGTGCAGCAATAATTCATGTGGAAGATGAGTTAACTCTATTGGATAAAGATGCAAATGAACATGTCATGCTCAACCCCAATGTTTTAATTGAGATTGGTGCGGCAATGGCTCTCTATAAGAAGCGCTTCATACTCTTAGTCAAAGACGGCGTTAAGCTTCCTAGCAATCTGCAAGGCTTGTACGAAGTTCGGTATTCGGGT
>JAKSAW010000033.1 GCA_022361455.1 Pseudomonadales bacterium | reverse complement strand
TGGAGAGATGTAGGTTATATCAATGAATGGAGCATTACTTTTGAATAGCGCTTAGCGCATATTTAAAATGTATCGCTTTAAATAAAATAGCCGCTGCATTTGTCGCGGCTATTTTTTATCTATCACATATTCTATAAATCAGAGATCTTCAAATTTAAGCCCATGTTTTCCTAGCATCGCTATCACTCGTGCACCGTCATTGGGCTTTTTCCTTGCTAACCTTGAAACGCTATAGAGTGTTCGCCCGGCTTCGGCGGCACTGCCTGCATTTAGGCAGACGGAAATGGTGATGGCTAGCTCATGCTGTTCCATGAGGTCCATGTGTTCTATTTGCTTTGGAGATAGATAGCTTGGTAATAGCGCTAGGTGGTTATTGGCTTTATTGTTTTCTGGTTGCCAAAGATATTTAAGTGTGTCGATTTCTTCAGCCACAGTTTCATTGTCTATTTGAGCGCCTTCTGCAAGCGTTGCCATTCTTAGTACTGATGCATTGAGGTCGCGAAAGTTTCCTTTCCAAGTTGCTTCAGTGGAAAGAGCGAATTCCAAATATTTTCTTCTTGCAGAGGGCTTCATCTGCATATTGATAGCGTTGTCCCGTTGATATTTGTCCAACTCAAACTCTAAGTTGGGCTCAATATCTTCTTTCCGGTCTGCCAATCCCGGTAAGCTAAAGGTAAATAGGTTGATCCTTGCAAAAAGATCTTCACGAAACCTTCCTTCACTTACCGCTTTTCTTAGATCTTTGTTGGTGCCGCATACTAATTGGAACTCGCTTTTGGTTTCCTGATCGCCGCCCAATGGGTAAAACTTTTTTGTTTCCAGGGCGCTTAGTAGCATGGCTTGCTCGTCGAGCCCTAACTCTGCGATCTCGTCTAAAAATAATAATCCGCCGTCTGCTCTTTTGAGTAGGCCTTCTCGCTTGGCGCTAGCGCCCGTGTAGGCGCCCTTAATGTGTCCAAACAGCGTGGACATGGCGCTATTTTCCCCCACGATTGTTGCACAGTTAACTTCAACGAAATCCCCATTAAGCTCATGGCGAAGCTTCTTTAATTTGTAAATGCGCGATGCCAAATGGCTTTTCCCTGCTCCCGTTGGCCCGGTAATTAAAAGAGGTGCTTTGGATCGAATGGCAACCCTTTCGATACGCTGAATCATTTGGTTAAACGCGGGGTTCTTAGTGGCAATCCCGTGCTTTAAATAATCGGTATCTTCTTTTTGGCGCCTTTTGAAAATATCCGCCACTGCTTTGGGTGCATCATCGAGATCAATAATATCTAGCTTGCTACCAGTGCTTGAGTTTCGATTGGGACCGGATTGTAGTAGTCGGCCAGGAAAATATTTGGCTCCCACGCATAGAAACACGCTGGCCTGCTGAATGTTAGAGCCCGTGGTTAGATGAAAGAAGTAGTTCTCCTTCGAAGGATTAAAGTTGTACTCATCAATGAACTGATACAGCAGTGGGAAAACTTTTTGGAAGTCCCAGGGGGATTCGAAGTCTATTTCTTGAGCGTCGATCTGTGTTTTCGGTGACAGAGTTTCAATGTCTTCAACGATTTGGTCTTTCAGCTCTGATTCCGCTGGGTTGTAGAGCAATACCAAGCGGTGCACGGTCAGCTTTTTGGGATGTTGTACCAGAGATACTGTTGGGCGCCAGCGCTCGAAGCGTTTGCTGTGCTTGCCTTTGCGTTTCGAGGAGGCGTCCATGGTTTGCCCTAGAAACCCGAAGACCACGTTCTTCTTCATATAAGTAAAACCTTTTTAAAAAGAGTTATGGCTTTTACTAAAGAGTCTATACCTTGCTTGGCTAGTTGTCATGGTTCGTCGAGTTTTGATCAAATCGCTGTTCTACACACTAAAATATGGGTAATTAGATAAATTTCGGTGTTTGTGAAAAGGTTGGCACGGAGCATGCTTTGTGAGGCACTATTGGATGTGCAACCTTGTTGAGAACAGGTTGCGCCAGATATGACATCAAACAACTTCGGCATGAATGGTAGGTATAGAAGTGGCTTTTAATTCGCTCATACAGATAAGTGTTGGCACAAGCGGCGCCCATATTGGGCCTGTCTGTGAGTGCGTGCGCGTACTGTCGTTAAGAGAGCAACAAGAGTGCCGTTGTAATGATTATTCAGATAAGCCCAATAACACATTAAATTTCCCTCCTGCTTTGCGCGAAACATAACGCGAAACATAAACGGAGGGCCGAAAAGCTAAAGTCCTCCGAAATAACGCTTCCTAATTGTAGAGAGCCCGGTGGATTTCAAAGTTCACCGGGCTTTTTTATGTGCTCTGAAAATAAGCTGACCAGCGCGATTAAAGTGTCGCGTGAACATCTTACTTTCAGAGCACATAAAAAAGAATGGTGTATCAGGTCGATAGCACAATCGGTTAGTGCAATCCCCTCATAAGGGATAGGAGGAGCGGTTCGAATCCGCCTCGACCTACCAAGCATTCTCGGGGCATAGCTCAGTTTGTCAGAGCGCCGCATTTGGGATGCGGAGGTCGCAGGTTCAAATCCTGCTGCGCCGACCAATATCCATAATGAAATTTAAATACAAATTAGGAGGGTGAAATGTCTACTGAAGAAGATATCGAAGACATCGCAGTTTTATCGAATAACTAGTTTTTGTGTCCATAGCTCAGCTGGATAGAGCAGGGGCCTTTTAAGCCTCTGGTCGATGGTTCGAATCCATCTGGACACACCAATCATAGCCATGTAGCTCAACTGGCAGAGCACAAGCCTTTGAAGTTTGGGGTTGAACGTTCGAATCGTTCCATGGCTGCCAATTTACTTGGCGTATTATGTAGGGGGGAGGATATGGAAAATGCTCAGATTTTAAGGTTAGACAAAACTGGATACCCAATTGAATGGCTAACAGCCCAGGACGCATGTTCATTGCTGGTGAATGAAAAAGTTGTCTGGGCATTCGGTGAAAATGCGACAGTATTGAAAGGTGGATTTAATCGCGATGGTTTGCAATCCGAATTGGAGATTCCAGCAATAATCGCCACCCATGGTCGTGCGAAAATCATTGCTGATGTTCCACCGCTATCTAACCGAATGTTATTTCGAAGGGACCGCCACATGTGCTTATACTGTGGTAATACCTTTAAAGCGAATGAACTGACACGAGACCATATTATTCCTCAATCCAAAGGTGGTCGAAGTACTTGGAAAAACCTCGTTGCTTGTTGCAAATCTTGCAATAACGCAAAACGAGATCGAACACCAGAGGAAGCAGGAATGCCATTGTTGGCTGTGCCATTTGTGCCCAGCCGACATGAGTATTTGTATCTGTCTAACCATTATATTTTGGCAGATCAAATGCAAATGCTTAAAAGCGGTATTCGTAAAGACCTAATAAGAGCAGCCTAAGTTTATGGCTGCTCTTTTTTTAAGAGATATAAATGAATAAGAATCTAAAAAGTGCTAGCAAGTTCCTAAGTTTGCTACTGAGGCATCAGCCGGAAAAACTAGCTTTAAATATGGATGATGAGGGCTGGGTCGAGATTGGTGAGCTGGTAGCTAATTCTGCCTCGAATAACGTTTCGTTCACAGAGCAAATGATTCGTGAGATCGTTGCGAGCAGTGATAAACAGCGATTTGCAATTGATCGATCTGGTAAACGAGTGAGAGCTAACCAAGGTCATTCTATTGATGTGAATTTGAATCTCGAAGTCGTTGATCCGCCTTTGGTGCTATATCATGGCACTGCAGATAGAAATGTGGAATCAATTTTACATGATGGTTTGATTAAGCAATCTCGCCAGCATGTGCATTTGTCTGCGACAATTGAGACAGCGAAGAATGTTGGTCAACGACATGGCAGGCCTGTTATTTTTAGTGTTGACTGTGAGCGCATGAAGACTGGTGGTTTTGCTTTCTTTAAATCAAAGAACGGCGTTTGGTTGGTTGATCATGTGCCAAGTGAGTTTCTAGCATTAATGTGAGTGATGGAAGAATCGATTAATCTGCTTTTTATATGCAGCCGAAATCAATGGCGAAGTCCTACAGCTGAAGCTGTGTGGCGAAAGAGGCCGGGATTCAGTTGTAGGTCAGCGGGTACTAGTCCGAGAGCACGCAAAACTATCAGCCCAGCCGATATTCGCTGGGCTGATTTTATCTTTGTGATGGAGAAAAAACACAAAAATAAATTGCTCACGGATTTTTCTCGGTTGCTTGATCATAAAGCCGTACATATCTTAGATATTCCTGACGATTATCAGTATATGGATGAAGAATTAATTAGTGAGGTTAATGATAAGGTTTCCGCGATATTGAATTAATCTACGCCTTAATGAAACATAGGTTTATTTTACATTTTTAAAGGAGAGTTGGGCTGCTTAAGCCCAATTAATTTTAGTGGCTAGTACATTTACCAGTTTATATAAAAAGGGCCTTCTAGGTGGCGCTCCTAAATTCCTAGCAAGCTATTTTTACACAAAGGCTGTTGGACCAAATTTAAAGGTTATGCTTATTCGCAAGTTCATAAAATGCAAACTAAGGAGCCCATAGGCAAGCGCCAGAAGATCATTGACGAGTTTGGATATGATGTGAAGTTTGCGTATCACGTAGTTAGACTTCTGTACGAAGTCGAGCAGCTGCTTTTGGAAGGCGATATGGATCTGATGCGCCATAAAGAACAGCTTAAAGCGATTAGGCGAGGAGAGTGGTCATTGGAGGATGTAAGAGATTTCTTCGATACCAAGGAGAAGCAGCTGGAAAAGGTATACCTACAATCGATATTGCCAACGGAGCCAAATGTTGCGGGGATACGCCAATTGTTAATGGATTGTTTGGAACACCATGATGGCAGTCTTAGTGCTGCTGTGAGTATGCCCGATGATTCCTTAAAAACACTTCAACAGATAAAGTGCCTGCTTGATAAGCATGATTTGTGAACTCTAAAAATTCATCAACTGTAGCCGAAGCTCGTGTATGGCCTAGGCTGTGGCTAAATGGTCACCTTTCGTTGCAAAACGCTACAATCCTTTAATAGTATTAGATAACCCAATTCATAAAATTGTCATCTTTAGACGATATGTTTACTGCGCTCATTAAATGAGCAGTCTTGAGCCTTCACCCGCAGATTCATACCGTTACAAAACTCCCATATCTTGAAAAACAACCAAATGGTACCATGGTGCCAAGCTTTGGTTGGCAAACACTCAGATAGCCCTAGATCTCTGTTTCTAAACATATATTTGATGTTTGCCGCATTTGAATTACGCCGATACTGATTACAGATAAAAGCAATATTCCTGGGGAATAAAATGAAAAGGCAATTTCTATCGTTGTTAGCGTTAGCTCTTATGATGGCATCCTATAATGCCAGCGCTGCTACCTGGTTCAATCGACTGATTTGGGATCATGATCCAGCCCACAGTGCGGTAATTGGATTCTCACCTAATGGAACCAGCACCAATCCTTATGTTCGCTATGGCCTTGATACTAACGAGAGCAATTGGACAGATATTTCTCCAACAGCAGATCACACTTTTCAGTTAGCTTTGAAAAGTTACTTTGTTCGTTTGACTGGGTTGCCAGAAAACTCCCCCGTTTATTATCGCGTGTGCGATCAAGATGGTTGCGGTCAGCGGTTTTGGTTCCAAACGGCGCCAACTGATAATTCCCCCTTTGTTGTCGTTGCTGGTGGTGATACTCGAACAGGCTGGGGCAATCGTCGTCAAGGTAATATTCTAATTTCCAAAATTCGCCCACTATTTATCATGCATGGAGGTGATTATACGAACCTCAATACATTCGCGGATATGGGAACCTTCTTAGGTGATTGGGAATTGACCTTTACTGAAGAAACCATTGATGGACAAAATTACAAAAGAATTTATCCCTTAGTGCCTACCCATGGTAATCATGAAGATGGTGATTACAAAACGCTTTGTAAGGTGTTTGGTGTTGATTTCAACCAAGACGGTGAATGCAATAACTACGATACTTATGGAGCATTCGATATTTCCCCTCTACTGCGTGTTTATACTTTAAATAGCCAATATCAAAATAGTGGCTGGTCTTCGCATGCAGCAGCAATGAACTCTTGGTTGGCAGATGATATAGAAAGTGAAGGCGCAGCTGTTTCTTGGCGTTTTGCGCAATATCATAAACCTATGTTTCCTCATTATTCAGGAAAATCTGACAATACTGAGCTTTATAACTGGTGGTCAGAGGTGTTCTATAATCACGGCATGAATTTGGTTGTGGAATCAGATACTCATATTAATAAATTAACTCATGCAGTTAAGCCGAGTGCTGATGGTTACGAAGCTGTTACTGATGGTGGTACGGTGTTTGTTGGTGAAGGCAGCTGGGGGGCGCCTTCTCGCTCAGCTAACCAACCTAAAGATTGGACTATTGATTTAGCCAGCATTCAGCAGTTTAAAGTTATTCAGGTCTCGCAAGATGAGCTTGTTTTAGGTACGGCACAATTTGATGGTGAAGTTGTAGGTCTTACTCGAGAACAGCGTTCAGCTGACACTTCCGTGTTACCTGAAGGCATTAATTGGTGGCTAGCCAACGAAGTAGGCAACAAGGTGATTCTATCACGCGCCGACAATAACCTGAGTGTGATTGAAAATGCTGGCTCAACTGGCACCGAAGATAAGTTTATATCGCTCGCTTTGACTGACGATACTTTTATAGCTAGGAGTAAAGCTGACGAAAACTTTAATGGTTCTGAAGATGGTTTGTTAATTGATAATACCGATCTTTCATTGGGTGAAATGGTCACACTACTAAAGTTTGATCTTAACAATATGCCTACCTGTATTAATACGAATGCTGCTTCCCTAGTGATTAACGTTACTGATGTGGGTGGCACTTACGGTGTTTACAGTGCTAATTCTGATTGGGATGAAGAAACAGCAACTTGGAGTAGCGTTGGTGATATTACTGGTGACTTGATAGCTGAAACATCGGGCGCCAAGAAGGATACTGTTGAGATAAGTTTGGCTGGAACAGATATTATCCAGAAATGGCTAGTAGATGGAAATTATGGTCTAGTTCTTAAGACCGATTCTTTTAATGGTGTGGATTTTGACTCTAAAGAGACCGGCAATGGGGCGCGATTGAAGTTGAGTTATGACGAGTCTGAAACTTGCGAAGGCTCAGGGTCGATAGAAGTTGCAAACAATACTTTGCCCAATAAAACTTTCCAAAACGATGGCGAAGAAAAAATAGTGCTTTCTTTCGTTTTAACTAGTGATACTGAAAACGCACAGTTAGAGAAG
Source organism: Pseudomonadales bacterium (assembly GCA_022361455.1). GTDB lineage: Bacteria > Pseudomonadota > Gammaproteobacteria > Pseudomonadales > Ketobacteraceae. The sequence continues at coordinate 50,288 of JAKSAW010000033.1, read as the reverse complement.
TTAAGTCTATCAGCAGATGGCGATATAGATGAGACCAAGATCTCTCAGGTGAACTTATATATTGATGCTGATAAAGACGGTGTTGCTGATGCTGGTGAGCTTGTCGCTCAGAGCGCTTATTCAGCAGACAATGGATCGTTAGACTTTACGTTAGATACGCCTTATCAAATGCCTGTGGGTGATGTTCATCTGTTAGTTGGTTATCAATTTTAGTATCGATGAGAAAAGGTAGAGACAATGAATAAATTAATTAAGAAAAGCCTGTTAGCTACGTCGGTATTGTTATTGGTCGCATGTGGTGGAGGCGGCAGCGGTGGAGGCGGTGGCTCCTCTGACGACGGGGATGATTCTGCGTCACTTACTCCGCCGGTAAATTTTAGCGTTACTCTCCAGAGTGTTGAGGTGAAGCGTATTAGTAACGGTGATGACTTTAGTGTTGAAACCGAAGGTGTTAACAGTGGTGCGCTCACCCTACAAAACTAAAAAGATCATTGAGTGTTGTTTTAGAAAAAGCCAAGACAATGTCTTGGCTTTTTTGTTCTATAGGGTGGATATTAATCACTGCCAAGAATCGGGCCGACCTGAATCTCTTAAGATGAAATACTTTTAACTCATTCTTCTTGAGTTAACGGATTGAGGTATAGTCATGTTTCGTGTTGTAGAGCCTGCGGTTCTTTATTTTGGTACACAAGTTGTTCTGATTAACACCATGAACAAGGATGGTAGCACCAATATTGCTGCTAATTCGTCTGTTTGGTGGTTGGGGTGGACCTGTATGCTAGGTATAGATGCAACGTCGAAAACCACCGAGAATTTGTTGGCTAACGGTGAGTGTGTGTTAAACCTGCCTGGGTTTGAAAATGCTGACTTGGTCGACAGGGTTGCGCTAACGACAGGCTGCAGTAAAGTACCTGCGCATAAAAAGATATTGGGGTATCGATCGGTTAAAGATAAATTCACGCTTGCAGAGGCAAGCGCACTAGCTTCGGATCGAGTTAGGGCCCCTCGGATCGCTGAATGTCCTGTACAGCTAGAAGCACGGGTAGCGAAAGTGCACACCATTGGGGCCGGTCATAAAGATAAGCCACTGCCGACAAAGGCATTTGAGTTAAATATCGAAAGAGTGCATGTGAATGAAAAGCTTATAATGGAAGGAAGCCATTCAAAAATAGATCCAGATCGTTGGAATCCCTTGATGATGAATTTTCGCGAACTATACGGTTTGACTTCTAAAGCTAGATCATCAAAATTGGCCGCGGGTACTGATGCTATTTATGCACCTTGGCGGTTGGGAAAAGCTGGCCGTTGGTTGTCAGCCAGAATGGCCAAGAAAATAGAAAGGCAAAAACTTCGAGCTGGTGTCGCCAAAAATACGGAAGTCTGCAATGACTAACGAGAGTTATAGATGCGTTTAATTTTAAGTCGCAAGGGTTTTGATTCATCAGCTGGTGGTTGTCCTAATCCTATCTTCCCAGATGGTCGACTATTCGCGCTACCGATTCCAGATGATCGTTCCACGATTCAATATAAGGAAATAGCCTTTGAAGACATACCGGTAGGTCGTTTGGTGCATCAATTAACAAAGGCAAGGGTTAAAGGTCATCACGGTGCTCACTTAGATCCGGATTTGCTAGAGAGTGCTTTTGAAAGGCAACCTGGTTGGCGACCATTGCTTGGGCAAACGGGTTCGGCACAAGGGCACTTGCAGAAGCAACAAGTTCAACAAGGAGATGTCTTTCTTTTCTTTGGCTTGTTTCGGCCAGTGGAGTTATTTAATCGAAAGTGGCGATTTGTTCCCGGGGCGCCGAGTTGTCACCACCTTTGGGGTTGGTTGCAAATTGGTGAAATCAAGAAAGTCGATTCAGAAGATGTGCAGTCAAGTCAGTGGCTTAAGTACCATCCTCATTTGCAAGTTAGTGGAGATGAATACAATACCCTTTACATCGCGGACGATAAGCGTCGAAAAAGCGCCGCTATGAATTTCAGTTCGGGGATATTTCCTACTTCGGATTGTAAACTCACGCTAACAGCTGCTGATTCTTCTAAGCCAAGCTATTGGCAATTACCGAGTTGGTTTTACCCACAAGATAAACCCCCTTTAAGTTATCATCACAATCTATCTAGATGGGATCTCAAAGGGGGTGATTGCTTTTTACAGAGTGCTGCCCGTGGTCAGGAGTTTGTACTGGATCTGGATTTTTATCCTGATGCATTACCTTGGTTAAAAGATTTGATCGCGCGTTACGGTCGTCAGAACTTGCTGGCAACCTGATATTATTAATATTGCGCTATATAATCTTTATATCCGGGGATTTCAGCCAAAGCATTTTTAGAACGTACGAAAATACCATTGCCGCGACCGATCTCGCGATTTTCACCATCATAAACGATAGACTCAACGATCCATTGCGTACGGTTTTTGTTAACCACCTTGCCCTTCGCAATCATGATGCCACTATTGATAGGGCGAGTAATGTAGGTAGTAAAAGAAGTAGTTAAAACGAATACCTCAGGCTCTAGGGAATTTGCTGCAAAAAAAGCAGCATCGTCTAATAGCTTGAAATAAACTGAACCATGAACCCCGCCAGCCGTATGAAAAAAGTTGGGTTTCACGTCAATAGAGATTTCTGCTGTGCCTTCATTGATCGTCAAAGAAGGTTTGTAATATTCATTATTGGGTGCAAGCTGGTACATCGCTTCCAAGGCGCGATAGTGTGTTTCTGATGACATTGGTGTTCCTGTAAATGCACGGGCTTTATGAATAACACTAGTTTGGTGACTATCTTTGGGCAGTGCCATGGTTAAAAATGCCTCAGCAGTGGACAAAAAAGCCAAAAATGCGTTAGCGGCATAACCTTAAGTTTTTTTAGCCAATGTAATCTATATGATGTTCAATAGGCTTAGACTGCAAATATAGGCGCTCATAGGACTGCCTAAATCCTTATGAATGTTAGGAGAAAATATCGTGTCGAGTGATTACACCCCGGAAACTGGTTCCCCTGTGTTGGTGACAGGCGGTAACGGCTATATCGCTTCTTGGTTGGTGAAGAAACTATTAGATCGTGGTTTCGATGTGCATGCTACTGTGCGAAACCCGCAAGACAATCATAAGGTAGGCCATCTATTAAAAATGGCTGAGTCCGCTAAGGGTAAGCTTACATTGTTTAAGGCTGACTTATTGGATCCCGGTTCCTTTGATGAGGCTATGGCGGGTTGTAAGTTGGTTTTTCATACGGCTTCACCTTTTATTTCGCGTCATATTAAAGATCCAAAATCCCAACTAATTGATCCCGCTAAACTAGGAACCGAGAATGTTTTGCAGGCGGCAAATCGCACGGAATCAGTAGAGCGCGTGGTGCTGACTTCCAGTGTTGCGGCAATTTATGGCGATGCTAGAGATATGATGGATCAGGGTAAATCTTGTTTTACTGAGCAAGATTGGAATACCACAAGCACTGAAACCCATCAGCCTTATTGCTACTCAAAATTGGTTGCGGAGAAACTTGCTTGGGAAATTAATCAGCAACAAGATCGATGGAAGCTAGTTGTCATCAATCCCGGTTTGGTTTTCGGCCCTGCATTGAGTAACTCAACCCAAAGCGAAAGCATTAGCGTGTTAAAAGATTTTGGCTCTGGGATTATGCTGACTGGTGCGCCCAAATTAGAGTTTGGGGTTGTGGATGTGCGCGATGTTGCTGAGGCCCATGTGCTAGCAGGCATAAAAGCGGAAGCGTCGGGTCGACATATTTTGGTCAGTACATCGAAAACGTATTTACAGCTTGCGAAAATTTTAAGATCTAAGTTTGGTTCTAAGTATCCTTTCCCTCGGAATCAACTTCCTAAGTTTATGGTGTTATTGAGTGCGCCATTTTTGGGTTTGGATAAGGGGTTTGTTAGAAATAATATGGGCTACAGTTTGGCGTTTGATAATAGCTACTCAAAGCAAGATTTGGGTATGGAATATACGCCAATCGAAACCACAATCACTGAACATTTTGAGCAACAATTGAATGATGGAATAGTTAAGCGACGTTAATATCTCTTTGACATCGCATCATCCATAAAAAAGCCCTCTTGTTTAGTACCAAACAAGAGGGCTTTTTGTTTTTTCAGCTTACAAGAATTTTACTAGTCGTTCTTGGATAAGTGCTTCTGCTTCAGACATGATGCGTGAAATTAACTCTTCACAGGTTGGAATATCATGAATAAGGCCTGCAACCATACCGCAGGACCAAGCACCTGCGTCCATTTCACCATCTAGCATGATTTTTGGATATACGCCGGCAACTTCTTCAATGATATCTTCGAACTTCAAGTCTTTACCTAGCTGCTCTTCTTTTTCCAGCAAGCGCTCAACGGCGGCATTGTTAAGTACCCGCTCAGTGTTGCGTAGCGGGCGCATAACCAATCGCGTATCTAGCTCAGATGCAGCGACAATCGCTTCTTTAACATTCTGATGAGCAGGTGCTTCTTTGGTAGCGATAAAGCGCGTACCCATGTTCATGCCTTCTGCGCCTAATGCCAGTGAAGCAACTAATGAGCGAGCATCGGCCATACCACCGGAAGAAACAAATGGAATAGAAAGCTCTTCAGCTGCACGAGGTAAAAGAATCATGTTTGGAATGTCGTCTTCACCTGGGTGACCACCACATTCAAAACCGTCCACAGAAACTGCGTCACAACCAATGGATTCTGCCTTCAGCGCGTGGCGAACAGAGGTACATTTATGGATCACTTTAATGCCAGCCTCTTTGAGTGCAGGCATGTATTTTTCTGGGCTACGGCCAGCTGTTTCAACGATCTTAACACCACCGTTCACGATGGCTTCGATATAGCCAGGGTAGTCCGGCGCGCTTACTGTTGGTAGAAATGTAAGGTTTACACCGAAAGGCTTGTCGGTCATATCTTTGCAGCGCGCGATTTCATTCGCTAAATCGGCGGGTGATTTTTGCGTTAGGCCAGTGATAATACCTAGTCCACCTGCATTGGATACTGCGGAAGCCAGCTCAGCAAAGCCGACAAAGTGCATGCCGCCTTGAATAATGGGGTGCTCAATGCCGCACATTTCAGTAATACGTGTCTTCATCCAAAGTTACCTCTTTTATTGGTCTTTCAGTTTGCTTTTTGTGTAAGTAGTCCCGAGTACAACAAAACTAGTTCAAAAAAGAAGATTGTAGAAGTGAAACTGATATTAAAACCATGACGAAAACTGACGTAATTTAAGTGCCTTTCGTCAAAAGGGGAAGCAGGGCGCTGGAGAGAAGCAGCCCTGCTCATTGCGGGGGTGGGGTGTGGCAGGGATTGTCCTAGGTGTATGTAGGGGCACCTAAGGAGCAAATTCTCCAATAATTTCGAAGTTCGAGCTGCCGGTGCTAATAAGGCGAGCGGCAAGTTCAGCTGGTGAAATTCTAGCCTTGTCGATACCCAGCACCCAGCCAGCTGTTCCTAAGCTTTGATTAAACTTGACCATGTCATGAGCAGCCCAAAGATAAACGAAAGTTACGAAGTGTGAGCAGAAAAAGTTAGCGCGATTGGTGCGCCACCAGCTGTTCTGCTCGCCTTTCATTTTGGCCAGCTCTTTTCGAATTTTCTTATCGTTCATGGTTTCGCCACGCTTATGAAATAAAGCAGAGTTGAGAAGCTTGCGAATACCATAAGAGGAGCGTTTCTCTGTTTGCCAACAGGTTTTAACTGTTAGTGCCTTTTTCCAGGTTCGTCGTGCTAATTCACGATCGCGACAGCGCACAACTAAATACTTGTTTCCTTTACGGCTAGGATCATTACCTTTGACATCCGTTACGACGCCCGCTCCTTTAAATTGCATGATGTCCCAAATGCCAGAGCCTTCATCGAACTCCATAATTTCATTTGGACCCATCGCTAGTGCAGCGTGCGAAAACTGGGTTGGGTCGACGCCGTAATTCTTGCGAAAGTAGGCAGCACTATGCCCCATATGCATCCACAGGTGTGGATGTTGTCCGATACCGATGCCTTTACTTAGGAAACCAGAATCGTCGGTAATCCATTTCAATAAAATATCAGACTGCTGAAGTTGATCAGGGGTTAATAATTTAAACATGGTGCTGTCCGTAGTCCGTCAAAAAAGTTTGCTGCAAATGCTGCTTTTGATGACGCTATTTATAGCGACTCGGATTGAGCATTAAAAGGTAAATATTCACAGCTTTCAGTTTTTGTGACTTTTTGCGGCTTAATATCGTCGGTTATTGCAATTAATACTGGTACTAAGATCAACATTAAGGCAGTCGAAAACAGTTCACCAAAGGCTAGAGAAACTGCCGCAGGTATCAAGTATTGCGCTTGCTCTGAGGTTTCTGTCATTAGCGGCACGAGGCCTATGACCGTGGTAGCTGTGGTTAGGAAAATAGCTTGGAAACGACCGACGCCTGCTTCTTTAATAGCATCGTGTAAATTTAATCCTTCAGCTTTCGCTTGGTTGTAGCGAGTAATCATCACTAGGCTGTCATTTATAACCACTCCTGTCAGAGCCAGCATTCCGAAGAACGATAGTAACGATAGTGGAAGGTCCATGATTAAGTGGCCAAGCGCTGCGCCAATAAAGCCAAATGGCACAATGGCTAGAATTAAGAAAGGCTGCCAATAAGACTTTAGAGGAATCGCCATGAGGACATAAATCATCACTGCTGCTATCAAAAGTGCTTTAAGTAAGCCGCTGCGAATTTCAAACATTTCTTCTAGCTCGCCACCTTGAGATAACGTGACGCTGGGATATTTTGATCTAAGCGTGGATTCAAATTGCTCGAAAACCGCTTGGCCGATTTCCTCTGGTGCGACTGTTGAGCGATTAATACTTGCTCTAACGGTATTCACTAGTTTGCCGCTTTCTCGATGCACAGTACTGGTAACATAGCTTTGCTTGATGTGGGCGACCGACTGTAATGGGATCCACTCGCCACGATCACTTCTTAATTCTGAATGAATAAGATCACTCATGGTATCGCGATCGCTGAGTTGGTTGACAACGAGTACTCTAAATTCGGTACCATTTCGTCGCGTTTTTTGAACTTCTGCGCCGCCATAGGCATAGCCTATTTGTCGGGCAAGGCTGTCGGTATTAAAGCCGAGATTTCTAGCTTCTGGTTTTACCTTAATACTTAACTCTGGCTGACCGGAAGCTAATGCGTCGCGAACATTGTTAACGCCGTCTATGTTAGAGAGAAAGCTTTTTAACTCTTTACTAGCGGCGGCCAATTGTTGCCTATCTTTGGAGAGTAACTTTAATTGAAAGCCACCGGCCAAATCCTCTGTACCAGAAAAATGTAGTTCTGTGGTGCCTTCCAGTTGACCTGTTCGCTCTCGCCATTGATCAATAATATCTAGAATGCCAACGTTTGGGCGGTCCGCAACAGGTGTGAGCTCCGCGTACAATTGAGCCGATTCTGCGCTGGTGATAATGATAAATGAGGTTCTAATAGGCGCTTCAGCCAAATCGAATTCCTGCTTGAATTCCCCGTTGAGTGACTTGCCAATGGTCTCAATTCTATCCATGTTCTGCTTGGTTAGCAGAAAAGGGGCGTGGGCATCCATTTCCATACTGACTGAAATAATCTGCCCCGGAATATCCGGGAAAAATACCGTCTTAATTTTCCCTAATCCGATCAAGCCAATCCCGAGGGTCGCAGCAGAAACGAAGACGATGAGCGTGGCATATCTATTAATAAGGGCTCTTTCTAATAGTGGTGCGTAAAGTTTGTCCCTGCAGAAGAATAATGATGACTTTGCGATACCTTGAATCTTTTTCCAAAATTTAGAGAGTAAAAATCTAGGTTCCGAATTTAGGTTAATATGGGCTAGGTGAGCGGGTAATATAAATTTACTTTCTAATAGTGAAAATATTAAGGCTAAGATCACGATACCAGAAAAGCTTGCCAAAACCTTACCAAGTGGATTGTCGAGCAGCAGCATCGGAATAAAAGCTGCAATAGTCGTTAGTACACCAAATACAGTAGCGACAGCTACCTTAGCAACCCCGTTTTCTGTACCCTTTGTTGGATCGTTGTGTTTGCGCCTTTCTTCAAAAACGCTTTCGCCGACGACCACTGCATCGTCTACCAAGATTCCAAGCGCAATAATCAAGCCGAAAGTGGTGATGTCATTCAGTGAATAGCCAACAAAATCGGAACCAGAAACCGCGAGTGCACCCATTACCGAAATGGGAATACCCATAGCGACCCAAAAAGCGAGTCTAACGTTCAGGAACAAGGATAGGATTAATGCCACTAATAATAAGCCCTGAATACCATTGGACCGTAGCAGTGCGAGTCGATCAGAAATATAGTTTGAAGAGTCTCCCCAGATACTAATACTAACCTGAGGTGGTAATTGATGATCAAAATCCTCTACAACTTGATGAACGACATCGGAGATCTTAAGTAGATTTTCCTTTTGGCCCACCAATATTTCCATGCCTGCCGTTGGGTATCCGTTAAACCGAAATAAATAGTCACCTTCTTCAACAGTGTCTTGAATACGGCTGATATCTCCTAACAGTATACTAGTACCATCTTGCTGCTCTAGGATTGGTATTTGGTTGAATTCGGTGCTGAATTTTGCTCTGTTGTCTGCCCTTAGAAAAATGTTGCCGCCGTTGGTTCTAAGGGTGCCTGATTGAAAGTTAAGTGAATTGGCGCGAATTCTTTCCGCCACATCAGCTATTGTGAGGTCGTATTGTCGAAGGGTGTTTGGATTCACTTCAACACGCATTTCCCGTGAGTGTAGCCCCCACACATTCAAGCGTGATAATTCTGGTTGTGCTAATAGTGATTCACGTAGGCGTTCTGATAATGTTTGAAGTGTGGCTGTGTCGGTATCTCCGTGCAAATTTAGATAGAGGGCTGGAAAATCAAATTCGCTGGTTTCAATAATTGGTTTGCGCGCGGATTGGGGTAGTTCTAAATTACCTTCCAGTCGCAAGCGAATCTTGTCTAATAACTTGTCGAGATCTTGCCCGCCTGCTCGTCGTACCACCACTGTGGATGCGGAATTTTCCGATTGTGCGGTAATGCTTCTAACACCTTCTAAACCTTCCAATGCTTTTTCTATTTTTTGTGTTACCAGTTCATCAACTTGTTCTGCAGTGGCCTCTGGTAAGATCGTTGTGATGATGGTGCTTTCTGGTGGAATACGTGGAAAGCCTTCAATACGAATGCTGAGGGTGGTCATAACGCCGAGAAATATAATTAGACCCATCAGTAAGTTGGCGGCCACTGGATTGCGAATAAACCAATTTGTTAAAGCATGCATGGTAATCTACTCCGAAGCTTGAGTTCTTACTTGTTGTCCTGGTAGAAATGACATCAAGGGAATAGTAGCAATTTGCCAGCGATCGCTGCCTTCAAAATTATTAATAATGGCTCGATCATCTTGTTGTGAAATAATGGTGGGTGAGCGTCGTTGTAGTCTGCCTTGGGAGTCTACTAGCCATAAATGACCTTCTTGGGTAATGGCAGATGCGGGAACGCTAAGGGTGTTATCTAGTGTTTTTCCTGTTAGCTGGACTTGAACGAACTCGCCAGACAAAATCCCCTGTTGTGAGGCATTGCTTAATTTAAGAAATATTTTATATTGCCGAGTTGTTTGATCGAGAAAACCACCCGCTTGACGAACCTTTGCTTCTGCAACCGGTTCATTGAATTGATTAAAAATAGTGGCGCTAGATCCTGCAATCGGGTGTTGCAATAATTGCCAGCGTTTTGCATCTAGGCTCACCGTCAGTTCTAACGTTTTGCTGTTAACCAATCTAAGGAGTGGATCACCGATTGAAATCATCTGTCCTAGGCTAACGGCGCGTTCTGTTACATAGCCTTCAAAAGGTGCGGTAATTAGCGTGTCATTTAATTGCTTCTTTGCGACAGCCAATCGCGTCTTAGCCACTTTTACAGCGCTTTTGGCAATTTCCAATTCCGGTAAATAAAGCGACATGTCATTGGGTGGTTTAATGCCATCTTTGCGGAATTGATTGCGAGCAACTTTGGTCGCGCTTTCCGCTTTCCGCATGGATAAGATCGCGTCCTTCAGATTCATTTCAGCGCTAGCCACTTCAGCGATATAGGCTGTATCGTCTAGTTTTATTAATAGCTCCTCTGCGGATACATTCTCTCCAGCTAAGGCTCTACTGGTCACCTCCATAACTTTACCGCTAACAGCTGCCCTAATTTCCACAACCCAGAGTGGAGTGATCTCCCCTTGTGATTTTATTTCAATGGTTGTGGCTTGTTTAGATACCCATTCGGTAGATACTAAAGGGGCTAGAGGTGTGTCGGTGGTGTTAGCAATATCGGCCGTATCTTCAGCGCTCATTAAGTAAAAAAGAGTGGCTGTGAAAACCGCTAGGGAAAGCCACAGCCACAAAGGTCGGCCTTTGGAGTTTGCTTTTTCAATTTGTTTTGAATGTGCCATTGAATGTCCACCAATGAATATCGAATGGCACCTATCCTGGCACATAGCATATTAATAAGACCTTAATGGAACCTTAATGAGGTATTAATATGGCTCAAGAAATGCTGGGTTTGTTGCGACGGTTATTGTGTTTGGTCGAATTGAAGGGTTACGGTGGCTAAACTCGCATCTAGTTGTAAATCGAAGTGCCAGCCAAGCTTTTCGCAGATTCGCTCAACTAACTGCAAGCCGAGTCCAAAGCTTGGTTCGTTATTACGAGATTCTATTGACTCAGAGGGGGAATCTGGCTCTATGTCGGATGTGAAAATTGGGTTGCTAATTGTTACCTTGTTTGCTCCAGCTTCAATACTGATGTCGCCATCTGCTGTGTATTGAAAAGCGTTACGGATTAAGTTGGCGAGCACGATAGACAGCAATGCATCTTCTATCATGAGAGGTTCCGCTGAACCCTGAATTTGGATGGTGATATCCTTATCATGAAGCAGGTATTCGTGATCCTTTGTTAGCTGACCACACAAGCTAGCAATGTCGACTCGGTTTTTTTGTATCGGCCGTTCTGATTCGCGGGCTAACCATAAAAGCGCATCGGAGAGGGAAATCATTTTTGCGCTTGCTCTCAATGCCCGGTTCACAGTGGCTTTGCTTGCGTCCGTTGTTTGTAGATTTAGCGTATCCAGGCTTGCTTGAATCACAGCAAGTGGGGTTCGAAGTTCATGACTTGCATGCTTTAAAAATTGCCGCTCCCGCTCGTTGGCTGCATTAACATGCTTAATACTATCTTTTAAATGTTCAGCGATTTCATTTAATTCACTAACAGGAAAGTTAATATCCTCGATTTTGCTTGGATTCTGCTTGATGCTGTTAGCCCACTGCGCCAACAATGAAAAAGGAGCGGTAGAACGGCGGATAATGAGAGAAATAATTGCAAACAAAACCACGAAAACAATTAGTGTAAATGAAAACGAACGATGGATGGCGTCCTTTAGAAACAAACTAGTAATTGCTTCTATTTCACTACTTTTGTACATACCATACAGAAACAGGTCACCGTATTCGGGATCAAAATGATGTAGAAAGATAAGGTGATCAGGATCTGGTTCTTCGCTGCTAATTAATACGGTATCAACGGGATGATCGATTTCGATATTGCTTTTGTCTAAGTGATTGCGGATGTTTACGGGTATTTCCTCCCAAGTGCGAAATGCGCTGTAATCGTCTTCCATAGGTAAGGAAATTTCAGGATTCTTTTTCGCGTCATTTACAATGGAGCGTGCTTCTAACACCATCATGCGGTTCGTGGTGGTGTCGATTGAATAAAGTACAAAAACAAAGGTGATCCCCATGCAGGCAATAAACAGCACAACGCCGATCCATAAAAACTGTTGGCTGATGCGTTCAGCTAATCGCTTGCTTTTAGACATAAGCCAACACCCACTACTGTGTGGATCAGAGGGAAAGCAAACGGTTTATCAACCGCTTTTCGAAGTTGATGTAGTTGCACATTAAAGTTTCGCGTATCCACCTCCGAGTCTTTCCATACTGTTTCCTCCATTAATTTTCGAGTTACCACATTTGGGCTATGTCGCGCTAAGCACTCCAACATTTTCCAGCCTGTAGGGGTAAGCTTTAATTCTTGATCCTCTCTCTCTGCTCGATGCTCTTTGGGATGAAGTGTTAAGGGGCCGATGGTAATAATCTCTTGAGTAGGATTGTTACGACGATAGAGGGCTTGTAATCGCGCCCACAAAATAGGCATGGCGCAAGGCTTGGTAACAAAGTCATCGATACCTGATCTAAAGCCCTCCAACTGATCCTCTTGGGTATCGCAGGCGGTTAGCATTAATACGGGGGTATCGCACCCTTGCTGACGTAACGCATCGCAAACAGCAAAGCCATTCATGCGTGGCAGCATTAAATCTAAGATGATCACATCAAAGCTTTCTTCGCTAGCCAGTTTTAGGCCAGAGGCACCGTTATAGGCGAAATCACACTCAGCGCCCTGCAGCGTCAAATAGTCCGCCATGGCAGCGGCAAGGTCTGAGTCATCTTCTACGATTAGTACTTGCACCAGAGGCCTGCTTTTAATGATTGATTAACATTAGGTTAGCTTAGATTAAAGGCTATTAATAAAAGATTAAGAGGGTTTTAATCATTTTAAAACCTGTTAGTCAGAGTGAATAGAATGTTGCCACTAGTGGGTTTTGCTCGAAGTTGATTAACGTTAGTTTGTTGGGACTGTTCACCAAGGGGATAACACATGACTCCAGTTGTAATTGAAAAATGGCACAAGCTTTTAGAAACTCGTGATATGAGCCTATTGGACGAGATCCTTGCCGAAGACGTTAACTTCTATTCACCAGTGGTGCATACCGTTCAGGCAGGTAAGGCGATCACCAAAATGTACCTAATGGGCGCTGCCATGACCATTGGTAACGAAGGATTCAAATATGTGCGCGAAGTTTATGATGATGGCTTTGCGCTACTAGAGTTTGAAACCGAAATGAACGGTATCTTTGTGAATGGCGTGGATATGATTTCTTGGAATGAAGACAATCAAATCACCGAATTTAAAGTCATGATTCGCCCGCTAAAAGCCGTCAATATGGTGCATCAAATGATGGGCGCTGCGCTTGGCGGAATGCAGAAGTAGCTGATTCAACTCAGGAAGCACTGACAGCTTCCTTATTGTTTTCACATTGCTATGCGATTTGTTCCCCACTCACTTCATACGATAGAAACTCCCATTTCTCGCGGAGTTTCTATTATGCGTTTATTTATCTATTTAGTTTTCGGCATTGCCGCTGCTGTGTTCTGGGCCAGTAATAGCGTGGCCCAGCCCAATGATCAAGGTGGAGATCGCAGAGGCCCGCCACCAGAAGCCATTGCAGCCTGCCAGGGCAAGCAGGCTGGCGAAGCCGTTTCGTTTACGACTCCCCGTGGTGATAACCTTTCTGCCACTTGTCTCAAAATGCGCGGGCAGTTAGTCGCCGTGCCCGAAGGTCACCCCAAGAAACGACGCCCTGAGCAGGGCCAGGAGCATCAACCGCCCGGCTATCAATAATGGGCTTCTCCCAACCAGTGTGTTCCATAGCTGCAACCGCAAAACACATTGTTCCAATAATCGCGCTTGTTCAAATCCGGATCGAGGATTACTCTTACCATTAATAACTGACCGATCATCTACTAACTGAAACGAAGTAATGGCAAGACCTAGAAAAAGCGAACATAACCGCGAACAACTTTTGGAATTAGGCGCATCTCTGTTTATGGAGAAAGGCTACAGCGGCGCAGGTATTAAGGAAATTCTAGGTACGGTAGGGGTTCCGAGAGGATCGTTCTACAACTACTTCGAAAGCAAAGAGCAGTATGCGGCAGAGGTGATTCGGCATTACACCGATCGAATGGCAACTCAGATAGAGACTTATGTGAGCACTGCCAATGAGCCACCCATGAAGATTATCGAAAACATTCCTTCGATGATCATGGCGGTGGCGGAGGAATCAGGCTGTCAGGGTTGTTTAATGGGCAGCTTGGCTGGCGAGATCGCCGCAAATAGCGAGTTATGTCGTCAAGCCATGTTAGAAGGAATGAGCCGTTGGCGAACTGGTTTTGAGGAGTTGTTCGCTGAAGCACAGAGCAGCGGTGAAATGCGAGCTGATCTGTCGGCAGCCGCCTTGGTGGAGTTGTTTTGGAACCAATGGCAGGGTGCACTGTTAAAGATGCAAATTGAAGATAATACCGAGGCCCTAGAAAGCAGTTTCGCCGACTTTCTTCTGCTGATTAGGGCCTGAAGTCGGTAATAAATTCAAACACTTAGTGCTGGAGAACGCCCTCCAGTTTTTTTATCAATAATTAATAGACGACCGGTCTATTAATAACAATTTTAAAAGACGCAGACTCTACGAGGAGAAATGTCATGATTGAAGTATTTTTAGTTTATGGATCATTAGTACTGTTGAACTTAGGTGTAGGTCATTCAGCAGCTTTACTCGACTCCCAACAGAACATGGAAGTTCAACCTTTTGATGATCGCCCCTACGAGGTCATTATCGAGGAACCTCGCGTATCGCAGAATTCTGATAGCGGAGATTGGGTTGCGGAGCTGGACTAATCTATTTAGCCCGTCGTAAGTTTAATAGTTGTTGCCGGTGACCATTATTACCCCGAGCGTGGTCGCTGGCTTCAACTGTTAGTTGGTTAAAAAAAGTGCTAATCTTTTAGTCATTCCTGCCGATAACTTGCCGTTTGGAATGATGTAATGGTGCAGCCAACCAGTGTTAGTTATACCGTTTATGGTTTATCGCGATTAGACACTAAGCCCAGTTTGAGCCAAATTGGTCGTGCGCCTGCGTCTGCCTTGTCTACCGAAGATGAAACTTCCAATCTGGCTTCCCTTAGCATTGCCCAAAAGTTGTTGTTCGTTGAAAACAACCAAGAGTCTTTAGCGATTAATAATGCCAATAAGGGTATTTCGTTTACTCAAACAGCAGATCGCGCTCTAGATCAAACGGTATCTGCCATCACTGAGCTTCGCGCACTTGCGGTGCAAGCCACAGCGGATTCGTTATCGGACGATGACCGCGATGATCTACAAGCAAAAGCAGACAAACTCATTAAAGAAATTAATGAAATCGCGGCAACCACGTTCGATGGTAAAGCGTTGTTCGATGGCAGTTTAGATAGCATTAATTTTCAACTTGGTTCAAATGCTAGTGACACCTTGTCACTTGTTCCTTTAAGAGCCGATGCTGTTGGTTTGGGTTTACAGCAAGGTGAATTACAAACTGTGAGCGATCGCGCTGAATTACTACAAACACAACAGGGCACCCAAGGTATTCAAGAAGGGGATGCCGATGTCGGCGATATTACTGAGTTCAAAATTAAATTAGAGAATGTAGCGCTTAGCGATGATATTAATATCGCCGATGTAGAGTATGGTGGCCGCATTGGTGTTATTCGAGATACCGATAAACTGACGGATCAATTTAGCGATGATTATGGATCTGGGATTGCGAAGTCTGCTGCAGAAAGAATTAATGATATCCGTAAGCAAGGTCAGATTGATTTTAAAAATATCTTTGCATCAGCGGAAACTAGTTTTAGCGCTAGCGATATTCAATCGGGAGATTTTTCAGGTACCGTTAACTCTGCAAAAGGTGTTGCTGTAAAGCGTGGATCAATCGCTAATGGTGATCTAGTGATTAACGGCTTTAAAGTAGGGGCAACCGCTTTTTTAGATGATGATGGTTCTGGCAACCTCGCAAAAGCAATTAATGAACTTCAAGATAAAACCGGTGTAAGTGCTTCCGTCAGTAGTGCAGGTGAACTTTCTTTAGCCGCTGCGGATGGTCGGGATATTGTAGTCAGTACTTCATCTAAGGACGTTACCAATTTAATCTTTGGTGGCAATGATAATCGCTTTTCAGACAAGTTTTCTAACTTAAGAGTTACGGGAAAAGTTACTTTAACCTCTGAACAAGACCTTACTTTCTTCGGCGCTGCTTCAGAAACCTTGGGGCTTAACGACTTTTCCGTGAGCGGTACTAAGAAAAATAAAAGCGTTGATAGTGATATTTCCACGACTGACTTTTCTTCTGTTAGTAATGCCAATGCAGCGATCACATCGATCGATGAAGCATTAGGGCAGGTGAGAAATTATAAGGTCACCCTGCAACAGGCCGAAGATCAATTCAAAGCAACATTTAATAGTACTAACTTAGACTTAAATACCCGCAGTGTTTCGAAGCTGGTGAGTAACCTAACGCAGAATTTATTCAAGAACCTTACCTCCACGTCGTTAACTGCGCAGGCTAATGTAGATTCGCAAAGCACGTTGTTCTTCTTACGGACATAGTCGATTATTTAAATCCTGCTCTTTGCTTGTTTGACTTAACCACTAAGATATGGAGAATACATTCGGAATAATCATTCCGTTTTCAATTGTCTAAAGAGTTTCATGTCTTCCACAAAGCCAACTCGCCGAGAAGAAGCCGCCCAAGATAAAGTGGCGCGAATATTAGCAGCTGCAACTGCCTTGTTTGCAGAGCGAGGGTTTCATGGCACGGCGGTTCCCGAGGTGGCTAAGCAGGCAGGTGTGGGTGCTGGTACCATTTATCGCTACTTCGAAAATAAAGAAGACTTGGTGAATGCGGTGTTTCGCCATGCCAAGCAAAAGCTCAAACTGTATCTTTCTGAAGACGTTGATTTCGATGGTGATATGCGAGAACTATTTCACCGCTTTTGGCTCAATTTGGTTCGGTTTGCCGAAGAGAATCCAATTGAATTTCATTTTTTAGAATTGCAGGATCATGCTCCTTACTTGGATGAAGAAAGCCGTAATATAGAGTTAGAAGTGTTAGCGCCTATCTGGCTGATGGGCGTTCAAGCGAGGCAGCGAGGGGTGGTGAAAGACATGCCTGCTGAGGCTTTGATGGCCATGGTATGGGGTGCATTTGTGGGCTTGATGAAGGCTCAGGTTCTTGGCTATATTACTGTTTCTAAAGAGGTTTTAGGTCAAGCTGAAGAAAACTGCTGGCAAATGATCGCCCGTTAAAATTAATCGAGGTTTGACTCCATAAGGATTCCATGTAATTCTGCATAAAACGGAATGAATATTCATTCCGTTTTATGCAGAGGATTAATAGAGGAAAATAATAGGAGTGCCTATGCGTGTTGAAAACGGTAAAACCGTGCTGTTCTATCCACCGGCTGTTTACGACTTGGCCCAGTTTGCCTTGTTCCCATTAAATTACTTAATTAGTGGCTTGTGCCATCTCCAACCGAGTAAATCGATTTGGAATGAGCATGGCCATGAGGAAATGGATTTAACCGGTTCAGGAAAGTCTCTTGATCAGATTAAAGCGGAAATTATTCATCAGGATGATGTCGCACATACCGAAGCTGATCTAGTGCGATTGTATGATTCGCTTCCTAATGTAAATGCGAAAACGGATTTAGTGGATCGCAGTTGGAACGGCAGAATCTTACGTACCAACGGCTCAGTCTTGGATATGGCGGAATGGGCCATTATAAGGCCATTGGGATTGTTGGGTGTGAAATGGGGTAAGCGTTACCGAAATCAGCATAAAGGTGATCCGTTGTTAATGCGTTGGCGTGACAAGGTTTATTTTCCAATCCCAATTTGGGGGAATGTGGGCATGACCGATATTCGTTGGCGTGGTGATGCAACTGCTACCATGAATTACGATCATCAACCTTGGAAAGATTATTTTAAGTTGCTATCAGATGATCACGGTCGAGTTGTGTTGCTTGGAGTATGGACCCATAAACACATAGCCGGTGGCTGGTTTACCCTTACCTTGGACGAATCCGTTCCAACTCAAATGTAGTTCCTCATAGATTCAGATTATGCGAAAAGGTTGGCCGAAACGGCCAACTTTTAGCGTGATTATGACATTGTGTTTATCTTGTCCCCAGTTAGACTCAGATATCTTTTAAGAATTGTTTTGTAAGTCTTTTGACCAAGAGGGTGGGAGTATGCGTGAAGTAAAAACTGAGATTGTTATCGATGCGCCGCGTGAAAAAGTTTGGCAAGTGCTCACAGATTTTGATGCCTATGGAAATTGGAATCCAGTCATTAAAGATGTGAAAGCAACTCCTCAAGTTAATCGTAGTATACGTTTTAAGATTAATTTATTTGGTCAAAAACTTCCCATCGCAGCAAAAATCCAACGCTGTGAAGAAAACTGGTATTTTGGTTGGGGTACGGATACTAGTCTGCCTTCCAACCATATTATTGGTGCTCATCACTTCTTTGAACTCAATCCAGAAGGCGATAATAAAACCCGCCTAGTACATAATGAAATTTTCTATGGCATTGTGCCAAAAATCGTTTGGCCAGTACTGAAAAAATTAAAAGGTTCCTATGAAGATATGAACCAATCCTTGAAAACCGAATGCGAAAGTGCGGCTTAAACGTTTTCCACATCACTGTAGTTAGATAAGAAAAATTAAGTAAGAAAGAATAAATAAGAAATATTAAATAAATCTCGGAGTACAACATGCGTGCACTACATGTAACAGAATTTGGTGACCCCTCGGCGTTGAAAGTGTCGGAAATCGATGAAAGAGATCCTGGCGCTTCTGAAGTTAAAGTGGCCGTTAAGGGGGTTGGTGTAGGCTATTTTGATGGCCTGCTCATAAAAGGTGAATATCAGATCAAGCCACCGCTGCCTTTTGTGCCTGGAAGTTCCATTGCCGGTGTTGTTGAATCCGTTGGTGATAAAGTCGAAAACGTTAAACCAGGTGATCATATTGCTGCCTTTGCTTTTATGGGTGGGTTAGCTGAGAAAGCAGTATTGCCAGCAAACTCAGTGGTTGTATTGCCGGATAGTATTCCTTTGAACGATGCGGCCAATTTCTTTATTTCCTATGCAACAGCCGTTTTAGGGCTGCAGCAATTAGCGCATACCAAAGAAAATGAAACGGTGATGATTCTCGGTGCATCGGGCTCTACGGGTACTACGGCTTTAGAAGTTGCTAAAGCCATGGGAGCAAAAGTCATCGCTTGTGCATCTACTGAAGAAAAGCGCCAAGCGTGTTTAGATAACGGTGCGGATCATGCAGTGGATTACACCGATCCTGAATGGCGTAAACAAGTAAAAGCTATCGCGCCCGCGGGCGTGGATGTTGTTTATGATCCTATTGGCGGCCAATGGGCTGAGCCTGCAGTACGCTCAATGGCGCCAGGTGGTCGTTATTTGGTTGTTGGCTTTGTGGCTGGTATTGAATCTATTCCGCTTAACCTGTTGCTTCTAAAGCGTTGCGCCTTGATGGGTGTGAACTGGGGTGGCGAAGCGATGGCCAACCCGGCTATTGTTCCTCCAGTGATGGGGCAGATTATCGAATGGTCTTTACAGGGTAAACTTAAGTCTGGTGCGGACAAAGTCTATTCATTAGAAACTGCTGGCCAAGCGTTTGCAGATTTATTCGAGCGCCAGTCCAGAGGCAAAATTGTTATCGCACCTTAAACGATTCGTTTGTACGGTTTTCGAATTGAGAAAAGCGCCCGAGGGAAACCCGGGCGCTTTTTTGTGGCCTGTTAGTTTTTTTTGCTGAATATTCTCATAAACTGACAGTTTTGAGTCATTTTTGGTTAGGGAAATTCAGCCTCAAGTGGACTAGTATTGGGACCATTCAAACCTAACAACAAGAGGAATGGTTCATGAGTGACGTACTTATCTATGAAGTTGAAGAGGGGATTGCCAAGGTTGCTATTAATCGGCCTGAAATAATGAATGCCCTTAATATGGATCTTATGAAGGCCTTGATCGAAACCGGCGAAGCCATTAAGGCTGACAAGTCAGTGCGTGCAGTCGTTTTATATGGTAACGGTAAGAACTTTTGTGGCGGATTAGATATGTCCATTTTTGCTGCGGGGGAGTTTGTTCAGTTACCCGAACGCACCCATGGTATTACCAATATTTATCAACAAGTGTGTTGGGTTTGGCACGAAGTTCCTGTGCCGGTGATCGCTGCGGTACATGGCAGTTGCGTTGGTGGTGGATTACAAATTATTTGTGGCGCGGATATGCGCTATATCCATCCGGACACCAAAATGAGCATTATGGAGATGAAGTGGGGGCTAATCCCTGATATGGCGGGCACCCAGCTTTGGAAAAACTTCGTTCGAGAAGATGTTATCCGTGAACTTACTTACACCGCGCGTATTTTTACGGCCAAAGAGGGTTATGACTATGGTTTTGTCACCAAGCTAACGGAGTCGCCATTAGAAGATGCCATGGAAACAGCGAAGTTAATCACCACTAAAAACCCAGATGCGATTCGCGCGGCTAAGCGCATGATTAACCTGCAAGCTAATGCTGGTGACGAAGAAGGGTTAATGACGGAATCAGTTGAGCAGCAAGCCATTATTGGCAAGCCAAACCAAATGGAAGCGGTGAAAGCGAATTTCGAAAAACGCCCACCGCAATTTCAAGATCCCGCTTAGTTCAAGCTAGCCATCAGCTAGTCGTGTCTGGCTACAGGTGAGTTAGAAAGAGAGCCATTAAAATTTATATTGGCTCTCTTCTATTTTTCCTAAGATTTCTTCATCTACGGGTTCATAGCTATTGGATCCCGGCAGCAATACGTAAACTTTATCGTTCTTGTTATCAAATTCTGGTTGTTTAAAGGCTTCCTTCTTTAAACTAGTACGTTGGTATTTGAAGGTGCCAGTTGCATCGATGGAAGAAAGTGTTCTTACAAAAACAGGAATGGCATATTGTGGCAATTCATTCTTCAAGAACTGGTAGAGATTTTTATAATCGACGCCGCTTTCCTGTTCGCGTATAGCAACCATTCCCGCGCGGCCATTAGTATTAGGTATTTCCACACCATAGGCGATTGCTTCTTCAACGCCCGGGAACTGATTGACAAACATCTCTACTTCGCCAGTAGAAACGTTTTCTCCTTTCCAGCGATAAGTATCGCCAGTTCGATCCACAAACTGTAGGTGGCGAAATCCAAGGTTCTTAACAATGTCGCCAGAGTTAAACCAGGCATCACCGTCATCAAAAGCGTTTTGAATTATTTTTGACTCATTCTTGCTTTGATCGGTATAGCCTTCAAAAGGGGTTGCTTTAGTAATTTTTCCTAAGAGTAGTCCGGGTTCCCCCACTTCTGTTTTTATTAGGTGTCCGTTGTTATCGCGAATTGGTTGTTCCGTTTCGGTGTCTACTTTTACAATGGCATAGGCCCCTAATGCCATTCCCATGGTTTGCCGTTGGTTAAATAAGTTATAACAAACCACGTTGCCTTCACTGGAACCATAAAACTCACGAATCTCTTTTATTTGAAAACGAGATTTAAATTCATCCCACAAATCGGGACGTAGGCCATTGCCAGTAGCCAATCGAAGCTTATGTTGCCTTTCTTCAGGGCGTTGTGGTTGATTTAAAAGATAACGACATAGCTCGCCAATATAAACAAAGATAGTCGCGTTATGCTTATTGATATCCGACCAGAACTCCGATGCGCTAAAACGCTTACGAATCGCAATAGAAGCGCCATTAGCAATGACTGCAAACCAGGAAAAGAAGAGCCCGGTCGCATGATATAAAGGCAAGCAGTTATAAACGGTATCTTCCTTACGTACGCTACTGAGTAACATGCCAAGTCCAAGCGTAATGACACCTATCTTGCGGTGTTTTTGAATGGAGGCTTTTGGTAAACCGGTTGTGCCAGAGGTGTAAATATAAAGGCAAGGCGCTTCATTAGATATTCGACTTGTCACTGCTAGATTGTAGTTTGGATAATCACTACTTTCTTCATGTATATTGCAAATTGGCATCACGTTGCTATTGGACCATTTCGCATCGGTATCCGGCACCAGAAATGCTGGATAAGCTTGGGTTAGGTCTTGCCACACTTCTTGCAGTGCTTCGGCTACTTCCTCACCAACAACAATTGCTTTGGCATCAACAAGGGTTAATGAATGTATCAACACTTTGTGGCGTTGCGAGTTATTGATTAACGCAGCCACCGCACCAATTTTTGAAATGGCGGTCATGTAAATTAGATATTCAGGTCTGTTCTCCATAAACAGCGCAATCACATCGCCTTCACCTAGCCCTTGTCGAGAAAGAAAATGGGCGACTTGGTTCGCACGCTGATTAAATTCGCGATAGGTGATCTGCTGATCTTGATACTTTATCGCAACTCGGTTGCCATATTTCTTAGTGGCATGCTCAACAAGCAATGGATAGTTTAAGGACTTTCTCGCATCCTTATCCGCAATATATCCCGCGATATTTCTTAGTCCTTTAATGGGTTGTAAGGCATTGGAGCCATTGCGCAATACGTCGCTGAATTTGATGTTGTTGATAAGGTCCATAGGTTTCCTATTTGAGTGAGCCATTCCGAGAGAAGCATCTTTGCATAGGGTTTTCCCGCAGGGCAAGTCAATCTTTAGAAGTGATTAAAAATAGGCTGAATGGCGCCCAGTCAGTCACCAATAGTAGGTGTAACTATTTGATCTTTATCGGTATTAACAAATGTTAACGACAGCATTGTTGCCGATGGGGATACTGGTGCCAGTAGAGAGTCCATGATCACTAGAAATGATTTGCAGGAGAGGCTTATGTCAGCACCAAATTCCCATTTTCCAAAGCTACTTGAACCCCTAGATCTTGGTTTTACCACTTTACGCAACCGCGTTTTGATGGGGTCAATGCATACAGGTTTGGAGGAGCATCCGGACGGTGTTGCCAGAATGGCCGCGTTCTTTGCAGAAAGGGCACGTGGTGGTGTTGGTCTGATCGTTACTGGTGGCTTTGGACCTAATGCCGAAGGCGCGACTCACCCAATGACGAATCTGATTAAAAGCGATGAGGATGCCCTAAAGCATAAACCAATCACGGATGCCGTTCATGCAGAGGGTGGCAAGATCTGCATGCAAATCCTACACACGGGACGTTACGCCTTTAACCCGAACTCAGTTGCGCCATCGGCTGTACAAGCGCCCATTAACCCTTTCAAACCACAAGCGTTGGATGAAGAGGGAATCGAAAAACAAATTCAAGATATCGTCAACATGGCAAAGTTTGCTCAAGTGGCTGGTTATGATGGCGTGGAAATAATGGGCTCAGAGGGATACTTCATTAATCAGTTTTTAGCCAAACGTACTAATCATCGTGATGATGAATGGGGTGGTGAATACCGGAACCGCATGCGATTAGCCGTTGAAGTTGTGCGCCGTACTCGTGAGGCTGTTGGTGAGAACTTTATTATTATCTACCGTTTATCCATGTTGGATTTAGTAGAAGGCGGTAGTACTTTCGAAGAAGTGGTGCAGCTAGGTAAGGCGATCGATAAAGCGGGTGCCACTATTATCAATACCGGTATTGGTTGGCATGAAGCACGTATTCCTACCATCGCCACAAAAGTGCCGCGTGCTGCATTTACTTGGGTGACTGCAAGATTTAAAGAAGAACTGCGTATTCCATTAGTGACATCTAATCGAATTAATACTCCTGAAGTAGCTGAGCATGTATTGGCCCGTGGTGATGCAGATATGGTGTCCATGGCTAGACCTTTCCTTGCTGATGCTTTCTTTGTTGAAAAAGCAGCGGCGGGTAAGAGTGATGAGATTAATACCTGTATTGGATGTAACCAAGCCTGTTTGGATCATGTCTTTAGCGGCAAATTAACCAGCTGCTTAGTTAATCCTAGAGCTTGTCATGAAACAGAGATTGTTATTGAACCAGCAGAGCAAAAGAAAAAGTTTGCTGTCGTTGGTGCAGGCCCTGCAGGTTTAGCTTTTGCTACCACCGCTGCACAGCGTGGTCATGAGGTAACGTTATTTGATGCCGCGGGTGAAATTGGTGGGCAATTTAACGTTGCCAAACAGGTGCCGGGAAAAGAAGAGTTTTATGAAACCATTCGTTACTTCGATAAGCAATTGTCACTATTAAATATCAACATCAAGCTGAATACCAAAGTAGATGCTGCAGATTTAAATAACGGCGACTTCGATGAAGTGATTATTGCGACAGGTATTTCGCCCCGAACACCAGACATCGAAGGTGTTGAACACGAAAAAGTGCTCAATTATCTCGATGTGTTACGCGACAAAAAACCAGTCGGCAAAAAAGTAGCTGTGATCGGAGCAGGTGGTATTGGTTTCGATGTGTCTGAATACTTAACTCATGAAGGCGTTGCCACTAGTCAAAATATCGAAGCCTTTATGGAAGAATGGGGTGTCGATATGTCTTTGCAAGCCCGGGGCGGAATCGAAGGCGTTGAGGCGAAAGTAGCTGCATCACCGAGAGAAGTTTATTTACTACAACGTAAAACTTCCAAGGTAGGCGATGGTTTAGGAAAAACTACTGGTTGGATCCATCGCTCAGGCTTAAAAAACAAAGGCGTAAAAATGATGCCTGGTTGCACCTACAACAAGATTGATGATGCTGGCTTGCACATTAGCTTGGGTGATAAGGAAGAAGTGCTTGATGTGGATCATGTCATTATTTGCGCAGGCCAAGAACCGCTACGTGAATTAGTAGATGGTTTAGATAAGCCACATCACTTAATCGGCGGTGCTGATGTTGCTGCAGAGCTCGATGCAAAGCGTGCTATCGATCAGGGCGTTCGCTTAGCGGCATCGATGTAGTTGCCAAATATAGAGTTGAATAAAGTTTACAAGCAAAGCTCTCTGATAGGTGTCACCCTCGTCACTCCATTTGTTGGGTTGACACCTTTTTTTGTGATTCAAATTGATGGCTAACGAAAAAGCCCTGTATTTTATTATATTGAACCTGTAACCCTAATATGTTTGTCCAGTTGGCTGCTGTACGGAAAAAGAAATCGGTGGTTTGTAAATCTAAAAATGCTTGCTGCCATTGATCGACAATTTTTGGTGACGTGCCTTTGGAAAATAATATGTAACTAGCTGCATGGTCAAATTCATATACCGGTTTGAACGTATGAACTGGAAGGTTGAGCTTTCTCGCAACGGCAGGGGCTTCAAGATCTGAAGAAATTGCCAGGGGTATTCTACCTGCGGCTAACATTTTTAGTACCACATAGTGGTCTGTCGCACTTTGTAGCTTAAACCCTTGATCACTGAAAAACTTTTCGCGCCAGTCACCGCGCATGGCGCCTATTTCTAAATTTTGAGTCTTAACGTCATCAAGTACTTTAATACCTAGGTTGTCGCTGCTTCGACCAATAAGAATATGGGAGCGAGTGACTACGGGCCCTATAAAATGAAAACCAAGATCGACTCTTGTCTGGGTTTTGCCAGCGGTAAAAATAATAATATTGGGTTCCGATGAGGCAATTCTATATGCCCTAGCCCAGGGGAGTACTTCAATTGGAGTGTTGGATCCGATTTGCTGCTGAATGGCCATCACCACATCGGTGGTGATACCGGTAAGGCGACCGTTTTCTGTATAGTTGGTCGGCGGCTCTTCAGTCGTTAGGATTCTAATTTCAGGTTGCGCAAAAACAATTTGGCAAATAACGGTTAAACAACACACGGCACATAATTTAAATAATGAATGCACTAGCGTCCGCCTTCTAATTTTGCACGAAGCCGAGATAAAGACACCGGAGTAATACCCAAAAAAGAAGCTACATGATACTGGGGTAGGCGTTCTAGCAAATCGGGATATTCCTTTCTAAACCATTTGTAGCGCTGCTCAGCGTTACCCATTAATAGTTGTGCTTCATGGCGAGCGTTCTTCACAAATACGCCTTGCAGCATTTTAATTTCAAGCCTAAGCCAATCGGCATTGTCCTTCACTACTTCATGTAGCTGATGATAGTCAGCAAGCATAAGCTCGGAGTCTTCCAGTGCTTGAATATAGTATTGGCAGGGTTCATTGCTAATAATGGCGCTAATGGGGGCGAATACTTCGTTAGCTTGATAAAAGTGCTGATTAACTTCATTGCCAGATTGATCGACATAATAAACTCGCAGCAGCCCCTTGAGAATAACGCACATATCATTGGCGTAATCACCTGCCTGGATGAGATGTTGCTGGGCTTCAAGTTCGCGAAGCTTAAAGCAAGCTTCGATAGTTGACCAATCATTGATCTCGACATCATTGGCGGCCTGAAAGGCGGCCATAAAAGATTGTGGATAGCTGGGAGTATCGGGCATCGGTGGGTCGGTTCATGAATTCAAGTCAAACACCCATAGAGGGTAATATGCCTGATGGGATTTGTCAGGCATATTGTGTGGTGTTTGTGATGGTTGTGCTGTCTAAATGTAGGCAGGTGGTGCCTGAAAACTGGCGATATTGTCTTCAAGCAGTTCGGCAAAATGGATGGTTTCCCGATCTTTGTAAGGCGCGCCCATGATTTGGATATTAATGGGTAGCCCGCAATCAGTGGTTCCAATCGGCGCGCTGGTAGCGGGTAACCCGAACAGGGTGGCTACTGAAATCCACATAAATAAATCGGTGTATGCGCGCTTTTCCCCATTGATAGGAATTCGCCTTCGCGGCAGGTCCGGTACTTGGATATGATTTATCGCGACCGTAGCGGTCGGTGGCATTAGGATTAAGTCGTATTCCTCAAATACTTTAACAAAGGCTATACGCATCTGTTGGCTTTTTTGCGAATACACTAGATATTCAGCGTAATCCATATTGATGCCTTTTAAGAATTTGTCGAAGTGCGAAGGTGAATCGATAATTCCATTTAGCTTTGGTAATACTGATCCAATCGCTCCCATGACTAAACGTTGTGGCTTGGGTTGCGCTGCGCCAACTAAGCTGCCTAGTAGTCGCATGTAGACTGGATAAACTTCATCGATATAGGTATCTAAAGGTGAGGCTTGAGTGACCTTGGCACCTTGTGCTTCTAACTGTTGCTTTAATTCTTGGTATTTCGCCGCCATACGTGTGTCGATGGTGCAGGATGGATCTTCAGTCCACATCAGCACTTTGTAATCGGATAGCGCTCTGTTAGATTTTTCCGGCAGGTTTAAATCCCAAGCGGAATCCATTGAAGGTATCTTTCCGCCCACAATATCCAGCAATAAATTTAAATCCTTTGCACTTCTCGCCATGGGGCCAGCTACAGTTAGATCGGGCTCACCTACGGTGCCTGGAGGTCCAGGTACATGACCTTCTAAAGAAATTAAACCATGGGTAGCCTTATGGCCGTAAACGCCACAATAGTGAGCGGGAATACGGATAGATCCAGCTAAGTCACTACCCAATTCAAGGGGAGTCATACCCGCTGCCAACGCTGCAGCCGCGCCACCAGAAGAACCGCCTGGAGTGCGTTGAGTATCCCAAGGATTATTGGTGGTGCCATAGACAGGGTTGTAGCTTTGGATATCTGATGCGTATTCAGGAACATTGGTTTTGCCATAAATAATGGCACCAGCATTGAGTAGTTTACTTACTGCGCTCGCCGGTTGTTTAGGGAAATGCTTGCGATATTCTTTAGCGCCAGCAGAGCAGGGCATGCCTGGCATTTCATAAGTGTCTTTGACCGTCATAGGAATGCCATGTAAAGGCCCCCATGATTCCCCCTGTTTAGTCGCTTTATCCGCGAGGTCAGCGCGCTCGCGGGCGGCTGTAAAATCGGTTGCCACAATGGCGTTTAAAGGTCGATTCTTATCTTGATAGCGTTGAATATAACTTTCTAATAATTCGCGGCTACTCAATTTTCCTTGCTGGATTTTTTTTGCTAATTCGGTCGCACTATATGAATGCCAGGCATGCTCGCTCACTGCACTACTTCTCCCCAAAACTATTTACGACGATGCATTAAGCTGCACTGGCAGCTGCGTGACTTCGTCCAGTCGCTGGATTGGTAAATTGCAATGTTTTATCGGAAAGGCTACCAAAGCGAAGCATTGCCATGTCTAGCAAGTAATTTTGGTAGAGCTTCCAAGGCATTCTTGAACCTTGTTTAGGTGTTGAACCAAGGGCCCGTTGAATATATCCAGAACGCATATCGATAAATGGTTCTAGATGCAGGCTGCGGTCGGTATTACGCGGAGTAACCTGACGCATGCCTTTCTTGTCCATATGCTTAATGATTCTGAACATGTACTCCGAAATTAAATCTGCCTTGAGAGTCCAGGATGCATTGGTGTAACCGAATATCATGCCCATGTTGGGTAGATCTTCTAGCAGCACACCTTTGTAAACCATCTTTTCTGACACGTCCAAGTCTTGGCCGTCCACATCAAGGGTTACGCCACCCATTAATTTCACATCTAATCCCGTGGCAGTAATGATAATGTCGGCTTCTAGCTCTTCACCGGATTTTAATAAAATCCCGGTTTCAGTAAATTTATCAATATGATCGGTTACTACGGATGCTTGGCCGCGTTTAATGGCTTTAAACATATCGCCATTGGTTACGGCACAAAGGCGCTCATCCCAAGGATTATATTCAGGGGTGAAGTGCTTCATATCAAAGTCAGCTCCAAGCTGACGTTTTACTTGGCCTTCGATTAATTCTCTCGCTTTCTCTGGGAAGCGACGACAGAACTGATAAAAGCCGGTAGAAAATGCAACGTTGCGAGTACGAGCAAAACGATATACCCACTGTTCTGGTAAATACTCACGCATGGTGTTCAACATTTTGTCTTTTTCTGGTAAAGACATCATGTAAGTTGGTGAACGTTGCAGCATGGTCACGTGGGCGGCTTTATCGGTCATTGCGGGAACAATTGTCACTGCAGTTGCGCCACTACCTATCACCACTACTTTCTTGCCGCTATAGTCTAGATCTTTAGGCCACTGTTGAGGGTGAATCACTTGGCCTTTAAAATCTTCTTTACCTTCGAATTTTGGTTCATAACCATGTTCGTAGTTGTAGTAACCGGTGCAGCCAATCACAAAGTTCGCAGAAATTGTTTTTGCTTCATTTTTTGCTTTATCAAATACCTCAACGGTCCATTCTGCGTTAGGTGTCGACCAAGACGCATGTTTTACTTGATGGCCATAACGAATGTGGCTATCGATATGATATTCTGAAGCTGTTTCTTTGATATAGCTTAAAATCGAGGGGCCATCAGCAATGGCTTTGGGGTTTGTCCAAGGTTTAAAGTTATAACCCAGCGTGTACATGTCGGAGTCGGATCGTATTCCGGGGTAGCGGAACAAATCCCAAGTCCCACCCATGGCATCACGAGCTTCAAGAATGGCAAAAGATTTATGTGGCGCTTCGCGCTTTAAGTGGCAAGCAGCACCAATTCCGGATAAGCCTGCACCTACGATCAAGACATCAACTTTTTCATTTCTCATGGTACTTCCCCTCGGTAAATTTATTTATTGGTAACGCGCATTACAATTTTTTGATACTTCGCCGGTAAAAAACGTTGTAGCGCATCGAGTGCTTTTGCATCGTTACCCACTAACACCCTTGGAGTGTTCTTTTTAACTGCATTTAGAATATCGTTCGCAGCACTTTCTGATGTTGTCTTCGCGAGATTTTTGTTAAAGAATTCTTTTTGTTTATCTACGCTAAACTTAGCTCCCACCTGTTTACCATAGCGACCATTATTGGCGATGTTAGTTTTAACTCCGCCAGGATGTACGCAGCTTACGCCGATGGAATAGTCGGACATTTCCATTTCCATGCGTAAGCTTTCCGTAAAGCCACGAACCGCAAACTTGGCTGCGTTGTATGCAGACTGATTAGGGATACTGATTAAGCCAAACAGACTGGAAATATTCACTATGTGGCCCCAGTCAGCTTGTTTCAAATAAGGTAGGAACGCTTGGCAGCCGTACACCACGCCCCAGAAGTTGATATCCATTAACCATTGGAAATCTTTATTGTCCATTTCCTCAACGCTAGCGCTTAAGGCAACCCCTGCGTTGTTGATAATCGCATTCACTTTACCAAGCTGATCCACAACTTCTTTGGCCCAAGCTTCGACTTTGTCGCGATCACTCACGTCTAAAACAGTGGCGAGTACCTGTGCGCCAGCGGCTTCGCATTGGCGTTTGGTTTCTTGAAGCTCGGATTCGTTAACATCAGAAATAGCGACGTTGGCGCCTTCTTGGCTGGCTTGCAGGGCTAATGCTCTGCCGATTCCGGAACTGGCGCCGGTAATGGCGAATACTGCATTTTGCATCTTGATACTCATAGACTGATTCCTAGCGTTTTAAATTTTTGTTGTACTGCTCACCCTCAACAAGGATACGCTGTGTGTACGCTGAACAGTTAATATCCTAGGTTATGACCCAATATGACAGGTGCTAGCATGCCAAATTTATGGTCATTTCAGGTCAAATTCCACAATTGTGCTAAATTGTCGTTTAGTAACAGCGGTTTGTCGTTTTATATAAATTGGTCCATGTTGCCCAAATGAAAGGCTAGTGATAGCTTAATTGGCCCGTTAGGCAAGAGGTTAGTCAATGTCACAAAGTGTGGTAGGAGAAGGACAGAACTTTTTAGCAGGTGATTACCTGGCTGCCATCCGTGACTTCGCACTTAGTAAAGGCGTGAATGCTAAAACCTTGCTGGAGGGCTCTCAGCTGTCCATCGACGTGTTATTGAATCCACCCCAAAGGGTTGGAGAAATTAGCATGCACCGGGTTGGTAGCAATCTAGTGAATGAGTTAGATGACCCGCTAACAGCCTCTATCGAATATGGCCGTGGCATCACCCTAAATGTTCACGGCGCGTTGGGAGTTGCTGTCCAAGGGGCGCAAAACTTGGTGGATGCTGCTCAGTTATTGCAGCAGTACATTTCCACTCGTTCCAATATTAAAGAAATTACCAAAGTCGTGTACGACGATTATATTTCCTTGCGTATGTCTGCACGGACTTTAAGTGCGAAGAAAGTGGCCGATCCAGTGAGGTTTTTCTTTGATTTTGCCACCTTAATTAACTTCGATACCTTAGGGCGGCGGTTATTGGCAGGCTATGACATCGATGGTATGTCCGTGATCAATATTGATATGCCTGAGCCGGAAAACTTTCCCTATGAGTTGCTTAAAGACACCATTGAAGTGCGCTTTAACCAACCCTTTTTTGAAATCTGTGTGCCGAAGGAATGGATGTTTAAAAAGCTTTCCATCGATAACACTGAATTAGCCATGGCCGCAGCTGATAAATGCGAAAGTGAATTGGCTGAATTAGATTCGAAGGATCTTATTAAAGAAATTCGTCGCAGAATTCGAGAGGCGCAAGAAGCAAAACCGACGTTGGATGACATGGCTTCACAACTTTATATGTCTACCAGTACTTTGCAGCGTCGCATAAAAGAACAACATACTACCTATCAAAAAATAAAGGCCGAGGAGCGTATGGTGGAGGCCAAAGACCTGCTCGCCAATAGCGATATTAGTATGGAAGCCATATCGGAGCGCTTGGGTTTTAACAATGCATCTAACTTCACCAAGTCCTTTAAAGCCTGGATGGGAGTGACTCCCAAAGCATTTCGTAAAGAGCATTCCGGGATATAAGCGCGATAATTTATATAAGATTCTCTTATAAATTCTCTACAAAATAGTTCGCTAAATTCATTTTGACCGCAAATCACCAAAATGTTGATATGGTTTCACCTGTCCTAATTCGCTGTGATTCGCCATATTAAATAGGCAAGTTATTGAGAAAAAACAAAACAGTGGAATGCCGATTCCATTTTATTAGAGATTAAGAGACACAGAGAACAGTAGGGTAGATGTATGTCTGAAGGTGTTTATCGTATTAAATCGAATCAAGTAGAAGTGAAACCACGTCGCATGTCGTTTCCTTTTTCGCGTATCAAAGCGAAGTTTTTCTTTGATGATAACCCACTATTGTCCACCTTCTTTGCCGCGTTATCTTCCACCTTCCCGCCAGGGGAGGCAGAATTCATAGAGTCTGTTCGCAATTATCGCGATAAAGTGACCGATGAAAAACTGCTAGAGCAGATTCGCGGCTTTATTGGTCAAGAAGGCCATCACAGCCATCAACATCAAAAGGCTAATGAGCATTTAAAATCTTTGGGCTTAGACGCTCCTCGATTAGAAAAGCATTTAGAGCGTGATATTGAGCGTATGATTGCCCACGGCCGCCGTGGCAATCCGAAAGTTCGCTTAGCCATTACCGTTTCTATGGAGCATTTAACAGCGATTATGGCTGAACACTTGCTAACGCACCCAGAAGTCATTGGCTCCCTAGACGACTCAGTTAAAGACTTACTTTATTGGCATGCGGTAGAGGAAATTGAGCACAAAGCGGTAGCGTTCGATGTATACCAACAATGTGTTGGTAATGAAGACATACTGCATCGCTCCATGCGTATTGCTACCTTTATGTTTATAGCGAGAATTTCTGCTTATATGGTTGCCTTGCTTTGGTGGACGCGAACCATACCAAGCTTTAAAGATATCCGTGGCTTCTATAAGTGGATGTTTGGCGATAAAGGTATGATTTCTTCGATTCGTAAGCCCTATATGCAATTCTTCCAGCCAGGCTTTCATCCGTGGGATCGTGACGATAGCCACTTGATTGATAAGTGGAAGAAATCTCTCTATAGACCTGTGCATGACCGCGGTAGTGACGAGTTCGACCCAGAATTGTCAGATCTACCTAAGAAAGCGTCCGCTGCCTAGTTGAAAAAAATTTAACAATCCTCATGATATCAAAGACAGACCATTAGATTGCAAAGCGCTTTGATATCATGAGTAGACCTTATCATCACACCCGTCTCGGTTTTCGTAATCCTCCCGGTAGTCCGCCTTTCTATCGTTTCTCCTTTGATATGGCGAAAGAAGCCTTAAAGTTTACCGTGGAAATGCGTCGTATGGCGGCGAAAAAAGACCGCCTTGAGCACCGTTGGGTGGAAACGCCTGAAGCCGCCTATAACCAAATGACGCAAGTGGTGGGCAAGACCAATGCGGTGACTTGGTTAGGGCATGCGAGTTTTATTGTGCATATGGAAGGTCTCACTTTTTTAACGGACCCTTTCTTAACGGACTATGCTTCGCCCGTTGCATTGCCTCAATTAAAGCGTTTGGTGCCTTCGGCGATACCCATCAAGAAATTACCTAAGCTAGATATGATTTTGTTATCCCATAATCATTATGATCATATGGATGCAAAAGCCCTAAAAGAACTTGCTAAGCTTCAGCCAGACGTGTTGGTGGTTGTTCCTCTGCGCTTACGGGAATACATGATTAAATATGGATTCAAGAAAGTAGTGGAGCTGGATTGGTATCAAGATGTTGAAGAAAAGGGTGCCGTAGTATCAGTAGTGCCAG
This sequence comes from Pseudomonadales bacterium, assembly GCA_022361455.1. Classification (GTDB taxonomy): domain Bacteria; phylum Pseudomonadota; class Gammaproteobacteria; order Pseudomonadales; family Ketobacteraceae. The sequence goes on along the minus strand of JAKSAW010000033.1, from coordinate 17,160 downwards.
CGGTTCATTTTTCTCGGCGCACTGCATTCGATACCAATAGAACCCTTTGGTGTGGTTTTGTGGTTCGTAAAAAAAACCGTAGTTTTTATTTTGCGGGTGATACCGCTTACGGGGAAGTGTTTAAGGAAATGGGCGCCATCTATGGCCCTATCGATGTTGGACTTATTCCTATTGGCGCGTATCAACCCCGTTCCATTATGGCGCCGGTTCACGCTACGCCGGAAGAAGGTATTGCAATTGCCGAAGACCTAAAAGTAAAACACATGGTCGGCATGCATTGGGGGACTATTCGTTTAACTTCGGAACCCATGTTAGAACCCGCACAACGATTTATGCGTGCGGAAACTCATGTGGAACGCGTGCTATTAAAGATCGGTGAGACTCGGCATTTTGAAGAGCTTGCTATTGCGCCACCTGATTTGCATCATCGGGTTGGGATTGAAACAGAAATGGCTTAGAGCGTTTGCTTTAAGCCAATATCTTTTTTCACTTGATCAAGTGTCTTTAAATAAGTGTCCACATTGACGTAATTAGCATTACGTTTAGTTTTTAAATAGTGCTTACCGCCTTTTAGATCTGGGTGGTGAGACTTTTTCAGCGATGCTAGCTTTGCGTTTTTATTGGTGGTAGCGTCGGCAACAATCAATTCCGCCATTCTGGTGAAGTTTTCGTAAGCCGCTGAAGCGAATTCAATAAAGCCCAATACCGCCAAGTTGGTATGCTTTCTGGAAAACAGATTAAGGTATAAATTTGGGCGACCATTTTTAAAATCAATAGTGTTATCATCTAGGAAAGGAATGCTGTGCTGATAACCTGTGGCAGTAATAATTAAATCAATTTGTTCTCGAGATCCATCTATAAACACCACATCGTTTCCATCTAAGTGGTCAATATCGGGCTTGGCAATACAATCGCCATGACCCAAATAGTGAAGAATTTGAGTGTTTAAAATAGGATGTGTTTCAAACACTTTATGGTCAGGCTCAGGTAAGCCATAACGAGTCATGTTGCCGTTAATTGCTTTTAGCATCCAACCGAAAACTGTTTGTTGAATCTTAAAAGGCAATTGTGGGCCTTCTTTAGCGAAAACGTCGGAGGGTTTGCCCATGATGTGCTTAGGCATAAAATGATAACCGCGGCGAACACTTAAATAAGCTTGATCAGCGGCGAACGATGCATCACAGGCAATATCGACACCTGAGTTGCCTGCGCCAACAATTAAAACTCTTTTTCCGTTAAACTCATTTGCCGAACGATAGGTGACTGAGTGACGAATCTCGCCATTAAATTCTCCTGGCCAGGTCACCAAATTGGGTTCCCAGGTAACACCGTTTGCACAAATCAAATAGCCGCATTGCTGAGTGGTTCCATCAGCAAATTCTAGTAGCCAATCACCTTCTTCAGTTTGCTGTGCTTTTATAATGTCGCTGTTAAATTGAATGTGTTGTCGCAAATTGAAAGCGTCAGCAAAGCCGCGAATGTAATCTAGCAACTGTTTATGATTCGGATAATCAGGATAGTTATCCGGCATTGGGAAATCAGGGAAACCTGATAGTGTTCGTGATGAAATAAAATGGGCGGATTCATACATGGGGGAGTTCGGTGCATCGATATCCCATATACCGCCCACGTCGGAGTTGCGTTCAAAGACTCTAAAACTAGCACCAGTCATGGCTAGGAGCTTGGATAATATAAGTCCAGAGGGCCCCGCGCCGACTACGGCAACGTCGATTTTCTGTTGTCTGGTCATGAGCATGTGCCTTCTTGTCTGGTTTTCTCTAAGGATTAGTTAATTAAAATCAGTAGCTTAAAGGCTTGGTCTAAGATCCAAGGCAATTAATTATTATCTGATCAATGTTCAGGTTTTGATATGATCAATGATCAGATAATATTTGTCAACATTGGCACTATTGATTGGAAATCACTGAATGGTGCTATCAGTATCGAATGAAGAGATGGACGCATGTTTGAATAGCTTAGTGATTGAGCAATAAGAGATTTTTTATTCCTTATTCTAATAAGTACCTCATATAATGCGGGTTTTAATAACTAAACCTGTCAGCGCTTTTCCGATTAATGATATTTTGCACTAAAACCTAGTGTTTAAAGGAAATCAGGGTATTCGCTGTATATACTTTAAACAATCGGAGGTTGATATGAAGTATTTATTAAACACCGAAAAGTCGTTATTAGCGTTGGCCCTTGCATTAGCTGTTTCCACAACCAGCAGTGTGGCAAACGAAGAAGAGTCTACTGAAGTCGATATTCAGGTTTGTTTTGAACTTGAATATTCGGCCGAAGATATTACGTCTCAAACCGCTTATGATATTGCGGAATGCTTTTCTGGATTAGCAGACAATCTTGTGGAATCGGATTCAGATGAATTTGTTGCTGATGGCTCTTTATGGCTGTGGGACGACAAAAATGTCTTATTACATTATGCCGATAGCTGGTTTTCATATGCAGCGTTTAAAGGGCATCCTGAAGCCGCTGAGCAGTTAAAAGAAACGCGCGACGCTTTTCAAGATTAGTCTTTTTTTGATTCCTTTCTTTCCGTAAGATGCCCTTATCTCGGTTTAGGGCATCTTGCATTCATGAAAATCATTCCTTTATTAGGTAACTCGCAAAAGCTAGATGGTGGTGCCATGTTTGGCAATGCACCAAAGGCATTATGGCAGCGCTGGGCGAGGGCGGATGAACTTAATCGCATTGATCTAAGTTGTCGCTCATTACTCATAGAATATGAGAGCAAGCTTATACTGTTAGAAGCTGGCATAGGTGCATTTTTTGATCCTGCAGCTAAAGAACGTTATGGGGTTGTCGAGAGTGAGCATGTATTACTAAGCTCGATGCAACAACATGGAATATCCCATGAAGATATTGATGCAGTGATTTTATCTCATTTGCATTTTGATCATGCCGGTGGGCTTTTTACGCCTTGGCAAGAAAACGTAGGGCCCGCTTTGTTGTTTCCTAAGGCAACCTTTTATGTTGGTAAAGAACAGTGGCAGAGGGCTTGCAATCCCCATCGGCGAGATCGTGGTTCCTATATTCCGCAATTACAAACACTGCTGCAGGATTCCAATCGCTTGGTGCTTATTGAGCGGAATGACGAGCCTCCGTTTGCAGCATTGTTATCTTTTCTTTGGTCCGATGGTCACACTCCTGGGCTAATGATGACATGCATAAATACCGAAGAGGGGCCTTTGGTTTATGCGTCTGATTTAATTCCCGGTAGTGCTTGGGTTAATCTATCAATCACCATGGGCTACGATCGTTACCCTGAAATGCTAATCGAAGAAAAAACTAATTTAATCGAAGAGCTATATAACGATAACGGTATGATAGCGTTTGCCCATGATCCGCATATGGCAGTGGGTAAAATTGTCAAAAATGACATGGGTAAGTTTGCAGTAGAGCCTATTGCATTATCCTAAATCACAGCCGCTGTATTTTCCGGCGCATGGTTTGTAATCATGGGGCATGTTGTCTTTATTGCTATATGAGTGTCACTCAAATAGCGTTAGATATGAGTTGTGTTTAGTTGTTAGGGGTATCTATGGCCAACGAATTTTCTTCTGAGTTTTTCGAAGTAAATGATTTAAAGCTACATTATCGCTTTCGTGACGGAGAAGGCACACCGTTGCTATTTTTCCATGCAACTGGATTTCACAGTAGAGTTTGGTTTCAAGTCGTGGAATCAATGGGTAACCCCATTTACTTGGTAGATGCACCTGGCCACGGAAAAAGTGATCGCCCCGGTGAGCTTTTTTATTGGGATAAGGTAGCTCAAATGATGGCTGCATTGGTGGAGCATTTAGATCTAAACGAAGTGTTTGGCATCGGTCACTCTATGGGAGGGCAGCTGATGTTGTCGGTTGCCTCTATCATGCCGCAACGTTTTACTCAGCTTCTATTACTCGATCCCGTAGTAGCGTCGTTGGAATTAATTAAAACCTTTCAGGCGATTGTCGATAGCCCAATAGCAAGGCGGCGTAATGATTGGGAATCTAGTGAAGCTTTTTATAAAGCCTATCTAGAGCGTGATCCTTACAACACATGGAATAAAACAGTTTTTAAAGATTACGCTGATGGTGCTTTAAAACCGGTTGAGAATTCGGAACGCTTTCAGTTGGCTTGTGAACCAGATCTTGAAGCTTGTGTATATCGAAATCTCGGCGCAGAACCCTTGTTGGAAAAATTAGCGGATATTAATGTTCCCGTGCATATTATTCGTGCCCGAGAGTTTGGTCCAGAAGATGAAAAGTTTAGCTTTCGTTATTCACCCACCTGGCCGGAATTAGTGAATAAACTTCCCAATGCAACCGAAGATCATCGGCGCGATGTCGACCACTTCTTTCCCATGGAATTTCCAGAAATGATTGCAGAGGAAATGGCGAAGCTGCAGAGTTAAAAATTGTGAAAAATAAAAAGGGGCTATTAAGCCCCTTTTTTAATAATTAATTCTTAAGGATGGTTTTTATAAACTATAGGTGTCTTCAAGATATTTAACGATATCCGCTGATTCAAACATTTCTACCCCGGTGTTTGGATCAATTAAATAGGGGACCATCATTTTTCCTGAACGTTTGATAAATGCCTCTCTCGATGGGCTGCCTTTGCCGACATTGTGAAGAATGTAAGGCGTTTCCAATTCACAAAGCTTTTCACGAACCACTCGGCAAAAAGGTGAAATCTCAAAGCTATAAAGCTCCAAAGGTTGTTCCGGTGCTCGGGACGATTTAGCGCGCATGCCATTCATTGGTCGGATGCCGCTGGCGATAGAGCTGTTTAACGTTGCAAATGCGTTGCCTTTAATTAAAAAGCCGGGTTTTTTTCCTTTGCCATAGGTTCTAAAAAGATAATCAACAATAGCTGCAGATTCGTAACCTTCCCAGCCTGTGTTGGGATCAATCAAAAATGGAAATTGGGCTTTGCCACCTAGCTCAGTTACCTGAGGTCTGAAGCGCTGGCCATTCTTAGGGCAGGGTCGAATTTCGGCATCAAGGTCTAACTCAGTTAGCGCTTCACGCACTTTGCGACAAAATGGACAGCCTTCGAATTCAAACAGGACCAGGGCTTCCTTAGCCAGAGCCTGATCGGACGGGGCGGCTTTCATACCAGCGCCAAGCCTGGTTACTGACACAGCAAAGGACGAAGCAACATTCAATAAGCTCATTTTGTAGCACCACTTTTAGCATATTTAGGTTTAATCTTGCCATGAGGCGGTTCCCATGGAGCATGTTCTGCAAAGCTAACACGCTGATTTATAAGACGCTATGTGAAAAAACGACGTATCTAATACATCTGTAGTAGGCAAACCGAATGGTCTGTGGGGTAGGATCGATAGATTGCAGAGAACAATAAGGACTAGATCATGTCATATAAATTTGAGAACAGAGTGGCGATCGTAACGGGTGCAGGCGGGGGACTTGGCTTCGAGTATGCCAAATATCTTGCAGAACACGGCGCTAAAGTCGTAGTGAATGATCTAGGGGGCGACCCTCTAGGAATGGATCAAAATATTGATACCTCATATGCTGCCCAAGCTGTTAAGCGTATTAAAGACGCTGGTGGCGAAGCCATCGCTAATAAGAGCAGCGTATCTGAATGGAATTCTGCGAAGCAGATTATAGAGCAGGCCATGGATACATGGGGACGTGTTGATATCATCATTAATAACGCCGGTATCACTAGCCCAGCTATTTTTCCCGATATCGAAAAAGAAGAAATGGAACAGCAACACGCTGTTCACGTCATGGGTACTATCAATACCATGCGTGCTGCTTGGCCTCACATGATCAAGCAACAGTATGGTCGAATCGTTAATACTGCATCTTCCTCTGCATTAGGTTTTGTTCCACAGATAGCGTATCCAACAATGAAAGCGGGTGTGTTGGGGCTTACAAATAACTTGGCTTTAGTGGGTAAAGAGCACGGTATTAATATTAATGCCATTATGCCCGCAGCATTTACTCGTATGTCGGGTATGTTGCCTGATGGTGTTTTCCGCAAGAAGTTGGAAGACGATTTTACTCCGGATAAGTTAGCACCCGTTATTGCTTACCTTTGTCACGAAGACAGTGATGTTAATGGTGAGTTCTTCTCTGTTGGCGGTGGCATGTTCTATCGTGTGGTATTTGCAGCATCCGAGACCATGAAAGTTGATAACACCATAGAGTCGGTAGCGCAGCAAATGGGTACTGTGATGAATGATCAATCTCCTTGGTCAGTGATTCACGATGCATTCGACGATTTAGGAAACCTTGGCTTTTCTGAAGAAGAGTATGAAATGTTCAAGGATATGAATGCTACTAAGAATGCGCATGTTGGTGGCACAGATATTGAAGCTATCAAAATCAATAACGTGAGTGATGCTTGGAAGCTTACGATTAAATCGCCTGTAGGGGATCAATTCAGTAACCTAGTGTTGGATTCCAAGGGCAAAGATTTAGTCGGTAATGTTTTGAATGAAGAACATGGCCCGCAAAAAGTATTAGAAGGTAAAATAGAAAACGGCGACACCATGAAATGGTCTTGCAAGTTAACTAAACCAGTACCAATGACTTTGAATTACTCTCTACAAATGGATGAAGAGAAAAAACTTGGCGGTACTGTTAAAGGCAAGCTAATGGGTAAGGTAGTGATGGATGCTGCGGTGACCGGTATATTGCTAGAAGGTTCAGAAGCAGATGCAGCTAAGAAAGAGTCTGCAGAAGCTCCAGAACCTAAGAAAGGATTTTTTGGTCGCTTGTTTGGATAAGATATTTCTGCAGCTTTCTCTTGATGGCTGACCAAAACGAGAGAAAGCTCAAAGAATAACTATCTCTACGGATTAATTATCGCACAGTATCCATATCCTATGTATAGATTAAAGTTGACCAAGATCATTACAAAAGCCATTGATTTGAAGGTGTTTCAAGATGGTAGCTGCGAACCCCCACATCTTTGATTAACGAGGTTGGTTTTTTACTATATTCAGCTATATAAGTAGCTGCGCTAGTTTAAATTGATAGCTGGTTTGGTGGTTACTTGTAGATCTCTGTTATTCGCTGTAAATGGTTAGCTCTCGAATTTTTTTGCTGTATTGATCAAAGATAAAGATTGCCACGCCTTGTTTAAGCGATTCGTCGCCTATAGTACTAAAGGAAATCGAGACCGTTGTCGTGAGCCCCGCCTCAATCATTTTCGAAATGTTTAATTTCGACGGGTAGTTTTGAATCATGCTGTCTATAGATTCATCGGCACTGCCATAGGGAATCTGAATGCTGGGGTGTTCCACAAATAGACTTCTTAGTTTGTCGCTATCTTTTGCTTCACATGCTTGGAAAAATGCCCGAGCTAATTTTTTACCTTTGCCTTTTAGTTTCCCTACACCAGCCATAAAACCCGTAACACCCGCCAAGCCTTGATTCTTAATCATGCGCGACGAAAGCCCCACCATCACCGGAAGCGCTGCTAGGCCATTAGCAAATAAAGATGACACCATCGGCATTAGCTCCCAATGAGCTGCTAGGTGATTGATGCGTGGTTTTTTATTTTCTTCGCATAGCTCGTAAAGCAAATGCATCGGCACCATTACTTTCGACCCCTTCATTTTGATCTCAACATCGAGATCTCTGACCACACGATTATTCACCACAATATCATTTTGAACATGAAACGTGATTTGATTGGGTTCAATAAAGGTATCGTAGAAGGCGGAGCGTTGCGCCTGGGTGGTAACAGGTCTGGAGCCAACAGGGTCTTCTACAATTGCATCTTGGCTAAAAATACTTAACCAGCTTTCTTTGTCGTGTGCCGCCACGAATTTTGGCGACTTATTAATTTGCGCTAGTTTCTCTTCCCTTGAAAACATGGGCTGGTTCCTCGTTAAGGGTTTTATAGCTATACAACGTATACCTGTGATGTGAAGAATGCAAACAGGCCGCTAATGGGAATTGTAAATAGATATTTGAAACCGTTTCGGGGGATCTAGGTTGCTATCTATCGTTTGGTAGATAGTGATCCACTTTGTTTGTAGGTAGTGTGTGGCTGAATTGTTTACCTAAAAAGGTTTAAGGATACTAATAGGAGGGATTCCACTATGAACTCGAAGTTTGGGTATATTTTCGGCGTTATCGCGACATTGATATTATCGGGATGTTATTCGCAGCCTGAAACAGAAACTCCCTATGTATGGGAGCAATCATTTACATTCGAAGATTCAAATTCACAAACCTTGCTTAGTCTCAATGCCAATGAGGTTAGCCATGTTTTCGCCACCTCATCGAGGGCTAGTGTGGCCCATTATGACTTTGATGGCACACTGCTAGATGAAGCTGAGCTTGATGTTAACTTAGGTGTTGGTGGTCAGTTTGTGGAGTCTAATCAACAGGTGGTTTGGCACAATGAGATGTCAATCGCGGGTTTTAATTCAGACTGGACGTTAGGGTGGGATTACAGCGTAATAAATGACGCAGAGGTTATTACGAGTATTTACGCTGATAGTGCTAGGGAAGAAGTCGTTATTGCGCTTAAGCAATCAGAGTCCACTGAGCTGCTCGTGCTCGTAGAGGGTGAAACTACTCAGAGTTATAGCTTTGATGGTGAATTACCAGATATCGTTACCCAAATTGCAAACAATGGTGATTACATATTCGCTTTTGCAAAGCAAGAGATCGCAGATGATCAAGGAAGTCTTTATATTTTTGACAGTGAATTAAACTTACTCAATCAGCTAGAAAATCAACGCATAGATACAATGGTGCCGATTCCTCAGGGAATAGTTGTTGGGCGAAATCAACTTGTATCCTCCATTGGCAATGACGGTGGCGTACGCTGGGTAGATTACGGTTATACATCGGATAAAAAATTGCTGCTTAAAAATACCAGTGATGGTGTATATATAGCGAGAGTTAAACCCCCGAGAACTTTAATTGGTGTAAAAGGAACCAACACTATTAGCGCATCGGCAGGGCCAGAAATTGCAAAATATGATTTTGATGGGAACCTTCAATGGACCTATTTGCAGCGTAAGAACTGGTTTCTTAGCTCTTTGGATTTCACTTACCAAGCTGGTTTGTTAGGCGTGCAAGAATTAAATAATGGCGCTGTAGTTTTCAGTTTTAAAGAGCGCATGGATACTATAGCTTTTGGCAACATTCAGCGAACGACAAATGTACAGCACCATGTGATCAGTTCCATTGGTGAGCAAGTTCGTTTGGTTACTGAAGAGGCATTGGTTGTTCAGTGTGGTAATTCATGTAGCGAACCTAATACGATAGTTAACGCCGGTAAAACTGAAAATCTGGGCGTGATAGTTAATAGTGAGAATAGGATGGTTGCCTTGACTCAAGAGGCGAGCGATGAAGAGGATCGAGTGACCTATTTAACAGGATATTAGTCAGTATCTATTTTCAATATTTGGGTTATGGCCAGATTAATGATCTGGCCATAACGCTTCTTAAACGCTTATTTGCTAGACGCTTTCCTGTGCCACCATATCAAAATTGCGCCCGCTATTAATTGCAAGCCTCCATAGAGTAACAAAGTGAATAGTACGTTATCGCCGAATTCATCTGCCTGACCTACAACCGCAGGAAACAATGAGGCTTTTATTAAAAGACCAAGGTTAACACTACGAACCGAAACTTCCATTTCCACAGCAGTAGTATCCGGCTGCGATAGCGAAAAGATCTTGCCGAATGGTCTCGCCAGCAGTGCAAGAACAATAGTCAGTAACAAAACCAGCGCAATATTAACAATACCAAAAGCTTTAAAATCCAGTCGGCCTGCACCAAGAGAACCTATGACGATCAGTACGATGACGAATAGCGATCCTCGAATACAGAATTTGGAAAACTTTTCTGCATAGTCGGGGAAGAGCTTTAGAAACACCATTCCTAGGAACAGAGGGATTAACAAGCAGAAAGCGATTTCCGTTGCTATCTTCGCTGCAGGCATTTCAAAATCATTAGGCATGTAAGGCGCAATCAGGAAGTCGAGAATCAGTGGTGTAGTGAATAGGCAGGCCAGTGTAGTAATGGCAGTAACGCTGATGGAAAGCGCTATGTTACCGTTAGCAAAGTGGGTAAAGATATTGGATACAGCACCGCCCGGAATCGCTGCTATAAGTGCAAATCCTACGGCGACGCCGCCGGTTAAGCCAAATAGCTTAATCAAAATCAGAATCGTAATGGGGACGACCAGTAGTTGAATCCCTAGCCCAATAGATACCGCCTTAGGTTCCACTAAAACATCTTTGAAATCCTTTCCAGTGAGTGTGGCACCCATGCCAGCCATGGCTAATATCAACTGTATGGCGGCGAACCAGTATTCTTGCTGTACGTAAAACTCGAACATCTTGTGGTCTTCTATTTATTTTTTGTCACATGCTAGCGGTAATTACAGATCTGCTCAATCGATGAAATGACTTTTAGCCGATTGGGTTGCTAAGTTGTCGTGAAAGGCATGGTTTCGAGAGGAAATATTCTGTGAGCGGTAGCTCATTTATGCTGTAAATAACCCCATGGTTTGGTGGTAATAAGTCACTTTTTATTTCCAGAATCGCTATTAGTCTTACACTTAAATCCTGTTCAGTGAGAGGCTCCTATGAAAACGCTTACTACTGCAATTTTTTGTTCTTTGTTGTCGCTGTCCTCAGGGCTAATGGCGGCAGACGATCCCTCCAATCCGACGGATTCAGGTGACTCTAAATCAAATGTGTCTATTAATGGCTATTGGTTAACGTGGCCTGAGTTGGTCAATTTACAGATGCATTTGGGCTATCAAGTATTACCCGGAGCTTATTTATACAACCCTGATAACACCTGTTGGGTAAATACAACAACCGGGGCTAGTGGTTGCATTGCTAACTACAATCAAAGCGGCATTTATACATCGCGTTATGGTAGTGGTGAGCGCAATGCGAATGGTGATTGGAGTCATTACAGCAATGCTGCTGGCGGTGGGGTTGGTGGTACTGGAGATGGGTGTGTCTATGCATTTGGTTGGTCTAACTGCTAGCTGAGTTAGCTCTTCAGTTCTTGCAGCGCTTGTTCGCGGATATTGGTAAGAATTGCCAGGACCTTCTCCATGTCTTTTGAGCTGCAATTCACCATGTCCGCGTCTAGCTGCGACACTCGTGTTTTATTAAAGGCCTTTTTAAGCTGTTTCCCTGCAGTGGTTAGGCTAACAAACACTTGCCTGCGATCATCAATACCATGGTTGCGTTCTACATAGCCTTTCTTTACCAATCCGTCGATCTGACGCGTTAGCGTAGAAGAGTCCTTTACCGACCACTGTCCAAGCTCTGAAATGGTTTGGGTATTCTTATCCCATAATTGGTTCATCAGTGCCGATTCTTCAGGTGTTAAGTTGATTCCTGCTGAACGGATGCGCTTTGCGGTCACCTGCCTAAGTAGATTTCCTGTTTTAGTGATGTGATAGGTAAGAGAATCGCTAATATCCATGCCAATTGACCCTGTACTTAAATGACAGTTTATAGACTAGCATATATTTGTTAATCACAGTAAATGCTATTTACAATAGTTGTAATATACATATATTATTGTTCTATGAACAATATGGGCATCTCTAATGCCTAGATAATTAAGATGAGCGTCTAGCAGAGGCATATGTAAGCTGGGCTAGCATGAGGGGAGTTTGAAATGAAAATTGAAGCAAAAGCGATTGGTGCCGATTATGGCTTGGGTCCACATACGTACCCAAGAGGGTGGTTTGTTATCGCTGAATCCAAGGAGCTAGATAATGGGCCTATTGGCGTTGAGTTCTTCGGCAAAGAAATGGCTTTGTACCGTGGTCAAAGTGGGCGAGTCGTTTTACTTGATGCTTATTGTAAGCATATGGGGACTCATTTAGCGAAGAGCACTTCTGCACATGTTGTTAGCAGTGGTAATCAGATTGTTGGTGATTCCATATTATGCCCGTACCATGCGTGGAAGTACGGTCCTGATGGGAAGCTGGAAGATATCCCTTTTGATGATGTATGCCCTAAGTCTGGATCCATCGATGCTTATGTTGTGAAGGAAATTATGGGTTGCGTAGTGATGTGGCATGATCCTGAAGGCGGTGAGCCTGATTTCCCACCACCTTACTTACCAGCATGGGACGCCGACAACACGGTGCCATGGGAATTGGATCATTTAGGTGAAATCCCGCTACATAATTTAGAAATCCTCGATAATATTTGCGACGTTCGACACTTGGGTCCAACCCATGGTGCGCCATGCGAGTATTTTGAGAATGAATTCAAGAATGAAATGGTGATTCAGCGTCAGGGTGGATTCTTAGATTTATACCAATCTCATTTGGATACCGTTACCTGGTACACAGGCCCGGGTATTCTGTTATCCAAGCAAACCTTTGGGGAAGTGGTCATGTTTGAATTTATTGCTGGCACCCCGGTGCGAGATGGCGTGACTAAAGCCTGGCATGGAGCCTTGTGTTATTCCGCCAATGTGCCACCTTCTGAAGAAGATGTACAAAATGCGCGTAACTTACAAGCGGGTGTCCTAGAAGCCTTCGCTACAGATTTCCAAGTATGGCAACACAAAAAGCCTGCCCTTAAAGTAATGCAAACCCCTAAAGATGGTAACTTTAGAGCAGTGCGTAAGTGGGCTAGTCAATTTTATATGCCACGGGATGAAGCTAAAGTTATTCAAGACGAGTTAAATGGGGTCTTACCCGTGGTGGATTTTCCTCAGCCTTCTATGGAAGCGAGGAATGCCGGATTTGAAGACGACTGTTTTAAGCCTTTCGAGAGTTAACGTTTAACTTGCTATACAAAAGGTGTTACTTAATGGTTTTAAGTAACGCCTTTTGTTTTCGCTTTTCTATTTGCTTGGTTTTCTTTGTCGAATTACTTTAAAAGTTCTTCGATAAAATCCAATCGATCCTGCCCGAAAAACATTTCATCGCCAACAAACATGGTTGGAGCGCCGAAGGCTCCTTTACTCACCGCTTCCGTAGTGGTGTCAGCGAGCTTGTCTTTGATAGATTGATCTTGGGTGAGCGCGATGAGCTTATCACTATCTAGATCAGCTTCATCTAATGTGCTTTTAATAACCGCAGGATCTCCAAGGTTGGCTCCTTGTTTCCACATCGCATCGAAAATAGTTCGGCAATATTTATCAAAACATCCCAGCTCTAAGGCCGCATAAGCGCCACGCATTAAGGGTAAAGTATTAATGGGAAAGTTGGGATTCATCGTTAGTTCAACGCCGTAGCGCTTTGCAAAACGTGGCAGGTCATGTTTCATCATATACATGCCTTTCGCTGGAATGGATACCGGGGATTGGTTATGGGTCGCTTTAAATACGCCTCCCAACAACATCGGTTTGAAGTTAATCTTTAAATCATATTCAGCTTGCAATTGCAGTAGTCGTTCATAGGCTAAAAAAGCCGTTGGGCTACCAAAGTCAAAATAAAAATCGAGTGTGGTCATAAGGTTCCTCAATCGCTAATTACCAGCGTTCAATCCAAGGTCTAATATCTAATTCGAATGTCCATGCGTTTTTTGGTTGATGATGGAGCATCACATAATTTTCCGCTAAATCATTGGGTATAACGATACCATCTTTATCGGCCAGTGCTTGATAGTTTGGTAGGAAATCTCGAATCCAAGGTGTATCTACGGCAGCGTCGATAATGACATGGGCCACGTGAATATTTTGTGGGCCTAATTCACGGGCCATACTTTGTGCCAAAGCCCGTAAACCGTGTTTAGCACTGGCGAAGGCACCGAAGTTAGCCCCACCTCGTACGCTAGCGGTAGCGCCTGTAAAGATAATGGTTCCCTTTTTCCTTGGTGACATAACACGTGCTGCTTCTCGACCTGTTAGAAAGCCAGCGAAGCATGCCATTTCCCATATCTTAGAAAACTTTTGGCTGCTAGTTTCTAAGATGCTCATGGGAACGTTTGCTCCCACATTAAAGACAACCACTTCCAAAGGGCCATAGTTAGCTTCAATGTCTTTAAACAGGGTTTCAATTTGATCTTCCTTGCGTGCATCGCATCCGAAAGCAGTGGCTTCTAAGCCATCCGCTTTCATGGCTGCAACCAGGTCTTCTAACTTGTCTGCGTTACGTCTCGCCACACAGACTCGAAAGCCGTCCTCTGCAAACTTACGGCTAATAGCGGCGCCAATTGCATCCCCGGCGCCAACAACTAGCGCCACTGGCATTTCGCCAGAGTTCATATCTTGCTCTTCAAGCATAGTAGTGCCTCTTGTTTAAAACCTGATCGGTTGTGACAATGAATAAGTTAATCTAAGCAAAATGGCGTAGCAATTCATAAATTATGACCTATAAATAATCTAGGCTTATCTATGCGGCGCAGGAGAAAGGATCGACCGGAGGCCTTAATCTCGCTACCATAGTGCTAACCTCATTGGGGTTTAATGAGAGGCATACGTAGTAGTGAAGTATTCAATAGGAGATAGAAATGAATCGAGCAAAGGCATTAGGCCTAGTGGTTATTGGGGCAGCGGTCGCCATGGGTGGTTGTAGTAAAAGCGATGATTATGCGCCAGAAGCTGGGGCAGATGGTAAGGCAATGTTTGAAACTGCTTGTATCGGTTGCCATGCACCGATTTCCGAAGGCATCTATTTTGAACTGACTGCCGACAAGGCGAAGCCAGCGGTGATTGCAGAAAAAATCACTAAAGGAAACATTGCTATGCCAGGTTTCCCAAATATTAAAGGTGAGCAGCTCGAGTCACTTAGCCTGTATGTGATTTCTGCTAGTAAAGTAAACTAGTATTTTGAGGGGGGAGCATGGTTGATTATAGGCAAACGCCGCCGATTCAATGGCTCCCCATCTTCGAAGCGGCCGCCTCCCAATTGAGTTTCAAAAAAGCCGCGGATCAGCTGCATGTGACGCCCCCAGCGGTGAGTCAACAAATCAAATCACTTGAACAATGGTTAGGGGTACAATTATTTGAGCGCCATGCGCGGCGTTTGAGTTTAACAGCTGAGGGCGAGTTTTATTTACAGATTGCTCGCAAGGTAATGCAAAGCCATAAACAGGGTTATTTAGAATTTCAGCGACGCTTTCATAATACCTCTTTACACGTAAGTGCACCTTTATTTGTTACTCAGGAAATATTGATTCCCAATTATTTATCTTTTAATGATTATTCGCCTGCTACGGAATTGCGTATCGAAGCACGTATGTCATTAGTTGATTTTGATGTTGAACCAATGGATGCTGCGATTCGGTTTGGTAATGGTGATTGGCCCGGTTTAGATTGTCGGCGTTTGTGTCATGCCAATATTGTTCCTGTATGCAGTGAACGTTATTTGCAAGCAAATTCTATAAAAGATATAGATGAGTTATTAAATCATCGGTTGATTTATTCATCACCAGAAATGCGTGATTGGTCGCCGTTGTTTCCTCAGCTAGCAGAAATAGAGCACAGTAAACTGGTTTGTGATTCTTATTTGTCAGCAATCAAATCTGCATCAGAGGGTTTGGGGATTGCGCTAGCATTATTGCCGGCGACCAACCAATGGATTAATGATGGCCGCTTGGTGTTGCCTTTGGATTTTAATGTTGCTACTGATTCTGGTTATTGGGTGGTTGCACCACAGCGAGATAGTCAAAGCCAAGTTGTAGATGCATTTTATCAATGGTCTAAAAGTTTATTTGATAAGTTGCCAGCGCTGGATCAGAAAGTAAATACGGTAGAACTTTGAGGTATCAATATCAATGTTGAGTTTGCGGCGCAAAAAATCTTACAACACCTTGTCGGAACAGACATTTCTTATTTGGCTAGGCCGCATAGTGGTACATGCAGGCAGCCTATTGATTCGCCTAGTGCTTGGAAGGGGGAGGAGTTAAGAGAGAGTAGCGATTGGAGTTATCAGCTGACTCCTCAAGAAGTGGACGATATTTGCCGGGCTGTACTGGTTGCCGAGTCGCGAAAAAAGCCCACCATTGATCTCACAAAAGCTGACTTTCCCCTAAAAGTATTGGAACCACAAATAAAAATGTGGCGACGAGAATTAAAACGGGGTAGAGGTTTTCAAGTCATTAAAGGCATTCCTGTCAATGAGTGGAGCGATCACCAAACTGAAATTTTCTTCTGGTGTTTAGGTCAGCATATCGGAATACCTGGTACTCAAAATCCTCAAGGTGATCTATTGGGGCATGTTCGTGATACTCGTGTCCAAGCAGATCAAGATGCCGGTAGACTCTACAAAACAACTAAAAATATTAATTACCATTGCGACGCTGCCGACGTGGTGGGTTTGTTATGTTTGAAAAAAGCCAAGCAGGGTGGCCATAGTCGTATAGTAAGTTCGGTGACAGTTTATAATGAGCTATTAAAAAAACATCCTCATTTGATTGATCGACTTTACCAGCCCTTTCACTTAGATACTCACGGTGAGGGCGGGGTAAAAACATTTCCCATCGAACCCTGTCGCTACATAAATGGAGAGCTAAAAACTTTTTATCACAGTGACTATTTTCGCTCTGCTTTTG
This sequence comes from Pseudomonadales bacterium, assembly GCA_022361455.1. Taxonomy (GTDB): domain Bacteria; phylum Pseudomonadota; class Gammaproteobacteria; order Pseudomonadales; family Ketobacteraceae. Next base: position 671 of record JAKSAW010000033.1, on the reverse strand, counting down.
ATTACCCTCACGTTGATAATTGTTCAGCCCTTGATAAAGAATTGTTAGATGTATACGAATCCATTGCCGAAGACCAAGCCAACTACATCGATATGGATTTAGAACCAGGCGATATTCAATTAGTGAGCAACCATACGGTGCTGCATGCGCGAACGGGCTATACAGATCATGAAGCTTTGCAGGATCGTCGCCACCTATTGAGGTTGTGGTTAACTTTGGATTCGACCTTAACCATCAGTGAAAGCATGGCGTTAAGTAGGGCAAGGTTACACACACTGAGATTAATTGTGCCCGCAAAGATATTGGCTGCAATGGGTAAGCACTAAAGTAGCCATAACATATATCGTGCGTTTAGGCGAAAAAGTACTCACAGCCAGCCCGTGTCGATGTTAGCTATATAATCTTAATGAAACAGTAGTACTAATCTTTTAGAGGTTGTGTTAGTGTTCCTTTCGGCATGTTCTGGTGAACCTGTCGCTAACAATAACAAGTTAAAAACAAGCAAAAATAAAACCAAAAATCGTAAATCAAAGGGAGTTGATATGTTGTCGATATCTCGTCTGTTCGGCTGGCCATTTAGCCGCTCTTCTGTCTATCTAGTCGTTCTTCTCGCTACCTTTCTCACAGGTTGTAAATCAAAATTAACGGTTGAACCGCCAGCCAGTGGTGAT
>JAKSAW010000034.1 GCA_022361455.1 Pseudomonadales bacterium | reverse complement strand
GTGAAGAACTTCGATGGTCGTGCCCCGTCCCCCTACTTGTAGGGGCAACTAGGAACGCGTAAGAGAAAATGCACCCTATTATTAAGCTTTCATTACACAGCAACAATACAAGGCAAAGTGTGTTTTGGTAGGAGCCAATGTTTAAAAATCTTTCACGCCCTAACGCTTTAGTGACCTGCGCCGCCAGGCGTCAGGTTGACTAATTTGTTAGCTGATTTACGCCAATATACTTTTTTCATTTCTCTTGATACGGACCATGAGTAATACCCAGGTGTAAATTCATCAATACACGACCAATATATTACTGTTTCCTTGTGTATACCATAATTGCGCTCGATAAGACTTTTTATCTCCGGCCACTGCCTGTATATGAACCCTTGTTTTTGCATTTTGTCTTCAAGGCTCTGAACAATCATTTCCATCAATAGTCTTTTGTTCTCAAGCGAGCAACCAGATGAATTGTATAGAGACAAGTACTCGGGGATGCGGTTTTCATCTGCAACCTCATACTCCCAGTCCTGCATATCCTCGTGTAAAGGAACATTCAACTTTTGTGCTAAATCTTCTCTATAATCTTTCATCTTTACGACAGCTAACGCCTTAATAAGCTGACCCGCCAGGGGTCAGCTTGATTTATTTGTTAGCTGCTTTCTATCTTATAAACATTCAGACCACGTGATTTGTAGTTACTTAACGCGTTTTTATGATCAAGAGTACATGTATGAACCCATACTCTTTTGGTATTTCCCCAACCCCATGCATTCCTAATTGCATGAGAAAGCAAATAACCACCCAAACCTTTTCTTATAAAATTAGGCGTAAGTCCAAAATAGGCTATCTCGATATTATCGTCAGCTTGTTTCTGCAATTCATAGTAGCCTGCAATGCTTCCCTGGTTGTAAGCTACCCATGTTCTTAAATTCTTATTCTCTGAATAACTTTGCCAGTCAGTATTTGAGAGAGAAAGCTTATCCGTCCAGGTCCAATTTTCACCGACCCAGGAATATAGAAATTTATTGAATCGATAATCCTTTATTTTGGCTTCTTCGATTACCAATTCTGTGCTATCACCTTTATCAATGAAACCACTTTTCTTTGTCATTTCTAAGTAGTGAGTTACTACACCACCCATAATGCCTCCCTGCCATTAACACAGCTAACGCCTTAATGACGCGCCCCGCCAGGGGTCGCGTTG
>JAKSAW010000112.1 GCA_022361455.1 Pseudomonadales bacterium | reverse complement strand
GAGTGGCACACGCACGATATTGGCAATAGCAGCGCCCAATAGGAAATCGACTGCCGGTAAGTTGTTGTCCTCCAATGAAGCACAACAATCTCCTGGTTTTAATCCTAACGAATACAGCGCATTCGCCATCCTTAAGCCTCTCTCCCAAGCTTCGGCAAACGTTAAGCGAACACCATCGGCGATAATGGCAGGCTCATTCGCATGATTGATTGCGGATTGGCGTAGTAAATCTGTGACATTCATGATCGATCTCCTGGATTAAATATTCCGGTCGGTGGTTTCCCAGAATTCCTTGCGAATTTCTTTTTTAAGCACTTTTCCCACTGGACTGCGAGGCAAGCTTGGGCGGTATAGGATTGATTTAGGGCTCTTAATGCTGCCCAATTTATCTTTGCAAAAGCGGATTAATTCAGATTCTTCGGGTTGTTCTTGGCCTTGCTTAAGCTCAATAACCGCGGTGACTTTTTCACCCCATTTTTCATCTGGAACGCCAATAACCGCACAGTCTTGAACACTTGGGTGTCCCCACAAGACCTGTTCTATTTCGCTTGGGAAAACGTTAAAGCCACCACTAATTATCATGTCTCGCTTACGATCAACGATGGTGATATAGCCATGCCTATCTTTCACGCCAATATCACCGGTACCCTGCCATCCATTGATTCGAATGGCGTTTGTCTGCTCGGAGCTTTGATAATACTTGCTCATCATCAAGCTACCCTTAAGCGCTATCTCGCCGGCATAACCGGTGGGCATTTCATTTCCATCTTCGTCGATAATCCCAACCACCAAACCTGGGGTGGCCTTGCCGCAGGAGCGCAGCCTTTCATAATCATGGCTGTGCAACGCATCCACGTGATCTTCTACAGATAAACTGGTGATAAACATTGGTGCTTCCGCCTGGCCAAATGACTGAATCATTACTGGCCCAAAAACGTCGATGGCTTCTTTGAGTTTTTCCACTGACATAGGTGCAGCGGCATAAAGAAAATACTGCAATGACGAATAGTCGTAATCTTTTACTGTTGGATGCGACAGCAACATATAAATGGCTGTAGGTGGCAGGAACAGGCTAGTAACACGCTTTTCTTGAATCGTTCGCAATACCGTATCATTCTCAAGCCCTTCCATGATCAATACGGAACAGCCTTGGTATATAGGCGCAAACGAAGCGACCCCCGATGCATGAGTCATCGGTGTAATAATTAAATATGCGCCCTCTTCCTGCTTAAGAGGCATTAAATCGCTTTGCGTGCTAACCATCGTCAACCAGGTTAACTCGCTCCATTCACAAAGCTTTGAATCTCCCGTAGTGCCCCCCGTTGGAAATAACGAAAGCAAGTGATTTTCATTAGGAACTGAAAGGCTTGAACCTTTGCTTTCTAAGCGATTATCCGTCGACTCAGCCAACGCCTCTAGATTCTCGTCAAGTATCTTATAAGGCGTCATCGAGATAATTTTGTCGCCGAGCGCCTGCGTTAACTCACCGTCATCTTCATCTAATATATTTTGATCAACGAAAACTTTAGTAGCGTTGGAGCTGGATACTAGCTTGAGATTAGCTTCCACCGTATTTTTAACATTCAACGGTATCCAAACAGCGTTAGCTTTCGATATCCCGAAAATACAGCAATAAGAGGACACCGAGTTGTTTGATAGCGTAGCGACTATTTCGCCGGGTTTTACGCCAACCCCTTTTAATATCGCTGCAACTCCACCCGCGATATTACTCATTTCTTGGTAGGTAAATTCTATCTTATTGCTTAAATCTACAAACTTGGCCGCTGTATTACCTATCCCAGGGCTTCGCTCTAAAAAGTCAATAATCCCTAACATTTGACTCGCCCCCTTTACAGACGCTTCGCGACTTCTTCCAACATCACCTCAGTCGCACCGCCACCAATCGAATGTACACGCGCATCACGCCCCATTCGCTCTATAGCGGTTTCTCTAATACAACCAGCGCCTCCATGGAACTGCACACAGGAGTACATCACTTGGTTGACGAGCTCGCCAAGTTTCGCTTTTAGCATGGAAGTTTCTTTTACGCAGTCTTTACCTTGGGAGTCCAACCACGCGGTGTGGTAAGTTAATTGTCTAGCGGCCTCAACTTCAGTCGCTAGTAAAGATATTTTGTTGCGGATTAGGGCGTTGTCCCATAGCACACCACCAAATGCTTTTCGGGTTTTCACATATTCCAAGGTGATTTCCAACGCTTTTTGGCACTCGCCCAAGGTCATTCCCGCTAAAGAGAGACGCTCATTTTGAAGGTTCTTGGCTAATGCATAAAATCCTTTATTCAATTCACCGAGCAAGTTTTCTTCAGGAATTCGGCAATCGTCAAACACCAATTCCGCCGTATCCGAAGACCACCAACCTGTTTTCTTTAAAGAACGACCAACACTAAAGCCCTTGGTACCCTTCTCTATGATAAACATGCTGATACCACGAGAACCTTTAGTGGTTAAATCTGTTTTTGCTGCCACAAAAAATAGATCGCCATGAACACCATTGGTAATAAACATTTTTGAGCCATTTAAAACCCACTCATTTCCGTCTTTCACCGCACGGGTTTTCATACCCGCTAAATCTGATCCTGCATCTGGTTCTGTC
>JAKSAW010000384.1 GCA_022361455.1 Pseudomonadales bacterium | reverse complement strand
TGTATGGGCGATTCGCCGCCAGATACTTGTCCCATCACGGTGAAAGCGCGACTTGCAGGTATTGCCCCGATATGACACACCCCCTGGCCCCCATCGCTCGCGCGCTCTGCGTCCTGTTCCTGCCCCACCGCGTCCCCCACGCGACCCTTGATGGGGTCATCCCGACCGCGCGGCCGGACCCACCGACTACGATGGGCGACCCCCCTTCGGCTCAGGGCCGGTTTTCCGACCCCCCGGGCCGGCGCGACGGCACAACCTATCACCGGCGACGACTTGGAGACTGACCATGTGCGGGGCCGGGCTCCCCCACGTTCGTGCCGTGAGTGACGCGCCCTCGCATCGCCGCGCCGCACCCGGCGCACAGAATACGCCCCCCCGCTCGCCCTCGGCCGATGCTCACGACTTGCGGGACCCGTGGGCAACGGGGCGGCAGATTTACTGCCCCCATCTGGACAGCGGTGTGGCACGTGCGCTCGACCATCCCGCAACGACACGAGACTCGAGGGGATCCCACCCCCCGCAGCCGGCTCGGGGTCGTGCCGTGCTTCCGACACTGCCCCAGCCACCAAAGCGCACGGCTTTTCGGAGTTGCGACGGCGATCGAGGCAAACGGACGCCCCCCGCGCGCTGCGACGACCAGCCCGCCCATTCATGGCATGCCGATCCCGAAAACCTCGACATGGCGCTTTTATGCGCAAACGCTTCCTGCGGCTCCGGGCACGGCTCAGGACGGCTGCGGCAGCGGCGAAACGCGACGCGCGACTGCCCTTCACTCCCACCCGCATGGCCCCCCCTCTGCCCCCCCGTACCCCGAAACTGACCTCTTCAGACGAAACGGGGGAGGTGCTCCGGCGGATGTCCGCCGGATAGTTCGCCAGGGTGAGGAAGGAAACGACGAGGGTGGCGGCCGGCTGCAGAAACACGTTCCTGGTCTGTGAGTACGCTGCGCTGTGGTTGGCCTCAGCTGGCCCGCTGGATGTCCTAGCAGCGTCACGAACGCGCGCGCGTGCGTGCGGGAACGGCCGACGGCACGGCAGGCGGGCGCGGGGAGCACGTAGCAAGCAAAGTGTGGGTCCCACCAGCACGGAGCAGGGAGTCGTGCGCGCTCGGGAGTCGAGAGAGACGACCGAAAACAGGAGCGAGTCAAAACTGTCCCTCGGTGCGACATATATGCACCCGAGC
>JAKSAW010000209.1 GCA_022361455.1 Pseudomonadales bacterium | reverse complement strand
CGTCTTTGATCTCGCCCACCGGCATATCAATACTGCCTGGAATCAGCCCGAAGGCCTCCAAGTCCTGAAAGAAGTAGGTCAGGTTACCCGCGAAGCGAATAACATGCAGCTTCTCCAGTCGCTCCGGTCGGGTTACCCGCATGCCGTCCAGCCAGGTTCCGTTACTGCTGCCTAAGTCTTCTAAAATGAATGATCCCGACTTGTCGCGGTGGATTCTGGCATGAACCGAGGACACCACCCGGTGTGGAATGACGATTTCCAATGAGGCGTCCCGACCGATGCGGACCTCGTCCTCAAACACGAAGGAGTCGCCCTTACGATCGCCGAATTTACAGAATAGCTTTGCGGTCATGGTGTATCATCCTCCGGCTTGACCACGGGACGGGTGAAGCGATCTTTGTCGGGATGGAAGAGATGGCAGCTGACGCAGGAATCACCCGCACCCGCGGGGGTGTGGCACTCCTGGCAAGTTTCGATGGTGGGCAGGTTGACGATTCCGGCGTGATCATCCGCGTGGCTGACCTCATCTCGATCACCGAAGCGCTCGGCAATGGGAATCACATTGTGGCAATCGAGGCAACTCCGCTGCAAGATATGTGATCGGTGATTGAACTCGGCACGCTTCATTTTGCCAAGGGATTGTGGCGGTCTGACGATCGTCGCTTGAGAAATGGGATGACAGTCACGGCAAGCTTCGGTCAGGTCGGCAATGACGGCCTCGATCTCTTCCTTATCTTCTTGGGCGACATCATCGCGCGGAACCAGGTCAAGGATAAATCGACTCTCATCCAGTGATGCGTAGGGATTGGAGATGCGATCCTCGATGGTATCCAACGCGGCTTCCACGCGGGTTAGTTCCGCCTGGACTTCCGGTTCTTCGCTGCCTCTCAGCCCGCGCATATGCTCGCGAAGGGTGAGGACGGCTTCGCCGTAAAGATCGCGGACCTCGTCGGGCGGCACATCGGCGCTGGTGCGCAATAGATCGGCCAAGCCGCCGTTTTCGTAGAGTCGATCTCGCAACATGCGCAGGTTGGCCATGACCCATGGGTCGCGATGGTGCAGCGGCTTTTTGGTGATGAGTCGGCCCCCGCTCTCCCTAAACTCACCCGGCGGCATGAACTCGGCCCACTGAGCATCGGGACCGGCGGCGTTGCGGAAATAATCCAAATTCCGAACCCCTGGTTCATCATTTTGCGCGAGGGGCAAACGAGCCGTGCTCGTTGCCGAAGTCAAATGGCAAGCGTCACAGCTGTTGTCGAAGTTCAACGGCATGAAGCTCTTGCCGTCGGGGGTGGGGACATGGCAATAGACGCAGCTTTCTTCAGGCGTACTCAGACTCTGGGTATCGGCCAACTCGCGTACGTGGCGGATATGGGTAAAAGCGAGCCGTTCGGTGGGTTGCTCGGAGGTAAAGGCAAACTCGGGATGGCCGTTGTTAAAGGATTCGTAGGCGTGGCACTCCTGACAACGGGCATCGCCGACTCGGGTGACCTGGG
>JAKSAW010000035.1 GCA_022361455.1 Pseudomonadales bacterium | reverse complement strand
GGTTCTCTATCCAAGAGATAGAAAAGTTTATTCTGTTAGCTCCTGAATCTTTCTCATCATTTGGTCTGCTAATGTCGTTTTATAACGAAGGGTGATTGAACCTGATGCACCTTCAAGAAATAGCGATGCATCGTATTCGATAGTAAGTGCGTCGCCGTCTTCTAATGTGAATTCTAGCTGTTTGGTATTGGCTTCTTCCCAACTAAGCCCAACCAATACTTTGGAAAAGGCGAAGCAAAGAATGTGTTGATGGGTTAAAACCACTGAACCCGTAAACCAATTCTTTCGCCAGGATGAATAGCGTCCGGGTGCTCGGTAGTTCCTAAAGGTGATTGAGCCTCCAATCCCTTCGTCGTATAGCAGAGTGCCTTCGTTCTCAATGGTTCTTCTATGTGCTTCTGGTATCGATCCCGCTTTAAATAGTCGGTAAAGCAGTGTTTTACTCATAGGTATCCTGGTTGAAATGATCAAAGTTGTTGTTAGTCACCACCGCCTCCATCGCAGCCACCATCGCCGCCATCACCAAAGATATCCTGAAGGTCCCAATCACATCCCCATTCCATTGCGCCAGAGCTATCCACACGTCTTTTCGAAAAGAACACGATAACAACGCAAACTACAAGTATCCCGATCATAAGTGGCGTGAATTCGTTGTGGTAACCGAAGGCTAGTAAGAGAACGCCTGTCACCATGGCAATGCTCTTGATGCTGACAAATAATCCTTTCGCCAAAAAGCCACCGAGTATAAAGGAGGTCATGCCGAGTAATAGGCTGTTTGTATAGAGAAGGGCTAGTCCTCCGATGGCCAATAAGATGCCTACAATTCTCATTGATTCCTCCGTTATGAATGACGCTAATGTTGCTTTTCTCTTTCGTGGGCAAGCTTTCCTGCCACGTAAGTTGCTTTGACTGCGCGATCATCACCCAAAATGATCATTGCAAATAGCTGATCCGAAAGACTTTTACTCTTGCTTTGGCGTAATGACATTAGAGGTGTGCAATTAAAATCTAACACCACGAAATCTGCCTCGCTACCCCTGTTAAAAGAGCCAATTTTATCTTCCAACGCTAATGCTTTCGCATTGCCCAATGTAGCCATGTAGATGCTTTTTAATGGGCACAATGAGTAGTTATTTAAGTGGCACACTTTGTAAGCTTCGTTAAGTGTTTGCAGCATCGAAAAGCTAGTGCCACTGCCCACGTCCGTTGCGAGACTGTATTGAACACCGGCATCTTCGAGTGCTTGTATATCTAACAGGCCACTACCTAAAAACAGATTAGAGGTAGGACAAAACGATACACTGGACTGAGTTTTGCTCAAAGCTTCTAGCTCTCTGGGTTTGAGGTAGATGCCATGGGCAAATACGCTTCTTTTCCCCAAGAGACCGAATTGATCGTAGACATCTAAATAGTCTTTGCTGTTTGGGAACAGCTTCTGAACAAGTGCAACTTCTGCTTTGTTTTCTGAAATATGAGTTTGCATATATACATCGCCATATTCCTCACAAAGTTTTCCGGCCAATTTCAACTGCTCTTCGCTCGATGAAACAGCAAATCTTGGGGTAACTGCGTAGTGCTGTCGGCCATTATTATGCCATTGATCAATCAACGCTTTGCTGTCGGCATAACTTGCATGTGGAGTATCTACAAGAAAATCAGGTGCATTGCGATCCATCATGACTTTGCCACAAATCATTCTCGTGTTGCGCTTTTGTGATTCCTGAAAGAATGCTTCAACAGAAGTTTTATGAACAGTCCCGAAGACCAGCGCACTAGTTGTTCCAGACTTTAGTAGTTC
>JAKSAW010000352.1 GCA_022361455.1 Pseudomonadales bacterium | reverse complement strand
TTGGCTTTCGCTGCCATATCTGCCGATAAATACTGTTGGTTATGCATTGCCACACAATGGTCTACAAAGACTTGTGCCATGTCGAGTTCAGCTCGCATTTTACCCATTTCAAATCGGGTATTTTGAAATTGCGATAGCTGCTGACCAAAGGCTTTACGTTCTAAAACGTAGGCTTTAGTGATATCGAAAGCCCGCTGCGCTGCTGCCAAATAACCTACAGCGCCTAACAGCCTTTCCTCGGCCAATCCTTGCATGAGATAGTGAAAGCCCTTGTTCGGCTCACCCAACAAATTTTCTTTGGGAATCTTCACATCATTAAAGAACAATTCAGCAGTATCTTGTGCTTTTAAACCGAGCTTTTTAAGATTCCGCCCCCTTTCAAATCCCTGCATTCCCCTTTCAACAATAAATAGTCCGATCTGCCTTGTGTTGTCTGGATTCGTTTTTGCAGCAACAATTATGGCATCCGCGTTGATACCATTTGATATGTATGTCTTGGATCCGTTTAGCTCCCAATAATCGCCCTTATCAACCGCTCTGGTTTTCATCCCTGCTAAGTCGCTACCAGCATCAGGCTCAGTCATAGCAACGGCAAGAATGGTTTCACCGCTCACGCATTTCGGCAAAAAGCGCTGTCGCTGATCTTCGGTTCCAAAGTGCTTAAAATATGGCGCAACTAGGCGACTATGAAGCGTGTGATAGAACCCAGCATCACTATAGGTGGCATCCTCTTCCTGCATAATTTGTTGATAGCGAAAATCCTCGATACCCAAGCCACCGTAGGCCTCATCAGCCCATGTGAGTAGATAACCCTGCTCACCCATTTTCTTAAACATGCCTCGGGGAACTATTCCGGCTTCGCGCCAACTTTCCGTATGCGGTTGAACTTCCTTCTGCAAAAAGCGCCGGTATTGGTCTCTGAATAAATTGTGCTCGTGCTCAAATAGGGTACGTTCCACTGCATTCACCTTTTAAGTTTATCGTTAGTTATTAATTTGGAGCGATCATTAACTTTTAGTTTTTACCAAGAAGTTATAAGCACTAGTGAGCCAGTCAGGATAGGGAGGTGATAACAATCCCATGGCGTTTAGGCTCGGTTGATAAAAAATGGGGCGCAGTTTAGAGAAAGTCATGAAGCCCTCACGACCATGGTAATGGCCCATGCCACTGTTACCGATACCACCAAAGGGTAGGTCATCCTGAAACGCATGTAGCATGGTATCGTTTACCGTAACACCGCCAGACATAACAGATTTAAGGTACTTATTTGTCAGTGGTTTATTCCGCGAAAACACATAAAGCCCGAGAGGCCTTTCCTTGGAGTTAATATATTGAACCACTTCGTCTTCATGCTTATAAGTGCGAACTAAAAGAATCGGGCCAAAGGTTTCCCGTTGACTAATTGACATTTCGTGATGCGGATTTAGAACCAAATGTAACGGAAACTTGCGCTCCTCATGATTGATATCTTGTCCACTTAGATTAATCACTTCGGCACCTTTCGCATCTGCATCCTTAAGGGTTTCTTTTAAGCGAAACAATGAACGCTCATCAATAATACTGCTGTAGTCTTGATGGTTAATATCAGGAACCAGCGACTTGGCGGCAAGTCTAGCTTGAGCAACAAACTCGGTGATCTGATCCTCTTTTACAAATACATAATCAACGTTTAAACACACCTGCCCAGCATTGAATTGCTTAGCGTAGATGATTCTGTTAACCGCCTTCTCTAGCGGATAACTTGAATCAATAATCGCAGGGCTTTTACCGCCGAGCTCTAACAGTACTGGAGTAAGGTTTTGTGCCGCCGCGGCCATCACTGATTTACCCGTCTGTGACGAACCAGTAAATACCAATAAATCAAAAGGCAACTTCGAAAAGTTTATGCCGACGTTTCCGGTTTCATCGAATACCGCTAACTTATCATCGGGAAAGTACTTTGGCACGATCTCTAACAGAACCTTAGCCAACGCTCGTGAGTTTTCCGAGTACTTAACCATTGCGCGATTACCAGCAGCAAAAGCGGTAGCAATTGGGATCATCGACAAGTTGATGGGAAAGTTCCATGGCACGATAATACCCACAACGCCTAAGGGTTGAGGTATTACCCTATTTCTACCACCAGGAAAAAGTGAATGATCGACATGACGACGTTGTGGCTTCATCCAACGCTTGAGTCGTTTGATCATATAATCCACGGTACCAAGTACCGCGATAAATTCGCCAAAAGTGGATTCGTGCCATGAGCGATTGCCATAGTCTTCGCAAATCGCATTGGTAAGCGCCTCTCTATTCTCAACCAACAATTTCTTTAGCGTTTTTAAGTCTTTAACTCGTGCCTCGTAGTCAATTTCAGGTTGATTGAGATAAGCCTGCTGTTGGCTATCAAAGCTTTCTTGTAAAGCTTCGGTTCCCTGTATTACTTCTATTTCTGTTGCCAAATCGTTCATTGCTGCGCCCTCCGTTATTGTTCTCAGCAAAATATTATTTGCTATCTAGAGGTACGTATAGTTAGCGGTTTCAAATGAATGCTTTTATGACACTGATGATTCTTTTTGCGGTTAGTGCCCATTTTGGTTCCTTGCTAGTCTTAATTTCGGCTTAAAAATAAAGGGTAAAAAAGCAATGAAAACCAATGAGAAAATCGCTGCCGAGCTAGTCGAAGATGCAAGGGTAACTAACGGAAACGCAAAGAATACTAATTATCACCCCTTTAACTATTATCGCCGGGAAGGCGATCCACTCAGACCCGCGCCTCAGCGGATAAAGAACAACCCTGCCTGGTATAACATGCGGAAATTCCTGCTCAACGGGGTTCGTCCCGTCGGCAAATATACTTTGCCAAGCATGCCTGGTGACTACCCGAAACGCCTTGATGATCTTTACTGGGAAGGCGATGAGTTAATGGATAACGTTGTTATCGAAATGAAAAAAATGAAGCCTGGTGAAGGGCGGCTAGTGTTTAACAAGGCGCTAAAGGAAGGTATTGATTCTGTTGACAATCCACCCAAAGCTTTTGTGAAACTATTCGCGCAATTGGATCGTATACCTGATTGGCTAGACTGGGATGAGCTTAACGTAGGTGCTGGTTATTATAGCAATTTGCCTTTCTGGGCTATTTCAATTGGAGCGTTTCTACCCACACTTTACACCACTCATGGCTATGCCACCTCAATACCCGTTGGCGCAACTGGACGCTTCATTCGTCAAAAAGAAAATCGCATGGTAGAGGGCCTAACCTTTGTCTCTTCAATTTCAACTCCAGATGGGTTGCAACGCTATTCCTATGGATTTGAATGTGCCGTTCATATTCGCCTTATGCACGCATTTGTACGCCATCAAATGTATAAGAAAAACGGTGAGTATTTTAACTATGAAACCGACGGCGACCCCATGTCTCAGCCGGATACTCTAGTGGGTATTCCGGTATTTGGAATTTCTAATCTGCTTATTGCTAAGGCCTATGGTGTTGATTACACCGAGGAGCAGATGCGAGGTGTAGATATGTTGTGGCGCTATGTAGTTTACCTAATGGGTGGCCATGAAGCTGGCATTCCTAAAACCATCGAAGAAAGCCTGTATCTACTGGACTATTACATGGCGACACAGGGTAAGCCCTCGATCTTCACTGATGAGTTGAACAAAGCCTTCTTCGTTGGTGTAAGAGACACAGTGGTGGAAAGATCACCAGTATGGCAAAGACCTTTTGTGGAATTCGTGTTTAGAGACTTTGTAGGCAGTTTTACCTGGCATATGGTTGGCGATGAGCTTGCTGAAGAAGTTAAGTATCTGAAGAAGCCAAACTTAATCACCAAGCAATTACCCACAATGCTAAGAGCATGGACAAAATATAATAGTGCTCGCGGTAACTACGAACCCAATAACATTTGGAATGAAAGACTTGGTGTCAAAGGCTCATTCATCGAAGGCTATAAAAAGCTTATGCGAATTAAAGAAGACGAAACCAAAGTAACTTTTCAATCTCACGACAATACTAAAGCAGAGAACTTAGGCATGAAATCCAAATTCGCCTAACTAAATAACTGCTTCCTATTAGGTGTATATCTATGAATTCTTCCACCAAAATAGTTCGTTCGAATCAAATCGATATCTCTGAAGCGCTTTCCAGCTATGATCAAACGGCGATACGCCGCTTTCAAAAAAGGACCAAGCGCCCTTCTGACCAACATATTCCCGGGGGGACTGGATTACCGATCGTTGGCCACTTATACCCCTTTATGTACAACTTACATGAATGGTTAGATCAACAATATCAGGAGTATGGCCCGGTATTTAGATTCAGAACGCCAATCATTAACGGAGTTTATTTAATTGGCCCTGAAGCAAATAAGTTTGTACTGCAAAACGAAGGCAAGATTTTCTCAAATTACTTAGCCTGGGAACCAACTTTTGAATCTCTATTCGACAACAACCTTTTGCAGCGGGATTTTCGCGACCATAAGACTCAGCGCAAGATACTGCAGCAAGCCTTTAAACG
>JAKSAW010000036.1 GCA_022361455.1 Pseudomonadales bacterium | reverse complement strand
TATTGAAAAAGTGTTGTTAGAGCTTGGCTACCCACCGATTAAAGGTAAAGTACCTTACTGGCTTGCGTATACTGCTGCGGCGATTGCGGAGGGAATTGATTCCCTGAAAGGGGGCACCCTTAACTCGGAAAGTGGCCTAACTAGATTCGCAGTACGTTACATGGTAACACACCATTACTACAGTATTGAAAAAGCTTACCAAGATTTTGGCTGGCGTCCTAAGGTGTCTTTGGCAGAGGGCATTAAACGCACAGTTTCGGCAATAAAAAGTAACAATGCTAGCAGTGGAAACCAAACACAAGCGGCCTAAAAAAGGATAAAATGCCTCACAACCCTAATGTTTATTTGATGGAATAGTAAGAGCAGGATCTACGTGATGGCGAAAACGGCGTTTGTGACAGGAAGTACTGGATTTCTCGGGTTGAATATTATCGAGCAACTGGTTAACGACGGTTGGGAGGTGCTCGCTTTAAGAAGGAGTACGTCTAGAACTAGTGACCTTGATAAGTTTAAAGTAACTCAGGTCGAGGGTGATGTTACTGATAAAGCTTCACTGCTAAAAGCGCTACCAGAAAATATTGATGTTGTATTCCATGGTGCTGCTGACACCAGTATGTGGGCATTACACAACGATCGTCAGATGAAAATCAACGTTGGTGGCACTAAGAATATAGTCGAAGCAGCGCTAGAGAAAAAAGCAAAGCGGTTCGTTCATACCTCCTCGATCGGCGCCTATGGGAAGTTAAACGGTGTTACTCTAACGGAGTCGACACCTTCTAACGCCTTGGAAAGCGGAATTAACTATTACCAAAGCAAGTATTTAGCTGAGCAAGCTGTTCATGACGGAATCAAACAAGGTCTCGATGCCGTCATTCTTAATCCCGCTCAAATAGTTGGGCCTTACGATTATAACTACACGCCATTAATCTTTCGCAGTCTACTTAAGGGTCAAATGAAACGCGTTCCAAGAGGAAATAGTGTATGTGGGCACGTACGAGATTATGCTAAAGCACATGTTGTCGCTGCAGACAAAGGCCGGTGCGGTGAAAACTATTTATTAGGCGGTGTTCAGGCATCATTCCAAGACATCTTCAATACAGTTGGCGGGATTGTTGACGTGAAAACACCCACTAAGACGGTGCCTGAAGGACTTCTACATTTTGTCAGTATCGTGTTAGAGAAAATTTCCTATTTTACCAAGAAAGAACCACTGTTGACTCCAGAAAAAGTATTGCTGATGAATCACCGTATTAGAGTTGATTCATCGAAAGCAGAAAAGGAACTGGGGTTTTCCACTTGTTCTCTTCAAGAGATGTACCAAGACGCATATGATTGGTCGATAGCCAATGATGTGATCTGATTGGCTTGAATATTAAGCCTATGCTCAAAAAAAGGTAGGCTTAATATAAATTTAAGCTAACTATCATAAATTCTAGAAGTTCCTCTATTTCCATCTAATCTATTAGTTCGATTATAGATTGTATGGTTCTTTGTTGTCATGAAACTTCAACAATTCTGTCGCATTTTTTGTTTCACACTTTTGGTTTTAACGCCATTTATCTCAGGGTGTCATATTTTGTTGATCTACCCGAAGCCCATGACTCAAGCCCAACGATTTGATCAGCTTCCTAGCGCGTCAGCGCCAATTAGTGCTCGATTAAACATCTACTGGGAAGAGCATGCAATTCCTTTTATTGAGGCTGATAATAATAGCGATTTGGCCTTTGGCTTAGGTTTAGTAAATGCTCATCTAAGGCTAGGGCAACTGGAGTTGTTTCGTATGATCTCTCAAGGTCGCTTGGGTGAAATCACAGGACCAGTTCCGCAAGTCGATACAGTTGATCATGGTCTTCGTATGCTCGATCTTTGTACTGCCGGTAAGAAGGCTTATGATGCTATGGCTCTCGAAAGTCAGTTGTGGCTGGATCGATTTAGAGAAGGCATTAATTGGTATATCGGTCAAATTAAAGAACCACCTGTTGAGTTTGGCTTATTAGGTTTTAAGCCGCGTCCGTTTAGTGATCGAGACATTCAGTGTATTTCACGACTGGTGGCTGCAGATTTAACTTGGTTGTTCTATCTAAAATTCTTACAGCTAGCCGAACAACCCAACTGGCAAGAAGCACTGTCGCATACTCTCAAGGAAAGACTTCAAGATACGGCTACTTTTAGTGATCCTGAATCACCATTGCTTTCTAAGGTTATTACGTCTTTGTCGAAGTCAGGAAGCAATTCACTCGTCATTTCAAAATCTAAGTCATCTACCTCTGGCGCACTAATCGCTAATGATCCTCACGTTGGTCTGTTGTTACCAAACTTTTGGATGTTAGTAGGGTTGAAGTCTCCAGATATTCACGCTTTTGGCTTAATGATCCCAGGTGTACCTGTTATCGGGGTTGGCAGGAATCCTCATATCGCTTGGGGAGGAACCAATATGCGTGGCATTAGCAGTCATTTAATTGATGTTTCCGGCTTACCAGAAAATCAGATTAAAACTCGCAAAGAAGTACTTAAAAGGCGTTGGTGGTTCGACAAAGAAGTAGAGGTAAGAGTAAGTCCTTATGGACCAATACTCACAGATTTGCCTTTGTTCGATCAGAAAACACAGCCCTTTACTGCCGCGTTAGATTGGGTAGGGCAGCGAGGTTCTGATGAGCTGGGAGCATTTCTGTCTGTCTCAAAAGCTCGTAATTGGAATGAGTTTCGCGAATCATTTAGAAATTACTACGTATCCGCCTTTAATATGTTGTATGCCGATTCTCAAGGTAATATTGGAATGATACCAGCTTATGGGCAACCCCGTTTAATGCAACCGGAAGATACTCTCAGCTTCATAAAACCTATTTCCAATGTAATAGAAGAGATTATTTCACCTATAGACCAGCCCAATCCATTTAATCCTAAAAGTGGCTATATTTCCTCTGCTAACAACAAGCCTTTCGCAAATCCTA
>JAKSAW010000037.1 GCA_022361455.1 Pseudomonadales bacterium | reverse complement strand
AGGGGTATAACTATCTAATACTTGTAGATAGTTTGCTCGTTCATAAGCTGAAGGGTTGATCGCGTGTTGGTAGCTCAAACTGCCTTTCATTTGTTGAATCGACTCGTATTCCTTTTCCTGCAACCATTCGGTTATCACATCGAGCATTCTAGCAACTGCCTCTGGACCCTGCTCTAGTAATACACTGCATAAATGGATAACGTCAGCGCCTGCTAGTAAGCCTTTAAGGGCATCCTCCGCATGATGGAATCCACCTGTAGCAGCAATTGTTAGGGAAACTTGAGATCTTAATAGCGCAATCCAGCGAATCCGTAATAATGATTCATAGGACGACGACAATTGAATATGAGGAGTAACGTCTAGCGACTCTAAATCTATGTCGGGCTGATAAAAGCGATTGAATAGCGACACACCCTTGGCGCCAGCTTGTTCTAAGTGATAAACAAAATGCCCCAAAGAAGTAAATTGTGGCGACAACTTAACGATAAAAGGAACATTAACCGTTTTCTTAAGTTCGTGAACAAGCTTTAGATAACGTCTTTCAATGTCATCACTGCTGTCATTAATATCTGCATTGATGCCATATAGGTTTAGCTCAAGGGCATCAACACCGGCTTCTTCTAAATCTTTGGCATGATCAATCCAGCCTTCTTGGGTGGTACCGTTTAAGCTGCCAATGATTGGGATTTCCAATGCTTTCTTAAAGCTTTCGATGCGCTCTAAGTATTGATCGAGAGTTGATGCAAAATGATGTGAAGTCGGTAGGAAACTCTCTGCTTCGAAGTGCCCAATGTCTTGCTGATTTAAAAAGCGATCCATATGTTCTTGTTCATGGATTAAGGCTTCTTCAAAAAGCGAGGGCAATATTAACGCTGCCGCACCGGCGTCTTCTAATCGTTTAGCATCATCTAGTTTGCCGGTTAACGGGCTAGAGGAAGGAACCAAGGGATTCTTTAAGGTGAGCCCTAAGTATTCTGTGGTTAAGTTCACCATGGTTATTCTCCTTTTTCTTCCCAGTCGAGTGAGGCTAATTGTTGATAACGGTCGAAACGGTCTTTAACTTCTTTCCTTGCTTCATTAAGTAGTTGCTCGGCACGATCGGGATGGGTGTTCCATAACATGTTAAAGCGGGTTTCACTCTTAACAAAATCAGCGTAGTCAACGGAGGGTGGCTTTGAATCCAGCTTCAGTGGATTCTTACCTTTTTCTGCCTTTCTTGGGTCAAAGCGGAATAGCGGCCAATGACCAGAATTCACCGCTAGATTTTGCTGGCGGTGGTTGTTGCTCATATCAACACCATGAGCGATACACGGTGAGTAGGCAATAATTAAGGATGGCCCTGGAAAAGCTTCCGCTTCCAAAAAGGTATGCAAAGTGTGGACGTCTTTAGCGCCATAGGAAACATGGGCGACATAGACATTTTCGTAAGTCATCGCAATTCTTGCCAAATCTTTCTTAGCTGCGGGCTTGCCGCTGGCAGAAAACTTAGCGACGGCTCCTCTAGGTGTTGCTTTCGAAGTTTGTCCACCGGTGTTGGAATAAACTTCTGTATCGAGCACTAAGATATTGACGTCGCGACCAGAGGCAAGCACATGATCGACGCCACCATAGCCAATGTCATAGGCCCAGCCGTCACCACCGATAATCCATACGCTCTTCTTACAAAGATAATCGGCTACAGAATCGAGTAGCATTGCGCTTGGATGGGAAATCGCTTTTAACTTTTCTTTAAGCAATGTGACTCTTTCGCGTTGTTCAAAAAGTTCGGCTTCATTGAATTGTGTAGCGTTTGCTATTTCTTCAACAAACTCGGTACCCAATTCACTTTCTAATGCGACTAAACAATCTTCCGCGATAACTCTTTGTTGGTCATAGGCTGCTCTAATGCCCAAGCCAAATTCTGCATTGTCTTCGAAAAGCGAGTTGCTCCATGCGGGCCCCCTACCATCAACATTTTTTGTCCAAGGAGTAGTGGGTAGGTTACCACCATAAATTGATGAGCAACCGGTGGCGTTTGCAACTACCATACGATCACCGAACAGTTGGCTTGCCAATTTAATGTAAGGTGTTTCACCGCATCCTGTGCAAGCGCCTGAGAATTCGAACAATGTTTCTAGTAGCATGGAGCCCTTCATGGTGGCTTCTTTGACTTCTCGGCGATCCAGATCGGGAAGGCTTAAAAAGTATTCCCAGTTCACTTTCTCTTGTTCGCGCAAAGGTGGTTGTGGTGCCATGTTGAGCGCTTTGTAGTTGGCTTTGCTTTTATCTCTAATTGGGCAGATATCAACACACAAAGAGCAACCGGTGCAGTCTTCCGGAGCTACTTGATAACTAATATGGGTGCCTTTGGGGTAGTCTTTGCCAAGTATATGTACATGTTTGAAAGTCTCTGGAGCATTTTCCACTGCATCTTCAGGGAATGCTTTACTGCGGATTACTCCGTGTGGACAGACAAAGGAACATTTACCACAGTGGGTACATAGTGATTCGTCCCAGACTGGAATTTCCAGACCTATATTTCGTTTTTCAATTTTTGCTGTGCCAGTTGGGAAGGTGCCGTCGACGGGTAACTGGCTAACAGGAATTAAGTCACCGCGACCAGCAATGATTTCAGCGGTTACCTGTTTTATGAACTGGCTTTCAGAGCTTACGTTGATCTCTCGAATACTGCTGTTGCTGGAAACTTCGCTTGGAACTTCCACTTGCTCTAATGCTGCCAGTGTATTGTCAATTGCCTGAAAGTTTTTGCGAATGATATGGCGACCTTTTTTACCATAGGTCTTTTCTACCGAAGCTTTAATTTCATCAATGGCTTTATCTTTGGGTAGCACGCCGGAGATCGCGAAGAAACAGGTCTGCATTACCGTATTAATACGCCGCCCCATACCGTTTTCATTGGCGACCTTATAAGCATCGATGACATAAAATGAAATATTTTTATCGATGATTTGCTGTTGGGCTAGTGCTGTTAAACTGTTCCAGGCATCTTCTTTGTTGCTAGTTGTATTCAGTACAAATACGGCGTTGTTAGCGGCCTTGGCCAGCATATCGTATTTTTCGAGGAAGATGGTTTGGTGGCAGCCGATGTATTGAGCGGTGTTTTCACCAATCAAATAGGTTGAGTGAATGGGTTGCTTACCAAAACGCAGATGTGAAACTGTCACAGCGCCCGATTTTTTAGAATCGTAAACAAAGTAACCTTGTGCATGTAAATCGGTTTGCTCGCCGATTATTTTAATGCTGTTTTTGTTGGCGCTTACGGTGCCATCAGAGCCCAAGCCATAGAAAAGGCATTCGATGGTATCTTGGTTTGCATTAGGTGCATCAGCTTCGTTCCATTGCAAGCTGCTATGTGTGACATCATCGTTGATGCCGATAGTAAAATAGTTCTTGGGCTTGTCTTGTTTCAAATTATCTAAAACTGAGCACACCATTCCTGGTGTAAACTCTTTCGATGACAATCCAAAACGGCCACCAACAACCTTTGGTAGGGTATTGATTGTGCCTTCATTGTATGAATCAAATAAGGCATGGGTAATGTCTTTTAAAAGTGGCTCACCATCGGCGCCTGGTTCTTTCGTTCGGTCTAACACCGCAATTGATCTAACCGAAGCTGGTAACGCTTGCAAAAAATGTTTGCTAGAAAAAGGTCGGAACAAACGAACTTTTAAAACGCCAACTTTTTCACCCTTTGCAACCAGTTGTTGAATGGTTTCTTCTGCAGTTTCAGCGCCCGAGCCCATCAAAATGATAACGCGTTCTGCATCCTCTGCACCTACATAATCAAACAAATGATATTGTCTTCCGGTGCGCTCTGCGAATCGATCCATTTGTTGTTGCAGTGCGGATGGGAAAGCATCGTAATAGGGGTTCACTGTTTCTCGAGCCTGAAAATACACATCAGGGTTTTGTGATGTACCACGAATAACTGGGTGATCTGGAGTGAGAGCTCGCTGGCGATGTTCAGCGATTTTTTCTTTATCAATCAGCTGGTCGATAGTGTCGTCATCAATCAAGGCAATCTTCGCAACTTCATGAGAGGTTCTGAAGCCATCAAAAAAATGTAACACCGGTATGCGAGTTTGTAAGCTGGTTGCTTGGCTGATCAAGGCAAAGTCATGGGCTTCTTGAACGGAGTTTGATGCCAATAGTGCGAATCCAGTTCCTCTGGCTGACATAACGTCACTGTGATCAGCGAAAATAGAAAGTGCTTGGTTGGCGAGTGAGCGAGCTGCAATATGAAAAACCGTGGGGCTGAGCTCGCCTGCTATCTTGTACATATTAGGAAGCATCAGTAGCAACCCTTGAGAGGCTGTAAACGTTGTTGCTAATGTGCCTGCTTGTAGTGCGCCGTGAATGGCGCCAGCGGCACCTGCTTCACTTTGCATCTCGATAATCTGTGGGATGCTCCCGAATATGTTCTTGCGGCCTTGTGCTGTCCATGCATCTGCATATTCACCCATAGGGGAAGCAGGCGTGATGGGGTAGATTGCTATAACCTCGTTAATCTTATGGGCTATATAAGCAACCGCTTCGTTACCATCTAACGTGATGTGTTTTGTTGGTTTCATTGGGTTTCCCAAAGGCATAACAATGCCTCAACGTTCAGAGTCAATGTCCGCACTTTTACATGGGGGGTTCTCCATGGAATTGACATAGAACAAGCCTTTGTTCGTTGTCATGGAAATGTTAATTTGCTGCTACAAGATGGCGCAGCAAATTTGACAAGCCTGTAAGCTGTGGGTGATGTCTAGTGAATTAGAGCTAATAGTTGTCTTTGTTTGGTGCAGCTCAAAGATTCTGCAAACTTAGGGTGCGAATTCTAAATCTCTTCGTTAGTCTGGCCTCGTAAAAACCAGCTACACTTACTAGCAAAATAATAACTATAAATATGTCATTTCAAGGACAAAAACTGAATGCCTAAGTGGTCCCCTAAACACGACCCCAAAGCGAAGCAGGAAGCGGAGAAATATGAAAACCCGGTTCCCAGTCGCGAATTTATTGCCGAACTTCTCGAAGATCGCGGTCAGCCCCTAACACATCGACAAATCTGTGCAGAGTTTAATGTCTTCGATGAAGAGTCCGTTGAAGCGATTCGTCGACGCTTAAAGGCCATGGAGCGAGATGGACAGTTAATGCGAAATCGTCGCGATGCTTATGGTGTCGTTGACAAAATGGATTTGATCACTGGCGTTATTATTGGTCATCGTGATGGCTTTGGATTCCTTAAACCCGATAACGGCGGTGACGACTATTATTTGGGGCCCCGTCAGATGCGTTGTGGCTTCGATGGTGATCGCGTATTGGCGCGGCAGTCAGGTGTCGATAATCGTGGGCGTAAAGAGGCTACTATTATCGAAGTGTTAGAGCGAAAAACTCAGCAAGTGGTCGGGCGTTATTTTCACGAAAGTGGTATCGGCTTTGTCGCTCCAGAAAACAAACGCATTAGTCAAGATATTCTAATTCCTATTGAGCATGCAGGTGGCGCTAACCATGGTCAATTTGTGGTGGTGGATATTATTGAGCAGCCATCCTATCGATCCCAGGCGAAAGGTTCGGTCGTTGAAGTTTTGGGTGACCATATGGCACCAGGCATGGAAATTGATGTAGCCATTCGTAATTACGATATTCCCCATGAGTGGCCTGAAGCAGTTCTGGAGCAAGCCAAGCAATTTGGTGATGCTGTAAAAGAAGAAGACAAACAATATCGGGTTGATTTAAGAAACACGCCACTAGTCACTATTGATGGTGAAGATGCGAAAGACTTTGATGACGCTGTTTATGTGGAGCGGAAAAAGTCTGGCGGGTGGCGTTTGTTAGTGGCCATTGCTGATGTGTCTCATTACGTGCATCCAAATGATGCATTGGATCAAGAAGCACAAATTCGCGGGAACTCGGTTTATTTTCCCGAGTTCGTTGTTCCTATGCTACCGGAGACTTTATCCAATGGGTTGTGTTCGCTCAATCCAAAAGTGGATCGGTTGGCGATGGTGTGCGAGCTATCGGTGAGTGCTGCCGGTAAAGTATCTCGTTATCAATTCTATGAAGCGGTCATTCGTTCCCACGCACGCCTAACTTATACCAAAGTAGGCGCGTTAATTAATGAGCCTGAGAGTGATATTGGCCAAGCAGTTTTAGAACAGCATGCCAATGTGGTGCCTCATATTTATGATCTCTATGAGTTGTACCAAGCATTGAAATATCAGCGTGAACTGCGTGGTGCTATAGATTTCGAAACCACTGAAACACGAATTGTATTTGGTGAAGACCGCAAGATAGAGCAAATCGTTCCGGTGCAGCGTAATGATGCTCACCGCATTATTGAAGAATGTATGTTGTGTGCCAATGTGGCCGCAGCGCGCTTTTTAGAAAAGCATAATTTGCCGGGTCTGTATCGTGTCCATGAAGGGCCTAAAGATGAAAAGCTTGAAAGGCTCAGAGTATTTTTAGGAGAGTTGGGCATCGACTTTCAGGGTAGAGGAAAACCTCAGCCTGCAGACTATCAGCATGTCATGAAGCAAATTGAAGGGCGCCCGGACGCGGAGTTAATTCAAACCGTATTATTGCGTTCTATGAATCAAGCAGTTTATACCCCAGAAAACAAAGGCCACTTTGGTTTGGCATACACTGCTTATGCACACTTTACCTCGCCTATTCGACGCTTTCCTGATTTGTTGGTGCATAGGGCGCTGCGATATTTAATTCGTTCGCGAAATGAATCTTCCAATGTGCGTCGTGTGCCTGGTGCCAAGCGATTAGCAAAAGCGCAATGGCTGCCATACGATACTGCGGCCATGCTTGCTCTAGGTGAGCAATGTTCCATGAGCGAACGCCGTGCGGACGAAGCCACCTGGGATGTAGTGGGCTGGTTAAAATGTGAATACATGCAAGACAAAGTCGGCGAAGAATTCGAAGGGATCATTACCGCTGTTACCAACTTTGGATTGTTTATAGAGCTGAATGAAGTTTATGTAGAAGGTTTAGTGCATGTCAGTGCATTGAACAGCGACTATTATCACTTCGATGATGTGCGCCACCGCTTGAAAGGCGAACGCACGGGCATTATTTTTGGTTTGGGCGATCCTGTTAAAGTTCGAGTTGCCCGAGTCGATTTGGATGATCGCAAACTCGATTTCGATTTAATTGAAGGTGGTCGTCGCCAGCGCTGGAGTAAAGGCGAGCTTAAAGATGTTCGCAAGAACAAAGGCGATAAACGTCGTGATGGAAAATCAGGTGGTGGGCGTAGCGGCCGTAAAGGGCCGAAACCAACTAAGCGAGGTGCTAGCAAGACTAAAGGTGCTAGCAAATCCAAAGGACCCAAAGCTAAAGGTAAGAAATCCGGTGGCAAGAAGTCGAAGAAAAAGAAGTAGGATCCTAGAACATGGCAAAGCCTGATTGGGTGTTTGGGTTGCACACAGTAACCGCGATACTAGAGCGGCACCCGGAAAGAATTCTTGAACTGTATCTGTTGGAGGGTCGCCAAGATCAACGCATCGAAAAGATCCAAAAGCTAGCGAATGTCCATGGCATTCCTTGCCGCCAATCCAGCAAGCAGGCGTTGGATGATCTGGTTCAACAAGGCAATCATCAGGGTGTGGTTGCCAAATCTAGACTTGCTCAACCATTACAAGAGCAACAGCTATACGAACTGGTAGAGCGCGCTGCTTCTCCCATTTTGCTCCTGATTTTAGATTCCGTCACTGATCCCCATAATTTAGGTGCTTGCATTCGAACCGCCGATGCCGTGGGTGCTGCCGGCGTGGTAACCACGCGAGACAAGGCTGTCGGTTTAACCCCGGTGGTGCGCAGGGTCGCTGTGGGTGCTGCTGAAGTGGTGCCGTTTTTTCAAGTGACTAACCTTGCCCGAACCCTCGATGAGCTTAAAGAAATGGGCGTATGGGTTGTGGGTACAGCCATTGATGAGACTGCCAAAAGTCTCTATGAGACTGATTTAAAAGGCAATGTTGCTATGGTTATGGGGGCTGAGGGTAAGGGAATAAGGCGCCTAACCAAAGATAAGTGTGATTCCCTTGTTTATGTCCCCATGCAAGGAAGTGTTGATAGCCTTAATGTGTCCGTCGCCACTGGTGTATGTTTGTTCGAAGCTTTGCGTCAAAGAAGTTAGTGCTTACTTATTTGACGCTCCCTGTAATGGTTGCGACCAACTCCAATCTAGCGTAGAATTCCGCCTCTTTTTTGCTACTCTCAATGAGCGGCTTAAAAAGCTATTGTCTGGGCGGTTCCTAATTAAGCGAACTGATCCAGATTTTCACTAACTCCTTGCCTTACCGCGTGACGGAAGGCTTATATCCGTAAGGAGCAACAATGAGACATTATGAGATCGTTTTTCTGGTTCACCCAGATCAAAGCGAACAAGTACCTGCCATGGTTGAGCGCTATAAAAGTTCAATCGTTGATGGTGGTGGTGTGATTCACCGATTGGAAGATTGGGGGCGTCGTCAGTTGGCCTACCCAATCAACAAGATCCACAAAGCACACTACATCTTATTGAACGTTGAATGTTCACAAGAAGTACTTGATGAGCTTACTAACTCTTTCAAATTCAACGACGCAGTACTACGTAATTTAGTGATTCGTCGTGACAGTGCTATCACTGAAGAATCTCACTTGGCGCGTGGCGAAGAGAAAGAGCAGGCACCTCGTCGTTCAGCCTCAGATGATGATCTAGAAGCTGCTAAAGCGGTTGCCGCTGAAGACAATACAGAAGCAGCTGAGCAAGACGAAGAATAAGCGCTGTTGCTAGCGTGGAAATAAATCAAGCAGTCATAAGTGGTGTTGTGATAGATGTTGAATCACAACGGATCAGCCCAGGCGGAATTGCTCACCAACGGTTTACGTTGCAGCATCGCTCTCGTCAGGAACAGGCCGGTCAACCCCGAGAAGTTTTTTGCCGAATATTGGTGGAAATGCGAGGGGACTTAGTAGCCCAAGTTCAGCCTATTGCTGTTAATGACCGATTAAAGGTTGAAGGCTTTTGGGACAGGTCAAGCTACAAAGATGACACTGCGAGCAAATTGATTTTACACGCACAACAATTGCAAAAACTTTTGTAAACGCTTCTGTCGCTTAAGGCAATCAAGCTAAGAATACTTTGAAAGATTTAATGCTTAAATAGGAAAACATCATGGCACGTTTTTATCGTCGTAGAAAATTCTGCCGCTTTTCAGCGGAAGGTATTGATGAGATCGATTACAAAGATCTAGATACTTTAAAAAATTACATCACTGAAACAGGCAAGATCGTACCAAGCCGTATCACTGGTACTAGCGCTAAATATCAGCGCCAGCTAGCTCGCGCAGTTAAACGCGCACGCGCTGCTGCCTTGTTACCTTACACAGACCAACACCAATAAGCGTTGCTTGGTTTAGACATAGGTTAAAGAGGTAAAGATCATGCAAGTTATTTTGTTAGAAAAAATCCGTAACTTAGGCGCGCTAGGCGACCAAGTTAACGTTAAATCTGGTTATGGCCGTAACTTCCTTATCCCTCAAGGTAAGGCTGTTCCTGCTACTGAAGATAACGTTAAGTACTTCGAAGAGCGTCGCGCTGAGTTAGAAGCTAAAGCAGCTGAGTCTCTTTCTGCTGCTCAGGCACGCTTAGAGTCAATCCAAGGCTTAGGTAGTGTAACCATCACTGCGAAAGCGGGTGACGAAGGTAAGCTGTTTGGTTCTATCGGTACTCGTGACATCGCTGATGCGATCACCGAAGCAGGTGTTGAAGTGAAGAAATCCGAAGTTCAATTACCTACTGGTGTTATTCGTAACACGGGTGAGTATGAAATCGCGATTCAGGTTCACACTGACGTAGGCGGTGACATCACTATTTCAATTGTGCCTGAATAAGCCACAATCGATCGTGATAAGGGTAGAAAACCTCGGTTGATACCCAGAAAAGCCAACATCCCTTAATGATGTTGGCTTTTTTATTGCTCATCGGGCAGCTTGCCTCTGTTCTTGAGCGTCCATACGTTGTAACTTTCATCTATCCTTTGATTCCTCAAACGTTTCTTCCATTAGTAAAACAATATGTCCGAAACCTACTCAGAATCTGATCAAACAGCCGATTTCGAAACCAGTCAAATCAAAGTGCCTCCCAACTCTCTGGAAGCAGAGCAGGCCGTATTGGGTGGTTTAATGTTGGACAATAATGGTTTTGATGATGTCTCAGAAATTGTCTCTGATGTGGATTTCTATCGCCGCGACCATCGTTTAATTTACAGCGCCATGTTCCAGTTGGCGGAGCAAGCCAAGCCGTTTGATGTCATTACCTTGAGTGAGGTGTTAGATAACTCAGGGGCGCTTGATCAGGCAGGCGGGATGGCTTATTTGGCGGAGCTAGCGAAGAACACTCCTAGCGCCTCAAATATTAAAGCCTACGCAGAAATAGTGCGTGATCGCTCAGTGCTTAGGCAGATGATACAGGTTTCTAATGAAGTAGCGGAAAATGCCTTTGACCCCCAGGGCCGTTCTACCAATGAGTTGTTGGATGAGGCTGAGCGCAAGGTTTTCGCGATTGCGGAGCAAGGACAAAAGAAAGGTGGGCCACAGGGTATTAAGAATATTCTTAAGTCCACGGTGGATAAGATCGATGAATTGTTTTCTAACGATGAGGCGATGACCGGTCTGACCACGGGATTTACCGATTTGGATGAAATGACATCCGGTTTGCAGCCTTCTGACCTGGTCATTGTCGCTGCCCGTCCTTCCATGGGTAAAACGACGTTCTCGATGAACTTGGTGGAAAACGCGATTATTCGCACTGGCAAATCTGCTTTAGTGTTCTCCATGGAGATGCCTTCAGAATCGATCGTGATGAGGATGCTGTCATCGCTCGGACGTATCGACCAAACCCGTATTCGTTCTGGTAAGTTGGAAGAAGAGGATTGGCCTCGCTTTAACTCCGCGATCAGCATGTTGGCTGAGCAGAAGCTATTTATCGATGACCAAGGTGGTTTAAGCCCTGTCGAGGTGCGCGCCCGTGCTCGTCGCGTTGCTCGCGATGTCGGTGAAATAGGCATTATATTAGTGGACTATTTGCAGCTTATGCAGGTCCCAGGGGCTGCCAGCAGGGTCGAAGAGATTTCTGAAATATCACGTTCTTTGAAAGGCCTTGCCAAAGAAATGAATTGCCCGGTAGTAGCGCTTTCCCAGCTCAACCGAAGCTTGGAGCAACGACCCAACAAGCGTCCGGTTATGTCGGATCTCCGTGAATCTGGAGCGATCGAGCAGGACGCTGACGTTATTATGTTTATCTATCGCGACGAAGTTTATAACGAAGACACCGAAGACAAAGGGGTGGCGGAGATTATTATCGGTAAGCAACGTAACGGCCCTATAGGTAGTTTGCGCTTGGCATTCCTTGGAAAGTACACCCGTTTTGAAGACTTGGCCCATGACTACGGTGGAGGCCAATACTAGATGACCCGAGGTACTTTTGCGGTCGTTGATTTAGTCGCGCTACAACATAACTTTAATGTTATTCGCGAAAGGGTTGGAAAAAGCAAAATCCTTGCCGTGGTTAAAGCAGATGCTTACGGCCATGGTATAGAACGCGTGGCTGCGGCGTTGCCTGATAGTGATGGCTTTGGCGTGGCCATTTTAGAGGAAGCCATTCAGCTTCGAGATGCTGGTATTCAACAGCCTATCGTGCTCTTAGAGGGCGTGGTGAGCGCTGGGGATCTCATTGAAGCAGCCAATCATCAGTTAGACGTGGTGGTTCATTCCGCCGAACAATTAGCGTTTTTTCGAAAGGCGGATCTACCGGTGCCGGTTCGAGTTTGGCTAAAGTTTGATACCGGTATGCATCGCTTGGGAATTGATGGCGAAAAGCTGTCAGGCTTTTACCAAACCTTGATGAATTCAAATAATGTCTCCGATGTAGTTTTGATGAGCCACCTAGCTTGTGCCGACGAGCAGCAAGGAGAGTTCTCTGCACGTCAACAGCAACGCTTTAGCAACGTGATTGGGCAGGTCCCCAGTGCATCTGTGAGCAAAAGCTTGGCAAACTCAGCGGGTACTTTTGGTTTGCCGGATGCTCATTATCAATGGGTGCGACCTGGACTGGCTTTGTATGGTGGCTCTCCGCTTAACGATGTTTCTGCCGACACCCTCGGGCTTAAACCGGTAATGGAGTTACGTAGCACAGTGCTAACTACTCGACTCGTTAAAGCGGGTGACACGGTCGGTTATGGTGCTGCTTGGCAAGCAGATCAAGACACGCCTATCGCGATAGTGGGTATTGGTTATGGGGACGGTTACCCTCGCCATATCCAAGAACAGACTCCCGTGCTTATTCGGGGTGAGCGTTGCCCTATCGTTGGTCGAGTATCCATGGACATGATCGCGGTGGACATATCGGGCTTAGCAGAAAATGCTGAACCGATTGTGATGGGGGAGGCTGTAGTGCTTTGGGGGAAAGGTTTACCCATTGAGGATATTGCCGCAGCTGCAGGCACTATCAACTATGAATTGTTGTGTCAGGTCACTGGACGCGTGAAGCGAATTTATCGTTAGTAATGATTGTTAACATCATGCTTGGCAGATTTACAAAGGGAAATTAAGCGTTATGCCTTGGTGGGTTTCCCTTTATGTTGCTTTTATGGCGATTTCGCTGCCTTTCGGTGTGCTCATGCTGAGGCGTATGCAGCAGGATTATTTGCACCCTGTAGGCGGCTTAGTGTCGACCTTATTAAGTATTGCGTTTGTGACCAGTTATTGGTTACCGGATCTGGTGCCCTTTAGAGGAATTAGCACCGTATTGCTATTTCTGTTTGTGATCTTCTGGGATTTATATTCCCTGCGCTTACTCAAAGAAAAATTACCAGATATGTTCGATCTGCCAGAGCAAGAACAAACAGAGTTAGATTCGGGTTCCTTGTTGATGGGCTTGGCGCTTATGTTGCCCGCTTATATTTTTGGGGTCTTGGTATGTTTAAGATCGATAGGATAATCCATGGCTAAAGCTAAAACCGTATACGTCTGTTCTGAATGTGGTAGTGAAGCACGTAAGTGGGCTGGGCAGTGTGCTGATTGTGGTGCATGGAACTCCTTGGTGGAGTTTAAGCCAGAGGCACCTGTCGCCCGTGGTGGTCGCACTGGTTACGCGGGTGAAGTGCAAACGGTGACTACCATGGCAGAAATATCTGTTGGTGAAGAACCGAGGGTTGCCACAGGGCTAAGCGAGCTTGATCGGGTGCTTGGCGGCGGCTTAGTGGAAGGTTCTGTGGTGTTAATTGGTGGTGATCCGGGAATCGGTAAATCTACCATCTTATTGCAAACCTTAACCCATCTTAGCCAACAGGCGCCTGCGCTCTATGTTACTGGCGAAGAATCCCTGCAGCAGGTGGCATTGCGTGCCCATCGCTTAGAGTTGCCTCAAGATGCACTCAAGGTCATGTCAGAAACCTCTATCGAGAATATTATTGCTACTGCCAAGCGCGAAACTCCTCGTGTGATGGTGGTTGATTCTATCCAAACCATTTATTCCGAAGCACTAACCTCGGCGCCGGGGGGGTATCTCAGGTCCGTGAATGTGCCGCGGCTTTGGTGAGGTTTGCCAAGCAGTCGGGTACAGCACTTTTCCTTGTGGGTCACGTTACTAAAGAGGGTTCGTTAGCTGGTCCTCGTGTGCTTGAGCATATGGTGGATACCGTTCTCTATTTCGAAGGAGAGCAAGATAGCCGCTTCCGAGTGGTGAGAGCGGTCAAAAACCGTTTTGGCGCCGTTAATGAGCTTGGCGTGTTTGCTATGACCGATCGTGGTCTTCGTGAGGTTTCAAATCCCTCGGCGATTTTTCTTTCTCGCCACGAAGGGGATGTGCCCGGAAGTGTCGTTATGGTGACCCGTGATGGTACTCGACCCTTGCTGGTGGAAGTTCAAGCCTTAGTGGATGACAGTCAGTTGGGTAATCCACGCCGTGTGGCAGTAGGATTGGATCAAAACCGTTTAGCCATGTTGTTAGCGGTGCTGAGTCGTCATGGCGGTATTTCCACCATGGGTATGGATGTTTTCACCAATGTAGTTGGCGGTGTGAAGGTACTGGAAACTGGTTCCGATTTAGCGGTGTTGATTGCGGTTGTATCAAGCTTGAGAAATCGCTCCATGGAAAACCGAGTGATCGCGTTTGGTGAGGTGGGTCTGTCTGGTGAAATCAGGCCAGTTCCAAATGGTCAGGAGCGCTTAAAAGAAGCTGCAAAGCATGGTTTTACTAAAGCGATTGTGCCGAAATCTAACTGCCCTAAAGCGCCGGTAGACGGCATGGAAGTGGTTGGTGTGGAGCGCTTGGATCAAGCCTTGGAAGCTATTTAGAAGCCTGACAATTAGCCCAGTTCTTGTTCTCTAAAACTGAGCAGCAGTCTGTGGCTCATATGGGGCTCAGAACTTAGATCCTTCAAGGTCCAAGAGGACTCTAAGAAATCACTAAACCCTTCTAGTTTGCGGATCTCTGAGGTTTTAGGTGTGGCAAATCCCATGGCCCAGTCAGAAAAGCTTCTCTCGCGGATTTCACTCTTTAAAAGGCCTGACACGGAGCCGTGCCTTGGATCCTTTTTGATTCGCTCATAGGTGGCTTCTACGGCTTCTTGCGGGCCTTCTAAAACCTGCATAAAAATCGGTTCTTTATAGAGCAAAATTCCGGTAATTCCTTCTTCCTCATTTTTCTCACGGGCTGATTTAAGCAAATCAATTAGTTCCGCTTCAGTCAAAGGCTGAGCGGCTTCGCTAATGTAGGAAAGTTCGTAGAGCTGTGACATCAGTGAAAGCTATCCCTATCAGTGTAGTGTGTTAACGCTTCAAGCTCTCTTTCTAGCAAATCCTGGCTGCCGGTATTGAGTTCCACTATTCTGCGTAAGTGAGAAACACTGTCAACATCGATATGTTCACACACTAGTCCAAGGGTGTCGTCATCTACGTGGGCAATTCTGCCTTCCATGGTCAAGTGCGTTGTATTATCTGACAAGGTTAAGTTTAGCTCTACTGGCTGATCATTTTCAAAATTCGCATCGGGTTTTTCGATCAAAGCGCCTTTCATTGAAATATCAATCACTTTCGTGTCCCAAATTTCATCTGACGATTTTATGACGGCATTTGCATCGAATTGAATCCGGGTGAAGTGGCGTTTTTCGTTCATGATGTTCCACGTAATTAGTATACTTTTCCTAAGCATAGTCCAATTTAGTTTGCATTGCTGGATTACTTTTCCACCATATAGCGTTACAAAAAATGAACACACTTGTCATATTTTTTTCAAAAGAAATCCGCAAACTTCGGTAATAGAAAGTCACATTTTTTATGCGAAAAATGTTGTTTACAAAAAAACCAAACATTTGCTAATTTTCATATTGAAGATTGGAACACACAAATAGCTAGAAGTTTTTAAGAAGCAATTCTTAGTATCAACACTTATAGTAAAAGAGAGGTGAGCTCCATGCCTGGCTACAACCCACGAGAAAACGCTCGAGAAAGGGAAGGCGGGAATGAATTCTTGGACGATATGATCGAAGACATGAGCGATGACGTTGAAGAAGTGAAAGCGAGTAGCTCTTCAAAGCGTAGTAAGAAGCACGGTGAATATTTGCGGAAGATTGAACAGCTCCGCGAAGAGAAACTGTTAAGAGATCATCTTGCTGACTATGATTGGGATGACTAAATGAAAAAAGGCGAATAGATTTATTCGCCTTTTTTATTGCGCTTTATTTTAAGTGTGAGTTTGTTTAGGCCGCTTAAAGTACAAAGCGTTGAGTTAGTTGTTCTAGTTGTTCGGAAACCGTTTTAAGTTGGTTGTTACATTCAATAACCACTTTTGATTGGTCTACGATATTCAGCGACAGATCGTGAATATTCTGCATGTTTTCACTTATGCTGTCAGATGTTGTTGATTGTTGTTCAGTCGCGGCAGCAATTTGAAACACCATCTGTTCTGTGTCCACAATAGCTGTGGCTATTTGCTCAATTGTATCCCCTGCTAGCTTGACCAGTTCTACCGCATTATTAACGGTAGTGTGGCCCGTATCGATGGTATCAACTGCTTTGCGCGTGTTTTCTCTTAGCAGTGTTATAATTCCATGGATTGATTCTGTGGATTCCTGAGTACGGCTTGCGAGGTTTCTTACTTCGTCGGCAACAACGGCAAAACCTCTTCCCGTTTCACCTGCACGAGCTGCCTCAATTGCGGCATTAAGTGCTAGTAAGTTAGTTTGATCAGCGATTTCTTTGATAGTTGAAGTCATGCCTTCGATCTGGTCTGAATCCTTAGCGAGACCTTTGATAACATCCCGTGCTGTGGCAATTTCTGTAGAAAGGTTTTGAATGGTTTGTACCGTATGCTGAACTAGCTTACTGCCACTTTCGACTTGCGAGCTTATTTGCTTCGAGGATTCTGAGGCAACAGTAGTATTTCTCGAAACTTCATTAATAGACTGGCTCATTTGCTCAACTGCTGCAGCTGCCATTTCTATATTCGTTCGCTGTTCATCGATAGAGTGGGTGTTTGCGGCAGTTTTGCTAGCGGTTTCTTCCGCATTAATTTTAACTGCTGTGGCAGAATCAGAAACGCTATAAAGTAATGTGCGCACTCGGGCCTCGTTAAAAATATTAGCAAGGAGTGGTGCACCTTTATCGCTTAGATAGCCAGTATAAATATATTGCGCAATTGGATCGTCGATCACTTCTCGGGCTTTCTTGGCAATTTGGCTGATGGCTCTAATAGGTGCGAGAAAGCTCATTGTTATCACTGCGGCCAGCATTACACTGAATAGGAGCTTGGTAGTAATCGCTAGAGGAGAAAACCAGAGTCCAAATAATATTGCGATACCTAATGTTCCAATCAGTAAAGTGCTTGGAGTAAGTTTTTCTCTAAAGGCTTGGTAAGGTTTGAAAGGTGGTTTGCCTCTATTTATTCGCTGATAAACTTCTGTGGCACGATCAACTTGATCTGCAGTTGGTGCTACTCGTACTGACTCGTAACCGACTGTTTGTTTGTTATCGATCAGAGGTGTTACAAATGCATCAACCCAATAGTAACTGCCGTCCTTGCAGCGATTTTTTACAATACCCATCCATGGTTTGTTTTGTTCTAAGCGCTGCCAAAGTAGAGCGAAGGCCGCTTGAGGCATATCTGGATGGCGAACAATATTATGAGCTTGCCCTATCAATTCAGATTCTTGAAAGCCCGCGATTCTGCAAAAGCAATCATTTGCCGACAAGATTACTCCCCTCGGAGTTGTAGAGGAGACAATGAAATCATTTGGCTGCAGCTTTACTTCTTGATCTTTAACTGGAAAATTTTGACGCATGTGACCATTAGCTTTATAGATAGAAATACCCTTATTATAGTTCGGGATATTGAAATTACCCTGGAATCTAAGTGATTTGAATTAGTTCATTGGCACTGTGCTTTTAATTTCTTTAGTAGCTAGAATTATGTGCAACTGGCAATGTTTAGGGATACACCCGATTGGCTTCAATACCGCTTAAATTACTTATAAATCAAGTAGGTAGCTACTTTCAGTCCATTGAGAGCGGAAAAGTGGTGATTGATGGTCATCGTTCTCGCTTTCTTGAGGCTGGAGCGGCAAATAATCCTGCACTTGTGTTCCTCCATGGTCTGGGGGGATCTAAAGCTCAGAGGCGTAACATGATGGCGGCCTTTGCTGAGCACTACCGCGTGATTGCTTCTGATGTGCCTGGATTGTGTATTCATGCTCCGTTACGCGATAGTCATCATACGCTGAAACAGTTGATGGGGTGGTTGGATCGGTTTCTGTTGCGGTTGGGTATTGGTGATGCCAAATCTTAAGCGCTTTAAAGGCGCGGCGCTGGTGTTGAATGCGGAACATGATAATTTTGCCGACGAATCTTCTCATAGAGTATTGGAAGCTCACCTGCCTCAAGCGAAGCATCAATTAATAGAGCGTTGTGGCCATATGGCGTTTATTGATCGCTATGAATTATTGGTGGATGTGCTAAAACAATTCTTTGCCGATCTGGCGGAAAAGCGAGTCGCCACCAATTAATTTATGCAAACAAAAATGGCGCCTCGATTGGCGCCATTTTGTTTTTAATAGACGGCACTACAATGTGCTGTAGACCGCTACTGGATTTTCTTATATTTAAGTCGTTTCGGTTGAGTGGCTTCTTCGCCATATTTCTTCTTCTTGTAAGCTTCGTAATCGGTGAAGTTGCCTTCAAAGAACTCAACGCCGTCTTCGCCTTCAAAATCGATGATATGAGTGGCGATACGGTCTAAGAACCAGCGATCATGCGAAATCACAATGGCGCAACCGGCATACGATAGTAATGCTTCTTCTAATGCGCGAAGAGTTTCAACGTCTAAGTCGTTGGTTGGTTCGTCGAGCATTAATACGTTACCGCCAGAGCGAAGCAGTTTCGCTAAGTGCAGTCGGTTACGTTCACCACCGGATAATTCACCCACACGTTTTTGTTGATCTGAGCCTTTAAAGTTAAAGCGGCCAACATAAGCGCGTGATGGCATTTCATAATTACCAACTTTAATAAAGTCGGCACCATCAGACACTTCTTCCCAAACAGTTTTCTTATTATCTAAGTCTTCTCGGCTTTGATCTACGTAAGAAATCTGCACGGTTTTACCAACGGCTACTTCACCGCTATCTGGTTGTTGTTCACCAACGATCAATCTGAATAGTGTTGTTTTACCTGCGCCGTTTGGACCAATCACACCAACAATAGCGCCTTTAGGAATTTTAAAGTTTAGGTTTTCGTAAAGCATGCGATCACCAAAAGATTTGGTGACGTCTTTAAACTCAATGACATCTTCACCTAAGCGCTCAGACACTGGAATGTAGAGCTCTTGGGTTTCACTACGCTTTTGTGCATCTTGGTTGGTAAGTTCTTCAAAGTGCTGTAAGCGTGCTTTGCTTTTCGCTTGGCGACCTTTTGGATTTGAGCGTACCCACTCCAATTCCGCTTTAATGGCTTTTTG
Source organism: Pseudomonadales bacterium (assembly GCA_022361455.1). GTDB lineage: Bacteria > Pseudomonadota > Gammaproteobacteria > Pseudomonadales > Ketobacteraceae. The sequence continues at coordinate 4,376 of JAKSAW010000037.1, read as the reverse complement.
ACGGGATGCCTCTTGTTTGGCTTCTTGTTCTAGGCGTTGCTCTTTCTGTTCTAGCCAAGAGCTGTAGTTGCCTTTGTAAGGAATACCGTGGCCGCGATCTAATTCAAGAATCCACTCAGCAGCGTTGTCTAGGAAATATCTATCATGGGTAATGGCCACGACGGTGCCGGTGTATTCCAATAAAAAGCGCTCAAGCCAAGCGACACTTTCTGCATCCAGGTGGTTGGTGGGTTCGTCTAGCAACAGCATATCGGGTCGGGATAGAAGCAGTCGGCAAAGTGCCACACGGCGCTTCTCACCACCAGATAGTTTGGTGACGTCCGCGTCCCAAGGCGGCAGCCGAAGTGCGTCAGCTGCGATCTCTAGAGTACGATCAATTTCCCAGCCGTTGCAGGCGTCGATCTTGTTTTGTAGCTCGGCTTGTTCTTCTAACAGCGCATTCATTTCGTCGTCTGTCATTTCTTCGCCGAACTTCATACTGATTTCGTCGAAACGGGTGAGAACGTCTTTAATCTCGCGCACACCGTCTTCCACGTTACCTTTTACATCTTTGCTGGCGTCCAGTTCGGGTTCTTGGGGTAGGTAGCCGATATTGATGCCGGCTTGAGGGCGTGCTTCGCCGTCAATTTCAGTGTCGATGCCTGCCATAATGCGTAGCAGGGTCGATTTACCTGCGCCATTGAGGCCGAGTACGCCAATTTTTGCGCCGGGGAAGAAGGAAAGGGAAATATCCTTGAGGATTTCGCGTTTGGGTGGCACTACTTTGCTCACCCGATTCATGGTGTAAATGTACTGGGCCATCGATTAAAAGTTCTCTTCTGACAGGGATTTACAGAGTTTAGTCTATGGGTGGCTACGCTACCGAAAATGGGGATTTGATGCAATGTGAAAGAAATTGAAATCGCTCTGAAGCCATTTCATGTGCCGAATGCGGAATGTTCATGTACAATTGCCGCCTTTATTAATTCTGGTGAGTGATTTAGCCGGGGATAGGTGCTTATCTATTGAGGTTTTTGCGCCGCCGAGCATCGCAGTGAAATTAGGCTGTCTTGTTTGAGCCCGAAGGGCGAGTTTACAGCCGTTAAGATTTCACGAGAAGCGCAGGGCACCCGAAGGGCAAGCAAGTAGCCACAATAGATAAGTGCCTATCCCCATGCAGAGTACTTACCATCTAATCCTTTGAACCGTTCCACGAGGGCACATTGAATGTTTTCACAAGATTTGACCATTGCTGATTTCGACCCTGAAATTGCTGAATCCATTGAGCAAGAGCGTAAGCGCCAGGAAGAGCATATTGAGCTGATCGCTTCTGAAAACTATACCAGCCCCCTTGTGATGGAAGCACAAGGTTCTGTTTTAACTAACAAATACGCCGAAGGTTACCCAGAGAAGCGCTACTACGGTGGTTGTGAATATGTGGATATTGCCGAGAAGTTAGCGATTGAGCGTGCGAAAGAGCTTTTTGGTGCTGACTACATAAACGTTCAACCTCACTCCGGTTCTCAAGCGAACGCAGCAGTTTACATGGCACTGCTGCAACCCGGCGATACCGTATTGGGCATGAGCTTGGCTGATGGTGGCCACTTAACTCACGGCGCCAAGGTTAATTTCTCCGGTAAGATCTACAACGCAGTTCAATACGGCTTGAACGCTGAAACGGGCCAGGTTGATTACGAACAAGTAGCTGAGCTAGCTCGTGAGCATAAGCCAAAAATGATTCTTGCTGGTTTTTCTGCTTACTCTCAAGTCATGGACTGGCAGAAATTCCGGGATATCGCTGATGAAGTAGGCGCATACCTTTTCGTAGATATGGCTCACGTAGCAGGTTTGGTAGCTGCGGGTTTGTATCCAAACCCCGTACAAATTGCTGATGTGACCACTACCACTACTCACAAAACGTTGGGTGGTCCTCGTGGCGGTATGATTCTAGCTAAGTCTAATCCTGATCTAGAGAAGAAGCTTAATTCAGCAGTATTCCCAGGTGGCCAGGGTGGTCCTTTAATGCACGTGATTGCTGCAAAAGCGATTTGCTTTAAAGAAGCCCTTTCTCCTGAATTCAAAGTCTATCAGCAACAAGTAATCGATAACGCACAAGCCATGGCGGGTGTGTTTATTGAGCGCGGTTATGAAGTCATTTCTGGTGGTACTGAAAACCACCTTTTCTTGTTGAGCTTAATCAAGCAAGACATTACAGGTAAAGATGCGGATGCGGCTTTGGGTCGTGCCAATATCACTGTTAATAAGAATGCTGTACCTAACGACCCACGTTCACCATTTGTAACGAGTGGCTTGCGTATTGGTACGCCTGCAGTAACTCGTCGTGGTTTTGGTGTTGAAGAAGTTCGCGTATTAGCGGGCTGGATGTGTGACATTCTTGATGACCTAGAAAATGAAGCTTTAATCGAAGAAGTTAAGAGCAAGGTTCAAGTGTTGTGTCATAACCACCCGGTTTACAGCAAGTCTTAAGATCCATAGAGATCAGAAAAAGGGTGGGCTAGTAGCCTGCCCTTTTTTGTATCTGTACAATGCGGGTAATTTAATTTTCTATAGGGGAACTCCATGCACTGTCCTTTTTGCGGCGCCACCGAAACAAAAGTAATCGATTCTCGATTAGTGGCTGATGGTAATCAGATCCGCCGCCGCCGTGAGTGCCTTACGTGTGAGGAGCGTTTTACCACCTATGAAACGGCCGAATTGGTAATGCCCAAGGTGGTAAAGCAGGACGGTACCCGTGCACCTTTTGATGAAGGTAAATTACGTAGTGGTATTCTACGAGCGTTGGAAAAGCGCCCTGTAAGCATGGAACAAATTGAAGCGGCTATTGAGCGTATTTGTTTTCAATTGCGCGCAACTGGTGAGAGGGAAGTAGGTTCACGGGTTATTGGTGAAAAAGTCATGGAAGCATTAAGAGAGCTCGATAAAGTGGCTTATGTGCGTTTTGCCTCTGTTTATCGCAGCTTTGAAGATGTTAGTGAGTTCCAGGACGAGATTAATCGTTTGCAAATAGATGATTGATTTAAAAAAATAGTGAATTAAAAAGCCCGCTAACAGTTTGTTCGCGGGCTTTTTATTTTTACTGTTTCAGTGTTTGGTTTAGCTGCTGCAAGCGCCTCCACCAAAACGGTAGCTCCAGCGACGTAGGTCATTGGTGAATCTTACTTCAGGGCGCCCATGGTGGATAAAGTAGGTACCTTGGATATCTAAGCGGTTATAAGCAAGCTTAATGGCTTCTACGTCCCAGTTATCGTTGCCAAAGAAATCTGAGTCGGGTACCCAGTTTAGCGTTATTTGGTGTACGTCTTTTACCGCAATTCCAAACAGTGGCAGATTAAAAGTATGATCGCCCCAGTCTTCTAGTGTGTTACCGCCATTTATATTTGAAAAAGTTTGTGTGACTAAACTTCCACCATCACAGAATTGAATATCGGCACTAACCGTGCTGCCTTCACGTAATCCATCATCCCCTGTTTTAAGGCTTAAATTGAGAGAAGTAATGGGTAAGTCTGCATCTTCGTCTTCATCATGATCGAGTGACATATTCACTGCATAGTTAGCACCGGAGCCTTGATAGTTAGTGGCATGCATCGCATCGCGAACGGGAAGAATAGTGAGCTTAACGGTGACTTCGCCCCCCGGAAGGCCTGGTACTGGCACTTCAGCAGAGATAGGTTCTGGTAAACCTTCAACACCAGGCATGATAAATATTTCGATACCAGTCGGTTGATCAGGATTAAAAGTAGAACCGACGGTTAGCTGAAATAGATAACCGAATAAATCCAATGCAGCCACTTCGCTAGTAATGGCATCTAGCAGAGTTTGGAAAAAAGTTAGCGGATCGGTGATCGATGAGATCCACATGCCTTGTTCAATTTGCGTCACCATTACCGTACGCATGATGTTGGTGAAATCGGTAAGAATATCTCGTATCACATGGGGTGGTGTGTTGTTGTTATCTAGCGACACCACAATAGCGCCGGCTACTTCTGGTGTGCGGTCAGACAAAATATCCAGTAGTGGTATGACTTTTACATCGCTCCATTCGTGTTCACCCATCCACCAAGGAATGGGTAAGCTATCACCAGCAAACATATGGCCATTAGGAAGTGTGCCGTGATTGTAAAAGTTCTTACTCACCCAATCATTTGGTTCTCTGCTTCTAAGATCCACTTGGGTGGAGCCGGTAGTATTAAATTGGGATCTAAATGAAATAGTATTGAAATAGGGGCGGTCGCCACTAGATTCCCTAGCGGTGTCCACGGTGACATGTTCCATTTTTAAGCGAAAGGTTTCACCTGGTTCGTCGCAGCCGCATAGAAACGCGGCAAGCATAGCAACTAGCGTGATTCTTAGTTTCATTTTTTCTGTCCTTTGGTTTT
>JAKSAW010000301.1 GCA_022361455.1 Pseudomonadales bacterium | reverse complement strand
CCATCGATGCACGCTGAATGGCGTCCCAGTACTCCGGAAGGTTGTCCAGCAGATACCGGAGCGCCGAATGATCGGATTCCACCAATCGGATAGGTGTATCTCTAGTAAATGCGATAGCCTTCCCCTTGTCGTCTACGCCGGGGATCGGCCCGTTCTCGCCCTCCCAAAGAGAAATGGGCTTCCCCTTGAAGTTCACCCACGGGGAGACACCGAGAAAAAGGGTGCCCACGGCGGCGTCTTTCTTCAGCTCGACATATTCCAACTCTGATATGTGCGCACGCTTGACTTGGTTGGCGCTGCAATGCGCCTCCACCAAGTCATGGAGTTTCTTTTTATAGACAAGGCTGCTGGCTGGACCCACCGAGAGCCAGTGAACAACCTCCGGGTCCAGAAACTGCTTATTTACAATGTCCAGCCCTTCAAGCGCCTTTTTCTCTCCCTTATGAACAAGAGGACGAAGCCTCTCCACAAGCCTCGTGTTTTGCAGCCGGAACACGGGGACCAACGCCCCACGTTTCATAACTTTTTCCTGAATTGTATGGTTAAGAATCTCCACTGACCTTCTCCTTAAACCGTGAACCGGCTGATTTGCAGAGCGTACTCGCCCGTACCCGCCTCGGGACTATGGCAGGTGAATGTAAAGCTTTCGGACTCAGCCTCGCCGATGCCGTGAGCTTCGTCTTTGACTTCGCCGGTATAGACACCATTGAAGCGCATGTAGAACCCGGCCCCGGGCTTGTCGCCATATCGCGGAATCAGCAACGGAACCATAAAGGTTCTGAGTTTGCCGTCGCGATAGGCGTCCATGGCGTACTGTTGCCCGCGGATTCGCACGAAGGACCCGGTGATCTTGAAAGTCGGCTTCAGCTGTCCGCTGATCCACCGCGCCGCCGTACTGGTACCCGACCAATTGAGTTCGCGATTAAAGGACATCTCAATCGAAATATCTGATCCGGTCGGGAAACCGAAGAGATCTTTAATGGTCGAGCTCTCCATTCCAAATCGGCGGCCTGGATTCGCTGCATCTTCGAAGGCATAAGGCGCGATGTCGCTCACCCTGCTGGAAGCCGCACCCGAAAACGAGACGTCGACCATGCCGGAGGCAAGCTTAATGCCGCATTGAGTCAGAATCAGACCATTGAGGGTCATGACTCCGTCTCCGCGACTTTCTTGACCGTACCCGGTAATGTGCTCAACGCCATGGTCCTGACACACACCGGACACCTCGACATTGTCACCGGCGGCAATGGCCAGATGGCCGCCGCCACCGTCTACCGTGGGATCCACACCTAGATAGTGGTCTCCGGCGGGCAGATCTGCAGGATCAACCACCGTAATTTTATTTGAACCGTGGTCGGTCGATGCCACTTCGAATATGCCGGTTGTGCTTCCTTTTCTTACGGAGAACACATGTCCTTGCCGCGCACTCGCCATCGGTGCGGCCGCCGGGTAGGTCAGTTCGTTATTCGAGAGCGTATAGCCGTTCCGGGAGTCGGTCAAAGCTATCGAGGGTGTGCCCATCAACATGGTTAGGAGCGTGCCCAGGGCATCTCCGGGAGGCCCCCCTTCCAGCTCCGTTTTGAAGTCCAGGGAGAACGACTCCCGGACAGTGGTCGGTGTGCCCGTTAAACCCCGAGGGTCCTGAAGATTTGACTGAACTGTATCCTGG
>JAKSAW010000038.1 GCA_022361455.1 Pseudomonadales bacterium | reverse complement strand
TGAAATATCAACCGACCCCGAGACGGAAGAGGATAAAGCCATGATCACCCGAGGCCGTCTCAATACCATCTTCAAACTTTCGGCCCCGATCATGGTCGGCATGGTAGCGGTTAACCTTCTGACCCTCATCGATACGGCCATGGTCGGCACCTTGGGCAATGCCTCACTGGCCGCGGTCGGCTTAGGCAGTTTCATGATGAACCTGGCCACGGCTTTCTTCCAAGGTTTGGCCGGCGGCGTTCAAGCCATCACGGCACGACGCTTCGGCGAGAACAAAGAAGACGGAACCCTTCCGCCACTTTTTGGGGGAATCTACTATTCCCTACTCGTGGGTATCCCGGCGACTCTGTTTTTTCTGTTAACCGCGCCCTTCTTCTTCTCCATACTCATCGAAGATGTGGCCGTTCAAAAGGAAGGCATCCCCTACTTCCAGATCCTGGTGCTCTCCCTGGTGATCCAATCCTTTTGTTTCTCGTTTCGCGGTTACTTTAACGGCATTGCCCGACCGTCCGTGTATATGAACTCCCTGATCATCATGCTGGTGGTAGACGTTATCCTTAATTATATGTTCATCTTCGGGAACTTCGGCGCGCCACGCATGGGCACCGCGGGCGCCGGTGTGGGTACCGTGGGCGCCGTCGTTGTAGCAACCCTTTGGTATATCATCATCATTCGCAAGGCACCCATCACCCGAGACTGTTTCCGCCGACCGCAACCGGCGCTGCGCAAGAACCTGCTATCCCTTGCCATTCCCAACGGCATGGCCCAAGTCTCGTTCGGCGCTTGTTATACCCTGTTTCTCTGGTTTGTGGGAATGGTGGGCACCGCGGAACTGGCCGCGGCCAACGTCTTGCTCCGTCTGCTGACCCTCGGTTACTTACCCGCGGTGGGTATGGCCAGAGCTTCCGCCGCATTGGTCGGCAGATCACTCGGCGCGGGCAGCCCCAACGATGCCGCCCGCTGGTGCTGGGAGATTACCGCCATTTCATTCCTCAGCATGACCCTATTAGGCCTACCGGCCCTCATC
>JAKSAW010000039.1 GCA_022361455.1 Pseudomonadales bacterium | reverse complement strand
TCCCGCATCCGCGTGGCGGTGGCCTTCTTTTTCACCGCAGGAAATCGCCTGTCGCGGCACCGGCAAGCTCATGATCGACGCCCGAGCGCTGGATATGCTGCAGGCGCTACGCGATGAGATCGGCAAGCCGATGATCATTAACAGCGGTTACCGTTCTCCCGAGCATAACCGGGCCGTCGGTGGGGCGAAACGGTCCAAGCACCTCGAGGGCATCGCCTTTGACGTCAGCATGGACAACCACGATCCGCAGGACTTCATGGCAGCGGCGCGCAAGCTCGGCTTTAACGGGATCGGGGAGTATCCGGTTCTGGGTTTCTGCCACATCGACGCCCGCGCGACGCCTGCGAATTGGACAGGTTCGCGCGGCAAGCGCTTTCCGGTGCGGACCGTCACGGAGCGGTTTGCGCCCGAAGCCGAGGACACATCGGCCAAGGATGCCGGCAAGGCCACTGGCGGCGTTCTGGTGACGGCTGTGGCGGTCGAGAAGGTTCTGACCGATGTTGCCGAGCAGGCCGCTCCGATCCTGTCCGAGGACTGGATCACGTACCTGGTCATGGCCGCGGCGCTGGCAGCCATGATCCGCATCGTCTGGCCCCTGATCCGCAGGCCGAGCGAAGACGAGGAAGTGACGTGAGCGCGCTCGGACGAAAGCTACGCCGACTTGAGGGCGGCAAGGTCGCGTTCAAGTGCCCTGGGTGCAATCAGATGCACCATGTGACGGTTGATGGATCACGCGGCTGGACGTTCAACGGTGACGGTGACCGCCCCACGTTCTCGCCGTCTGTCCTCGTCAAGGGCACCGTGCCGATCACCGACGAAGAGCGCGAAATCATCATGGGTGGCGGATCGGTGACGCCTAAGCCGCTCGTATGCCACTCTTATGTGGTCGATGGTCAAATTCGCTTTCTCGGCGACTGCACGCACGAGCTGAAGGGGCACACCGTCGATCTGCCGGATATCAATCATGACCCATGATCCAGAGAACGAGTCCTCGTTCTACATCGGCTTCCAGATCGGCAGTCGGGACATCGGTTTCCACCTTCGATCCCGCTCGAAGAAACAGGTTGCGTGGTCACTATTTGGCATGGTCGCGCTCTGCGTCGCGGCTTTCATCGTCTGGCGGTTCGAGCCGCTGCTACGTGAGGTGCTGCTGCGATGACCTGCGCCATAGCCATCCTCGCAACGGCCATCATCACCGCGCTTCTGACGCTCTGCGTGCTGCGCCTGATGGCCTACGTGAACACGGGGGTCTGGTGACATGCCCGACATCATGCTCCGCATCATCCTGCCCGGCCTGATCGTCTCTGCGATGGTCGCCGGGATCGCGGCCTACATCGGCTCGGCCGAACGCGCCAAGGATGAGCGCGACGGCCTGCGAGACAACATCGAAACGCAAGAGAGGATCGACGATGCGATTGATGCACATCCTGCCTGTCCTTGGCATGACAAGCTGCTTGGGCAATGTGAGTGAGCCCGGCATCTGCGCCGGTCTCGATCGCCCCGTCGCCGAGCTCCGCCGTGGGCTAGAAGCGCACCCGGAGACGCCACAGGCGGTCGGAGAGGCTGGAACTGACGTGGTGTTGGGTTTCGAGGCGGGGTGCCGGATCGGATAACCAGTCGCCCGGCCACCATTCTGGAAAC
>JAKSAW010000040.1 GCA_022361455.1 Pseudomonadales bacterium | reverse complement strand
GAAGCGGTTTTATTTTGGTGGGCTAATGGTGCCTACATGTTGCCAGAAATTGTTAACGGTACTTTTTATACTGCTAGAGAATTCGGTTTATTCGAAGCGGGAGAGTTTTTTCCTCTGGTAAAAGGACTTGCCCCTTTATGGCAATTGGGGTTTGCGGATGAAGTGACAAATTGGTCGGCGGTAAAAGCCTTGGGTGAAGGTTTAGCCATGCAAACGACTAATACCTACCTACATCAAAAGCCAGCTGGCATGTTGTCCGTTGCACAGGATAAAAATCCGGGTAGTCCTAGCTTTCAGCATGTCATGTGGAGTGCAAATCTTGATGAAGGAATCACGGTTTATACAACGCATCCGTTTTTGGAAGAAGATTATGCTTTAGGTTACTTCACTGGAGGAGCATCGGTGCCGCGAATTGCGCAACATAATGATGTGGCTCTAATTCTTTACAAGCCCAAGTTGCCATGGCTAGGTTTAGCGAACGATAATGCATTTACAACGCATGCTTTCTTCCCGCAAGAAAAATTTGACGAAGTAGTACAACAAGGCAAATGGTTTTTTGGGCGTAAGGGTGATGGTTATATCGCTCTCTATTCTTTCAATAGAGCGAGCTTCACCACCGAAGGTGAATACGCGAATAGTGAAATCGTTGCGAAGGGTTTTAGTAATCTATGGATCGCGGAATTAGGTTGGCGAGACGAAGATGGGGATTTTGAGGGATTTGTTGAGCGTGTTTCCAATCAAACTGTAGATTATGATTGGGCCCATGATTTACAAGTAACCTATCAATCCGATATGGGTGAGATGTCATTTTCCTGGACAGATGATTTGGTGGTTAATGGTGCTGCTATCTCGCTTAAAGATTATCCTCGTTATAATAATCCATTTGTACAACAGCCTTGGGGTGAAATAGATGTGGAAGTTGCTGTTGATGGTACGGTTACCACGATTGAGTTTGAGCTTGAAGAGTAAGCTCAAACTCAATCTGATCACAGAGCCAGTTAACAGTTTGTTTGGTTTTTAATATGGTCGAAACTCAAGCCATGTTTTTTCAGAAAGGTT